>NZ_PTRX01000056.1:0-8288 GCF_002966045.1 Escherichia sp. MOD1-EC5189 | reverse complement strand
GCCAGTTTCATTATCGCTATCGTGATGCTGATTGCCGCCAGTGTTCTCCTTGTGTGGATGTTCAGCGCCTTCCATTTCCTCCGGATCATCTTCCTGAACTTCAGGCTGATTCTCTCCATCGAATATTTCCAGGCATGTTGCGTCACCCATCACCGCACCACAATCAGGGCAGTTGCCGCCACCGCTCTGACCGCAGGCGGTGCAGACTTTTTCCACTTCCTGTTGCGCCACTGGTTCGGATTGTTTCGTTTCTGGCTCGTTTTGTAACGCATTTGGGCTGTTTTGTTCCGCTTTTTGGTCGTTCCGTTCCGATTCATGCTGGTTCTGGTTCACAGAATCGCGAGTCTGGATCCCTTTGACCCATTTCGGATCATTCGGGTCGCTAATCCCCTCAACAAATTCACCACGCGATACAGCAAGTAACTTATCGGCGTCAGGCTGGCTGATATTGGCTGCCTGCATAATTTTGTTTACTTCGTCAGCGGTGACTTTTACTTGGTTAGCGGAACTCACCTGCGACTGAGCATCCAGCGACTGCGCGTTCTGGCCATGTTCAGTTGTATCCGGTTCCATTGTTTCAGTTGTTGCCTGTTCACCTGCCATTGCGTCAGATGGTTGTGGTTTTTCTTCTTCTGTTTCACGCTCAGTAACCACCTCGCGGTTAATTTCTTCCAGGATATCTTTTTCCGGCGTATGCCGGGCAGCTGTGAGAGTTTCCTTGCTGGGGTTCTCGTGATCAGTTTCCGTCAAATAGGCGTTGATATACCCCTGAAGGCGTCCCGGGTAGTGATAAAATTCAGGGTGTGCGCTTCGGATAAGTGCAAAGATAGCGGCGCGGGAATAGTCCAGAATACCCGGGGTTGCACGAAGTGCTGCGGACCATTCTTTGAACGGATTTTCTTTGTTCAGAACTACTTCTTTTGCGCGACGATAAACGCTGCCCGGAATTTCATAAATATTAAAATCCATCGGAAGTGTGGCTGCTGCAATCTCCACATCCAGTGTGTCGAGGGTGTGTACTAAATTCGGATTGCGATCGGTTTTGTTCCCACCGCCAGCATTAGCACCGGAAGCCGTGCGGGTGATGCGTGAAACACGATTTCCTTTCATCCACTCTTTTGTCAGCAGACCCCGATCAGTGTAGTCAGCGTCCAGGTATGCTTCGAAAAAAGCAGTTATTAGTCCCAGGTCTGAATTACCAGGATTAGGGAAAACTTTGTCAGTGTCACGAACCAGTTTGTGGAGGTCGCGAATCTCCAGCGAGTCGAGCAGACTGGTTTTATGCGAAATAGCCAGGGCAGTAACAGCCGGTAGTTCTTCAGCCCGTGCAATGTGTAATGCCTGGAGTTCGTCGCGTGAAACGTGCGTTACTGGTTTTTCGCTGCCGTGTTGAGCAAGCCAACGAATGGGCAGTTCCTGACCGGAGACAGGCAGAAGCATGCTCTCCTCAATCTCAGTCATGTCTTCGCCGTTGATGTTGGTATTGTCAGTGCTGGCTGGTTTGTCCTGAACAGAGGGGGAAGGGCCGATAAATGTCATTGTGATGCCATCTTTCCCGCCTTTTTCATAGCGGTTGCAGAATTCAGTATCAAACACGCCTTCTGGCGGAAGGTCGTCAACAACGGGCAAATTGACGCGGACGGGTTTTTTAAAGTCGTCTTCATCATAATCGTTGTCATCCATTGCGGTAATGCAGCGGGAGATTGCAACAGATAATTTTTTTGCTGTAGTCCAGTAAAAACCACCTTTAATTCCTAGGCGTTTTCTTACTTTGTCATTTTTTGCTTCGCAATATAGTGCAAATTCTTCTTTATCAGTGCTCATTATTGGTAAACCTCATCACAGATTTAAGGGTGAACAAATCTCTGCCATTGCTGACATATAAGAATGAAACTGGATATTTATTACGGTGCTGTTTTAAAATCCTGCCGGGATTTCGTTATTATCCTGGTGAATAACTTTATCGACCGGATAACAGTTGCCTGGAATTTTCTGTTCGGTTGCTGCTGCCATACATTCCTGCATTGTTCTGTGAACACTGACTGCAATATCAACTGGCTCTCCGGAAACAAGAAAAACCGTCAGAATAAGTGCAAATACTGGATTCATTGTGCTCATCCTTTTGGCATCAGACGTAAACGGGCCAGCATTGAAACAATGCATACTTTATTTAATAACTCCCGTTCGTGTTTTCTTTTGTTAATGGCATCTTCAGTAAATACAGGATTACTGATAGTGACACCAATTTCAAAACAACCTTCAGACGTATTAACGTTTGGTAATAACGTTTTCATTATCGCGCCCTCAACAATGAGTTTTGTGATGCGGTGCCTGGTGCCTCCAGGTGACGTTAACCAGTTAACAATTAACGCCGGATACAGAGAATCCACCCATAACACTGTTTTTGGTTTTAACTGTTCCGCGTGCGCTTAGCCGCATTCACCGCATCACAAAATTCACTTTAAAAAGGGCGGCAGAGCAGTCACGGAGTAAAACTGATACCGCCAAACGTCACCAGAAAATTGATAACAGAGGGCGTTGCAGCGGGGTTGTCACTTAAGCGTATGGTCAACCTGACAACCCGGTGTCCTCAACGGGGAAGGAATAACCCCGCCATACTTACCGCCGCGCCATTTCGCGGAGTGCCACAACCGGAAGAGCACGGTCGACGAAAATTTAACGACAGGCTATCTATGAACCAGCTACCTCGCCGTGCGCTTTCGCGTTATGGTCTGACTTTTCATGGAAATATCCTTTCAGTAAACTGTCAGTGCCGGATGCTCACCCGTGTCCGGCGCACGCACTCCACCTCACCCGTGGAGAACTCCTTAATTACCAACCTTAGCTTCGTTGGTTAGCTATTAACGCGGGTATGTAATCATTCTGGCAATGCTTAATGCCGCTGCTTTTTCCAGCCTGGTGATATCCTGCTCCAGAGCGGACAGATTTTCAGCCTGCTTAGCCCTGGCTTCATTGGCCCATTTCAGATCCTGCGCTGCATTAATTTTCTGGCGCATCCACTCATAAAGTTCATCATCGGTATAGTCTGGCGCGATGATGACGGGTTCTCGTTTCTGCATACTGATTCCTCGCGGTGCTGCTTCGCTTATCAGCCGTTAGATTTTGCCGAGCTGGAAAGCGCCTGTTTAAACTCACTGAAGCTGAGAGCTTCTTCGCCTTCGGCAAGGCCTTCGAAGTATTCTTCGTAAGCCTTTTCCATGATTGTGTCGAAATCCATATCACTCACCTGAGTTTCTTTCCAGCCAGCGACGGGCACCATTTTCGGTTTTAAACGTTTTGCTTTTGGTATACGTCATCGCGGTGAATGTGCCGTCCTGGTTGGGAAACACGCCGTACACCAGAGATTCGTTGTTGCCAAGATCGATAGTATCCATGTTGACCTCATTTCCCCTTAACGCCGGGGTAGCGGAACAAAAACCTGCTGCATAGTTATTAAAGTTGAACCCTGCCGTCATGTTCTTACGCCTCGGGCTGGCTACTTAACCCCTGACCACTGCCTGGTAACTCGAAGTATTGCCCTGCATTCTGTGGGGTGGGGTGAGGGAATGAATGAAGTTTAGAAAAATGAACTTTTCAGGTCAATGTTTTTTTATCAAAACATTTTAAGCAGGCAGCTGTTAAGCCATCACCACGATGGCATACAGTTAATCAAATAGATGAGGTTGGTTAAATATCTTGTTGAATTTTAAAGCATACGCCCAATATGCAAGATAGATCATCCAGCATAATTGAAGGGTAGCGAGGATTTGTGGGGACTAAAAGAATATCCGGCCCTTCTATCTCCAGTTTACGAATGACAGGTGTTGTGGTCCCTTTGGGTAAGGCAAGGACAATATTTCCTGGTTGTACGGTTCGATCGGGATCAACAAAAACTGTTGAACCATTTGGGATGGAAACTCCCCCACCAGATGTTGACATACTGTCACTCTCTAGAACAACTGCAAAGGTATTGGCCGGGATTTCTCCGACAAGCTGCACACAAGAGGTTATTGAGGAATTTTTCATATAATCACTCCAGCTTGCTGCCTGCTGAAGTGATAGTAGCGGAACCGTTTTTATCGGCGGTAAAGATAGATCAAGCGAATCACCTGTATTTAACACTCCTCCATTAAGAAGCCAATTTTCGTTTACTTTCAATATCTTTGCCAGTGAACTTATGTAACGCGAGGACGGCGCTCCTCCACCGTTCATCCATTGACTTACGGAGCCTTTTGATGCGCCAGTGGCATTGACAAGGTCTTTGCCTTTCAGGTTTAGCGCATGCATACGTTGGGTTATGCGTTCAGATATTGTTTGCTTGCTCATGTTTTGATTTTAAAACACAGATGGTTTTGTTTCTTGACTTTCTTTGGTTTTGATTATTAAACTTTTGGCGTTCAGTTTTATGGAGCGACTCATGAAAAAATCAGAAGTATTAGGCTATTTTGGCGGAGTTGTTAAAACAGCCGCAGCTCTAGGAACGTCAAAAACCACAGTCAGCATGTGGGGGGAAGAGGTTCCGTGGAAATGGGCGTTGCTAATTCAGGCAGTCACTGCCGGGGCGCTCAAATATGAGTTACACATACCGACGGTTGTCATTCCCGGTTCTGATCATAATCCGCCTTCTAACCAAGGGGGGATTCATGAAAATCAAGCATGAACACATCCGCATGGCGATGAATGCCTGGGCGCGTCCTGATGGCGAAAAAGTTCCAGCAGCTGGAATAACCCAGGCTTATTTTGAGTTGGGTATGACGTTTCCTGAACTGTATGACGACAGCCATCCGGAAGCCTTGGCTCGCAATACCCAGAAAATTTTCCGCTGGGTAGAGAAAGACACCCCTGATGCAGTTGAAAAAATTCAGGCGTTGTTACCAGCGATCGAAAAGGCAATGCCACCTTTGCTGGTGGCCAGAATGCGCAGCCACAGTTCAGCTTATTTTCGGGAGCTGGTGGAGACGCGGGAGCGATTGGTGAGAGACGCTGATGATTTTGTCGCAGTGGCAATCGCCGGTTTCAATCAGATGAACCGTGGTGGCCCGGCAGGAAATGCTGTGGCAGTACATTGACTGACAATAGCCATATCGAATCGCTTCCGGCAACTCGTGAGTAAAAAGATTCGGTATCAGAAGAGGTGAGTATGGCTAACGCTTGGCTCAGATTATGGCATGACATGCCAAATGACCCTAAGTGGCGAACAATTGCCAGGGTGTCAGGGCAGCCAATTGCAACAGTGATGGCAGTGTATATCCACCTCCTGGTGAGCGCGTCACGAAATGTCACGCGAGGTCACATTGATGTCACGACAGAAGATTTGGCAAGTGCGCTCGACGTGACAGAAGAGGTAATTGATTCAATTTTGCAGACGATGCAGGGGCGGGTACTTGATGGTGATTTAATCACTGGATGGGAAAAACGCCAGGTGCTTAAAGAGGACAACGGCAATATTTCGCAAACCGCAAAATCTCCTGCAGAGCGCAAGAGGGCGCAGCGAGAGAGGGAAAGAAAGCGGGAACAAAATGGCGATTGTCACGGCGCGTCACGAAATGTCACGCACATGTCACGACGAGTCACGACAGATAAAGATACAGATAAAGATACAGATCAAGAAGATCAAAACACTATGGTCCATGGCGTAAAAAACGCCACGAACCAGGCAGGGGATGTTCAGACCGTCAATCTTGGTCAGCCAGCAGGCACGACACCGGAAGCCGATTCAGCGTATGCGCTGAAAGCCGATTCGGGCGCTGTGCAGCAGGTGATGACCGCAAGGCCGGAGCAATCACACCAACTGCAGCAGCCTGAAGCCGATTCCGCCATTCAGCGGGAAGCCGATCGGGTAGTCCCGGAAAACACCGGGCAGCCTGTGGGACGAGTAGATTATCCGGATGTGTTCGAACAGGTCTGGCGGGAATACCCGTTGCGTGCTGGGGCAAACCCGAAGAAATCCGCTTTCAGTGCCTGGAAGGCCAGATTACGCGAGGGGGTGCCACCAGAGGCCATGCTGGATGGTGTGAGGCGTTACGCAAGATACCTGGCGGCTACCGGGAAAACGGGAACGGAATTTGTTCAGCGAGCGACGACGTTTTTTGGACCGGACCGGAATTTTGAGAACCCCTGGTTGCTCCCGGTAAGCGGCACGAACAACCAGCGTTGTGTGAATCATATTTCTGAACCGGATAACGAAATTCCGCCGGGCTTCAGGGGGTAAGTGTTAATTTCTGGTCATGAGGTAATTTTCAGGAGGGCTTGTGGCAAAAGTTTTTACACAAGAAGAGCGGGAAAAAATTAAAGGACAGGTTCTTGAACTCGTACGCCAGAGTGGGCGCGAGACGTTACGACAACTGGAAGCTAAAACTGGGGCAACAAGATATCTGATGAGCGTTCTGGCCAGAGAGCTGGTTGCCAGTGGCGATGTATACAATTCTGGCTACGGGTTATTCCCGTCTGAACAGGCTCGTAAAGACTGGCAAAATGCCCGCAAAAAATTATCGAGGGCAAAGCTGAAGAAACCGGTTGTGGTTGATCCGGACCTTATCTGGTCGTTACCTGACGGAGAAATACGTCGCTACGACAGTCGCCTAAACATAATCTGTCGCGAGTGCCGGAAGAGCGAAGTTATGCAGCGCATATTGTCGTTTTATCAGGGGGATGTTCGGTATTTATTGAAGTGACGAGATTAAAGTGCATTAGTTCAGATGCAAATTGACATTTTGTGGCACAGGGTAGAGCTAGCGTGGTTGTCCACTTTGTGCCAACAGCGGACATTATAGATGGTATATGTAGAAAGTGAACATGCGTAGATTGTATGATTTAGCCGTCACTTAATTATTGGATAACTCACACAAGTATGACCGTTGCTTATCGCATACATTTGGTTTCCCTTAAGATTTACAAATGGAAATGTCGTATACTCATAATTTATAGAGGTCATATTAAATGTAAGGAATTTATCTTCAAGTTCTAATTTTGTAGAGTGGGCAGGGTATGTTCCTTCATTTTTCATTGTGATAATAAAACCGATAGGAAAAAAATGTAAAGCACAAATAAATGCCACATGTCCTTCGTTCATAAATGCTACACTTTGAGCGGATATGTGCATTCTGTGTGGGTAAAACCAGTAGTAAATATCATGAGTTTCCTCAAAACTTGAATTTTTACCCAAAACATAATCCTTTAAAGGTGTATAGAAGGGGCTATCTACGGGTTCTTTTTTACAATCTTCAACTGAAGTTGCTGATAGCACGTGCCCAATCATAGCCTTAGTGAAAGATATGCTATCAAAAGGTATTCTAATGAATGGATATACATTCATACCATTCATATATCGACTTAACTGTTCTTTAAAGGACTTTGTTACATTTTCAATTGCAACATCGAGCCCACCTAATACCTTATTGTTACAGTGGCTGCAAATGGTTCTGAAATAAGAGCCATTTTTAGCATTTAATGGTTTAACTGGTTCCTGAATACCAAAAAATTCGCTAACTGTTTTCTGCAAAACAGGGCCTAAGGTTATGGCGCACTTTGGAGGAACATGATCTTTTGTGAGCAAGCCATATTTCCCACAAATATTGCAATAACCTTCAGTAATGCCATTGTGCTTCCATCGTTCACTAATTTTCGTCATTTTTATTCCCTCAGTAGCATAAGCTATCTATACGTTTTTTAATCCTATCAAAGATACAACTTAACGTCAGGAAAATGATAGTGTTTATCTAAGTAATACAATTAACTTCAACGCGTGACAGTCTGCTTTTCGCTCAAAGCGGACTAGAAGGTTAGCTTGCGTCGGACTTGGCGTATTTAAAGAAGTGCTGGTGGTGACTGGTTGTTGTGTTCCATTTCTACAGAACAAAATCACAGAAACTATACCCAATAGTTGTATCTCATCAATGATGAGACAGCCTCATATTTATCAGGACTGGTGTACGTCCAATACAGGAGGTTGTCGTGCTGGTTCTCAAATGTGCGCTGGCTATTGCAGCTGTAATGGCAATTTATTGTCTTGCTGTTGTTCTTATGGATCGCCTTTCTGATTGATTTTATATTGGCGAGGTAACGGGAGTTAAGTAGAATGGCTGCGGGTGCTTGAGGCTATCTGTCTCAGGCATGAACACCAAAGGCAGATAGAGAAAAGCCCCAGTTAACATTACGCGTCCTGCAAGACGCTTAACATTAATCTGAGGCTCAATCTATGAACGGCAAATCTAGGTTAGCCTCTTACGTGCCGAAAGGCAAGGAGAAGCAGGCTATGAAGCAGCAAAAGGCGATGTTAATCGCCCTGA
>NZ_PTRX01000055.1:0-9384 GCF_002966045.1 Escherichia sp. MOD1-EC5189 | reverse complement strand
ATCCTGAGTAAAACGGTGGATCAATATTGGGCCGTTGGTGGAGATATAAGTGGATCACTTTTCATCCGTCGTTGACACTGCGCTACAAACCCGAAGATATCCCCGTACTGAGGGATAACTTCAACGTTCCTGAATTTATGCTGAAACGCTTCCTGAAAATGCCGGAAGGCCCGGCACCAGATGGTAGTGGTGTTCCTGTTCTGGGAGTATTCAGGGTAAAAAGTGGCACGCTTGCGAGAATACTCAAATTTACCGTCGGTCCACTGGAGCTATGGGCGCTGAACTCATCGCCAAAAGACAGTGCCCTGCGTAAAACACTGACAAATAAGTTAGGTTCAGTTCGGGCACGTAAGATTCTGGCCGAAAACTTCCCCAGAGGTTCTGCAACGTCATTAATTGAGCACCGGGCGGGCCAACATAACAGTGACAATGTTATTGAAGAACTGGCCTCGGAGCTCATCCGAAAACAGGGATACAATCTCTGATGTGTACAATTCATATCACCCCACGCTGCCGGAGACCTGCCAGAGGGCAGGTATTTCTTAAAAAACTTGAGGTAAAAGGTGACAGTTTCTCATTCACTCTGCCGTCACGTGTCTTCAGGTTACATCCGGCCCCCAATCCCAGAGTGATATACGCCTCGGATGCCAGAACACAGGGAAAGGTCACAGGCATGCGGCTGTTGTTGCCGTCCAGCACAGATGAGCTGATAACAACGGCAATATGGCAGGTTTCTGTCCCGGATGAAGCACCATTCGACGTTCAGCATGTCATCCAGTGGATACTCCCTTCACCGCTGGCTTCGCTGATGTCCGATGATACCTGGTTATGGCCATCCGTTCCCGGAACGCCGGCACTGAGTGCCGGTGACTGGCCTGTTATGGATACTGACCCTTCCACCTTACGGCGCGTCAGACGTCGTTCTTTCAGCATCATCGATAACCGGAACAGGAAAGGTTATATCACCAGGCGATATCAGTGTTTCCCACTGGCCCCACTACCTGAAGACAGAAAATACGACAGCCTTCCTGACCTTGTGCTCCATCCCGAGCAGGAGACAATAAAATGCAAAGAAAAACATTACTCGCAGCCCTTATAGCCACCCTGAGTGGAACGGCATGCCAGGCTCATGCTTATTCAGTCACCGTCGTCGCCAGCCGGCCTGTTGAAGAGCAGGTCATCCCCAGAATGGAAGCCATCAAAGATGTCCTTGGCAACATACTGAGTACCCAGACAGCCACGGGTACCGCTATCAATCAGAACTCTGAAAAGCTGGCAAGTGTCATTGCCCAGAACGGACAGGCGACACGTCAGCAGATGATTTTCAGTAATGAAACTCAGCGCCTCGAGGAGGCACGGAAAAGCTTCACCGTGCCAGACTCCATCTGCAGTGAATCCGCATCAGGGATTGCAACAGAAAGCAAAAGTGCCTCAGCATCCGCAGCCTCAAAACTCAGTAAAGGTGGCGGTGTGAGCAACCGTAACATCCGCGACCGTCTGGCCAGCGCAGCAAACTCTCCCGTGCGGGAAGCTTATGATGGCGCGGCCATACACGCCAGTTACTGTACAGAAGCAGAATATGCACGTTTTGGAGGAACCGCCGTTTGTCCTTCTGTGGGCGAAATACCAGGTGGAGACAGTCAGGTACGCTCGATTTACCACGGCGCAGGTACAGCGGACACACCTGCGGCACTGACATGGGATCAGAAGCAAATAGATGCAGCGACGGCTTACATGAAAAACACTTCCCGCCCCTCTGCCGGTCGTGCTCTGGGTAAAGGAGAAGTGAATACCCAGAGTGGGCGAACCTACGTCGGACTCCAGAACGAATACAACGGCATCATTGATTCTGCGTCGAATCCCCAACTGACGTTGATTGCTGACAGCACGCCTAATGAAAGCACACGTAAAGCATTGGCTGAAACACTGCAGTCAGACTCAGCGGCCGCTTACTTCGACCAGGTGGCTTCACCAGAAGCAAAAGCACGGGGATATATGAGTACCCGTGAGTTTGAAGCTTTTGAGGCTGGTCGGCGCTACGCCAACACAGCATACCTGGTGGATTTACAGGAAATGCAGGGGGATAACCTGCTCCGTGAACTGGTAAGAATCACTGCGCAAATGAACTGGCAGCTGAACGATCTGAAAGAACAGATCCGCCAGGGTAATGTTATCTCTGGCCAGCAACTGGCTCTGACTGCCCGCCAGTATTATGAAAAACAACTCGGTAGCCTTGAGAAAACAATCAATCAGGCAAACGCACGTTGAAAGCTGACGTCAGAACAGGACTGAAAAAATGAATAAGTTACCGGAAAATTCAGACCAGACGAAAAACGTCAAAAAATCACCATCCATAACCCGCATAGCCACCCGGAGGATTATTAACATTTTTGTTCCGCTGATGGAAACTCGCCTGATAACGAATTCTGTACAGCATATGCTAAAGCAACAAAAAAGCAGGCTGGAAAAATTCCGTCAGGTAAATAATAAAAAGGCGCAACTCTGCCTCTCGTGGGAAGAAGCTCTGCAGGCCAGCCATATGTCAGTAGACGATCTGGATCGCCGTTTCCGTCGGCGCAGAACAGCATGGCGGTTATGCTGCTGGAGTCTGCTGGCCATCGCTTTATTCCTCAGCGGTATGCTCTTTGCCGCCTCCTCATTACCTTTGATGACACTGGTACGCGCCATCAGCACTCTTATGTTGATACTGTCAGGCGTCGCTCTTTGTGCTTCCAGAGCTCTGATAGTTACATACCGCCTCTGGCAGTTGCATGAACGAAAAGTCAGCGAACCCGAGCAGGGGACTTTCCGTGATTTTCTGAACGACCGCAATGGCTGGCGCAATGCCACATTAATTGCCGTAACCAGTAAACAATACTGATCACGTCCAGATGCCAGTACCACTGGCATGTCGCCATCCCCCTTAATTAAATCCTGTGTGGCCTTTGCCCATACGCAATTCTATTCCGGAGTTACTGTGAAAATTTTACTTCGCGCACTCTGTGCAGGCCTTGCTATATCCTCACTGCCGGCAATGGCTTCAGTGACCTATCAGGATATTGTGTCTGCCGCCACCAATCCTGACGATCTGTCCCGCCAGGCGCTGGTCACGATATTCGGTGATGTGGTCACCAATCCACTGTCAACCAGCGACCCCACCCTGATCGGAAGCATGTTCTGGGTGT
The DNA here is from genome assembly GCF_002966045.1 of Escherichia sp. MOD1-EC5189. Lineage (NCBI taxonomy): Bacteria > Pseudomonadati > Pseudomonadota > Gammaproteobacteria > Enterobacterales > Enterobacteriaceae > Escherichia > Escherichia sp. MOD1-EC5189. The sequence continues at coordinate 6,199 of NZ_PTRX01000055.1, read as the reverse complement.
TCAACAATATCATTGCCGTACTTGCTATCGTCTGGTGTATCTTCATTAGTATCCGCCATGTTGTGCGTTCGGGGCATCAGGGACAGGTATTCAGCGTCGGGCGCGATATTGTCGGCATACTGAGTTTCGTCGCAGGTTTTCTGATGATCGTTCCTACCGGAAATGGCTGGAGTCTCGCTCAGCTCATTATGTTATGGGGCGCATCGATAATGGGGGTGGGGTCCGCCAATGTGATGGTGCAAGTTGCCGCTGATAATATCGCAAATGGTTATTCAATGACTGTACAGCCAGTTCAGGCATCCACACAAACAGCAGCGCGTGGCATTTTTGAAATGGAACTGTGTAAGTATGCGGTTAACGCAGGGCTAAATGATTTTAATCAGACGGCCAAATCCTCGACTTCACTGATGACAGAATCAGCTAAAACCGCCAGTGGTAATTACACTGTCACAGTATCCAATGGCAGCGGTATCTGTGGTACTGCCAGCCTGTCAGTAGAAGGGAACGGAACAACAGATCAGTCGACGATTGGAAAATTCTTTAATCCCTTCAGTAAAAACGAATACAGCGGTGTTATCTCAGCACAACGTGCAGCCATGGATAATATGATTAGCGACATGGACAACGCTGCCAGTGAGTTTGTGACAACATTTCTGGAAAAAAGAAATTCTGGCAACGGAACACTGCCGGATATCGAGACACGGATTCAGAGAGCAGCCGACGAGTATGAACGTGCTGTACAAAAATCATTACCTATTGATAACGGAGAACAATCCAGGAAAGAAGCTCTCAAGTCTTATCTCACAACCTATGGATGGGTGACGCTTGGCGCGTGGTATCAGACCTTTGCCACTGCTAACCAACGTCTGGCAGAGCTGGCTGACAGAGCTCCAGCTGTAACCTCAATGTCATCACTGGGAGAAGTTGGTGATACTGACTTATTCAGTGCAGTCATGAGTGCCTACAAGACTCAATTACAGAACACCACCTATACACCGCCTCTGGGCACTGTTACATCAGCCAATGAGCAACGAATGGCTAATGCGCAAGATCCAAACTCTGCAATATCTGCAATATTAGGCAGAAACATGGCGTATTACACAAATCTTATTGCAACAGAAATAAGTGGTTCAGGCACCACCAGTAATCAAGTCAACCCTCTGATAAAAATGAAAAATATCGGAGATATAACAATGGTCAGCACTGAAGGACTCTGGACTATATATACAACTGCCAGAGTTGTAGTTGCCGGTGGCGACGCTTCAATTCTTGTAAAACTATTTAACTCACTAACAGGTGCCGCTTCGATGCTTACCGCGCTGTTTGAAGCACTTGCTCCACCAGTTTACTTTCTTTTGTTCCTGATGTTCTGCGCTGGATTTTCCTTATCAATTTACCTACCATTTATTCCGTTTATTTTCTGGATGACAGGCATCGGGAACTGGATAGTCAGCGTATTAATAGGATGTACCGCCGGGCCTCTGTGGGCTGCAACACATCTCGGGACATCAGAAGACAGAGGAAGTCGGGCAGCCTACGGTTATATATACTTAATTGATAGTATGATAAGGCCGCCCATCATGGTCTTCGGTTTTTTCTTTGCTTCTGTAGCCATCATCGCTGTAGGCACAATACTGAATACATTATTTGGCGCTGCCCTGGTTAACGTACAGTTCAATTCGCTGACCGGTATTTTCAGTCTTGCTGGTTTCCTGCTGATATACGCCAGAATTTGTACAACCACTGTAGCTGCCATATTTGCCCTTCAGGCCTACCTACCTGATCATGTTATTAATTTCCTGGGTGGACGTGATGGAGCTAACACACTTGGCAGCATGGCAAATTCTGTTAAGGAAATATTTATTGGAGGAAGTCGCAATATCCGACATGCTCCCGGAATAAAAAATGAACATCTAAAAGATTTAACAAAAGGGAAAGACGAGAAAGATGGAATAAAAGGATAAGACCAATATAAATATTGCACAACCTCCCCATCGGTATTAGAATAATAAATAGTACGAGGGGAGGCATTATATGAAAACCAAAAAAGAGACAACTGACAGATTTCCAACCTGGTGGCTACTTTATTATGTATTAAGGAAAGCTTATTTCTTTCTTGGCATTCCTTTTTTCCTGTTTTGTGGTGTTATGTCTATCACTGGATTGATAATAGACCCATATTACGGGAAAGACGTTAATGCTTATTTCTACATATTGTTATGGTGGTTCTTATTACTTGCGCCAGGTATATGGATGTATTCACGTGCAAAGACAAGGAGAGAAAAGATAAGAAAAGTTGTACAAACAATAAAAGAGTCAGGCTTCTACTCTCCAGAGAAGGGGTATGAAGGATTATCTTTAACTCAGGGAGCTTATTTTGGTATTGACCTTAAAAATGGCACAATGTTGTATGTCCGTATCTATCCAGGCAACATTATGGATGTTATCGGTTTTGACATTCATAATTTCACTCGTACTGTAACAGACGACAAAACACTGGAAATTCATACAAAATACATCAATCTGCCAATGATTCCTATTCCATCATGGTGTACTCATCCAGAAACCGCATCAAACACCATGCACGCTATGGCAAGTCGAGGATATGATTACCCTGTCGACTTTCCTCGTCTGATTCAGGAAAAGCGTAAGGAGTGGGAGCAGATTGCAGGCATGCCTGTAGCCGAAGTATTTTAAGATAAGCTCCCTCCATAACAGCCGGTTCAAATGAGCCGGCTTTTGTTCATTACAACAGATAACTTATGCCGTTACCGATAAATTCGACCAAGTGCTTTAATCGCAGCAATTTTTATTTCCATATCATCACTTTGACTCAATCTATGTAATTCACGCGTAATGTTCTCCGCCTGACATCGGCCTTCACCTAATGCATAGATCACAGCAAGTGTAACGTCTTTTGATTTACTCTTCATCATTTCAAACAAGAAAGTATTAGCTATCGCAGGAGGCATGCTCATAATCAATCCTCTTCATGAAATAAACAATGGCACTCACTTACAAACAGGAGTCCACTATCGCAAGCGACTCAACTTAGTAATATCTCTCAATTTGAATGAAAAAACCAGATGGCATGTGACAGGGAACCGTCCGCATGATGTCCGTGACTATTTAACCCCATAAGCTGATAAAACATGAATACCGGTATCTCAATGCGAAGAAATAATCTCCGTAGAATCCCCCATGAGAAAAATATCATATGGGAGAAAATCGCAATTATCACAGCCAGTGCATTCATTATTTTCGTTGTGCTCTGGCATTAATTATTTTCAACACAAAAAGGAAAAAACAATGAATCTGGTAGACGCCTTTGTCAAAAAAGTAATATCCGGGCCGTATGAAGAATATGGAAAATGGTGGATAGATGTCGAATACATTTCATGGGGTGTTCCCGGGAAAACAAGACTGATGTTTGACTCAAAGGAGCAGGCACTGGAAGTTAAAGAAGGGTACAAATTTTTAACGTGAGATCTCTTTTTGTTAAAGGGCAGGAAGCGGTCACCTCCTGCCCTTAGTTACGTTTCCAGGCTTATCAGTCGACAAGTTCCCGGATCAGTTCCAGAACAGCAATCAGCGCGTTTGCAACGGCAACCACTGCCCTGAGAACGATGATTAACAGATTAATCATCCGTTTTCCCTTGATAAGGGAGCGAAACACCGCAGCTTACTCATGGGCTGCCTGTCACTACGGTTGCCTCTATTGTTAGATACAGACTGCCTCACTCCGACCAGAGCACCGGAAGCAGCACCACCTGTTATTCCGACCAGGACTTAACAAATCCGTCAGTTGTCGAACTCAGACAATCAGTAGAGCTAACATTTTGTATACTACTTGATTAGCAGGATTTTTGACATAGTGTGGGACAAAGCATAGAATTGATTATGTTAGATACAGACTGTCTTTTCCCGTCCAGAGCAACCAACTCTGTAGCGGAACAGTAAAAAAGCCGACCTCACCAGTCGGTTTTTTTACATCTGTTGTTTCTGCAAATCCGCCCCGCCATGCCCGTCACACCGGGGAAACTCATGCTCTGAATCAGAACCAACCATCTCAACTTTGCCGTCTCCTGAAAAAACTGGCACATTCAGTTCGATAACTACCCATAAATACAGAGAGAAAATCCGATGTCAGAAAAGTGGAGTAAAGAATTCGACTCTTGCTTTCAGGTGGGGAGCATAGAAGAAATTGCCGATGCTCTCGAGAAACGCTGCGGAAGCGAGGAAAATGCGTTAGCCATGCTGGCAATGACAGCCTTCACACTCATGACCCGACGTGGTATCTGCGAAATGCAGAACGTGGCCCCCGATGGCAAAGGCATTCGGCTGGAGCTAATGGGCTTCAGGGAAAATGAAACAATACCGGATACGCTTCATTGAAGAAGAAAGGGCGCAATGAGGTCAGCCTTCGCAACAAAGCGGCGGCAGAAAACCTGCCGCCGTGTTGCCCGTTAACGTTTAACTTCGTAGGCTAACGTTGCCACAAGCACTGTGTTTCCCTGCTGGAGCCGGAGTCCGCAAAGCGAATCCCTCACTATCCAGACAAAACACAGAATCGTCACACAGACGACGATTAACATCATTAAAAACGTTCGCTGTGGCATCATAGCCCCTCCATTGCCTTACGGCGGTTATCGGGCTACTATAATGTTGTTCACGCATTACAGTAGAGCCCTTGGTTGATTGATAAAAAAATCTCCAGGGGCTTTCTGCTGTATACCGTCCACAAAACGCTTTCGGCATACAGCCTCAAGCGCCCGCAGCTATTCTAACGACTTTCGTATCTGTAACAATCCTTTTATTATTTGAATGATTCAGCGTTGTTTTTGAAGTTAACAACCAACCCAATACATGGTTCTCTACTTCACAACAACGCATGTTATGCTGATTTTAGTTAATAAAAGAATCCCCTTAGGAGATGGAAATGTCGCAGTTAAAACAACCTATTTTCCTGAAAAAGATAAAAAAAGTCATCAACACAATCCCTGGGCTTGAAGAGCAAATCTTTGCATGCCGAAATAAAAAACGCAGCTACAATCCATTATTATTTATCGACAGAAAAGATGAAGAACGCATACTAATGAGTCGTCTCCAGAGCCAACAAAAAAATGAAGAACTGGCTTCTAAACTAGAATCTTTATTTCATGGAAACGAATTATCGTCACCACACAGTATTTTGTGTTTTATATACTGGCGCTATACAAAGAAAATTTATCGCCTAAGCGAGGACATCATCAGTGATGTGGCTAACACCTATGTTGATAACATTCCTGCACAGATCCTCAAGGAACTCCCTTCATGGAGTATCTATGTTTCAGCCGAAAATCTGCATACTATACTTCCTACGTCCTATCCGATACATGGATTTTTCTTTTATCCATTTTTGGACAATAATGGAAATATTATCCGGCTTTTCATTATTGATGATCTGAAACAAAGTCAAGGAACTACAGGGCTAAAAGAAAAGAATGTTGACGTCGTCAATAATATCATCAGAATAAAGGACTCTCGTGAAGGACTTCTTGACTCCAGAAAGATGGAGTGTATCGATGGTGAAGTCGTCGTAACAGTTAACGAAAAGCTCAAAGATTTCAGAGACAGGGAGTTTAATCTTCTTAACGCACAGATATCAATGGTGCTTTATATCTGTTCACAGATCAATGATATAAAAGAAAAAAATCAATTTAAACGGTCAGAAAAGCACAAAAAGCATGTTCACACTCACCATGAACTACCAGCACAAAACATTCGGGAGTGGGACGTTGGTATTCGAATGGGGCAAGCCATACGGCAATATCGCCAAGCAGAACCCACAGGGAAAGAGCGGACAACAATAGGTAGCAAACGTCCTCATATACGCCGGGGACACTGGCATACATACTGGACAGGAAGTAAGAAACCAGAACTAGCCCATGAGCGTAAACCTAGATTAATATGGTTACCTCCGGTACCAGTTAATTTAGAAGACGTAAACAAACTACCGGTGGTAATAACACCCATTGATAAATGACCTGAAAAGTATCTTTTCCGGTAGGATGTACACATATCTAAATTATCAGGCTACTATAATGTTGTCTAGGCATTACAGTAGAGCCCCTGGTTGATTGTGTACTGACCCCAAAAAGTTGGACAGTTAAACACGAGGCATATAGGTCTGATTCCGATATTCAATTGGAGTCAGACC
>NZ_PTRX01000054.1:0-9551 GCF_002966045.1 Escherichia sp. MOD1-EC5189 | reverse complement strand
GGTATAGGCGATAGACGGGATAACTTTCGGATCGAAGTAGTGTTTCTTACCAGCAATAACTTCAGCGGCAACGTGACCTTCGTGAACACCTTTGTGTGCCAGCATCGGCTGACCGACGATATCGCCGATAGCAAAGATGTGCGGTACGTTGGTACGCAGCTGTTTGTCAACGCGGATGAAACCACGGTCGTCAACTTCCACGCCAGCTTTGCCTGCGTCGAGGTTTTTACCGTTCGGCACACGACCAATCGCTACCAGCACGGCGTCGTAACGCTGCGGTTCAGCTGGTGCTTTTTTGCCTTCCATCGTCACATAAATGCCGTCTTCTTTCGCTTCAACGGCGGTAACTTTGGTTTCCAGCATCAGGTTGAATTTCTTGCTGATACGCTTGGTGAAGACTTTAACGATGTCTTTGTCAGCTGCCGGGATAACCTGGTCGAACATTTCAACCACGTCAATCTGTGAACCCAGCGCGTGGTATACGGTCCCCATTTCCAGACCGATGATACCACCACCCATTACCAGCAGGCGTTCTGGTACTTCTTTCAGTTCCAGCGCATCTGTGGAGTCCCAAATACGCGGATCTTCATGCGGAATAAACGGCAGTTGGATCGGGCGAGAACCCGCTGCAATGATCGCGTTGTCGAAGTTGATCACGGTTTTGCCGTTCTCACCTTCCACTTCCAGGGTGTTAGCCCCGGTGAATTTACCCAGACCGTTGACCACTTTGACTTTGCGGCCTTTCGCCATACCAGCCAGACCACCGGTCAGCTGATTGATCACTTTCTCTTTCCAGGTACGAATCTTGTCGATATCGGTTTTCGGTTCGCCGAAGACGATACCGTGTTCAGCCAGCGCTTTGGCTTCTTCGATAACTTTTGCTACGTGCAGCAGTGCTTTAGAAGGGATACAGCCGACGTTCAGGCAAACACCGCCAAGGGTGTTGTAACGTTCTACGATTACGGTTTCCAGACCTAAATCAGCGCAACGGAAGGCAGCGGAGTAACCTGCGGGGCCTGCCCCAAGTACCACGACCTGAGTTTTGATTTCAGTACTCATCATGACCTCTATGTATTTATCTCCGGCGGTCATACCCGTCGTCTTTCAGGCCGCAGCGGCGTTAGCTTCACGCCCTCACCCCAGTCACTTACTTATGTAAGCTCCTGGGGATTCTGGCGCTTGCTACCTTGCTGCACCCAGAAATCCATAGGGTATGTGAAGTAATACCCTAACCACCACCGGGTCGTTCTATCCGTCGGTATTTTACAAAATTGTTAACAATTTTTAAACAACAAACGGCAACCGATTTGTCTATTCGCTAATAACCTCAATACATTCATGAGATTACCAGAAAAAAGCCGGCCGTTGGGCCGGCTTTTTTACTTACATCACCAGACGGCGAATGTCAGACAGCGTGTTGTTAATGATGGTAATGAAACGGGCACCATCAGCACCGTCGATCACGCGGTGGTCGAAGGAGAGAGAAATCGGCAGCATCAGACGCGGCACGAACTCTTTACCATTCCACACCGGCTCCATCGCGGACTTGGAAACGCCGAGGATAGCCACTTCCGGAGCGTTCACAATCGGCGCGAAGTGGGTAGTACCCAGGCCGCCGATGCTGGAGATGGTGAAGCAACCGCCCTGCATTTCGCCCGCAGTCAGCTTACCATCACGCGCTTTCTTAGAAATAGTCATCAGCTCGCGAGACAGCTCGATGATGCCTTTCTTGTTGACGTCTTTGAATACCGGAACAACCAGGCCGTTCGGGGTATCCACCGCCACACCGATGTTGATGTATTTCTTCAGGGTCAGACGCTGACCGTCTTCCGACAGAGAACTGTTGAAGCGAGGCATCTGCTCAAGTGCCGCAGCAACGGCTTTCATGATGAAGACAACTGGGGTGATCTTCACATCCAGCTTACGTTTCGCTGCTTCTTCGTTCTGCTGTTTACGGAACGCTTCCAGCTCAGTGATATCGGTTTTGTCGAAGTGAGTAACATGCGGGATCATCACCCAGTTACGGCTCAGGTTCGCACCAGAGATTTTCTGGATGCGGCCCAGTTCCACTTCTTCGATTTCACCAAACTTGCTGAAGTCCACCTTCGGCCACGGCAGCATGCCAGGGATACCGCCGCCAGTTGCCGCCGGAGCCGCTTCTGCACGTTTGATCGCTTCTTTCACGTAAGCCTGAACGTCTTCGCGCAGGATACGACCTTTACGGCCAGTGCCCTTCACTTTCGCCAGGTTAACGCCAAATTCGCGTGCCAGACGGCGGATCAGCGGAGTCGCGTGAACGTAAGCGTCGTTTTCAGCAAACTCAGATTTGCCTTCTGCTTTCGCAGCCGGTGCTGCTGCCGGAGTTTCAGCTTTTGCTGCCGGATCCGGCGCTGCCGCTTCCTGTTTCGCAGGAGCTGCCGCAGGTGCTGCGCCTTCAACTTCGAAGATCATAATCAGCGAGCCAGTTTTCACTTTGTCGCCAACGTTGACTTTCAGTTCCTTCACGACGCCTGCAAACGGAGCCGGAACTTCCATAGAAGCTTTATCGCCTTCTACGGTGATCAGTGACTGTTCAGCGGCAACTTTGTCGCCCACTTTCACCATCACTTCGGTCACTTCAACTTCGTCACCGCCGATATCCGGAACGTTAACTTCTTTCACGCCAGCCGCTGGTGCAGGGGCCGCTGCCGGAGCCGCTTCCTGTTTAGCCGCCGGAGCTGCCGCGCCTGCTTCACCCGCGACTTCGAAGACCATAATCAGCGAGCCGGTAGACACTTTGTCACCCACGTTCACTTTGATCTCTTTCACGGTGCCTGCAAACGGAGCCGGAACTTCCATAGAAGCCTTGTCGCCTTCTACGGTGATCAGCGACTGTTCAGCTTCAACTTTGTCGCCCACTTTCACCAGGATTTCGGTCACTTCGACTTCGTCGCTGCCGATATCCGGAACATTTACGTCTTTTGCCGCCGCAGCCGCGGGTGCTGCTGCCGGAGCTGCTTCTTTCTTCTCTTCTGCCTGAGCAGGTGCAGCGTCAGCTGCACCGTCGGCGGAATCGAAAATCATAATCAGTGCGCCGGTCTGGGTTTTATCGCCAACAGAGACTTTGATCTCTTTAACGATACCCGCCTGCGGAGACGGTACTTCCATAGAGGCTTTGTCGCCTTCTACGGTGATCAGCGACTGTTCGGCTTCAACTTTGTCGCCCACTTTGACCAGGATCTCGGTGATTTCAACTTCATCAGCCCCGATGTCCGGTACTTTGATTTCGATAGCCATTATTCTTTTACCTCTTACGCCAGACGCGGGTTAACTTTATCTGCATCGATGTTGAATTTGGCGATTGCGTCAGCAACCACTTTCTTATCGATTTCGCCACGTTTAGCCAGTTCGCCCAGCGCCGCAACCACGACATAAGAAGCATCAACTTCGAAGTGGTGACGCAGGTTCTCACGGCTGTCGGAACGACCGAAGCCATCAGTACCCAGTACGCGGTAGTCGTCAGCAGGTACGTAAGTACGGACCTGCTCAGCGAACAGTTTCATATAGTCGGTAGATGCCACTGCCGGAGCGTCGTTCATCACCTGAGCGATATACGGAACGCGTGGAGTTTCCAGCGGGTGCAGCATATTCCAGCGTTCACAATCCTGACCATCACGCGCCAGTTCGGTGAAGGAGGTCACGCTATATACGTCAGAACCTACGCCATAATCTTTCGCCAGGATCTCTGCCGCTTCACGGACGTGACGCAGGATAGAACCGGAGCCCAGCAGCTGAACTTTACCTTTGCTACCTTCAATGGTTTCGAGTTTGTAGATACCTTTACGGATACCTTCCTCAGCACCTTCCGGCATTGCCGGCATGTGGTAGTTTTCGTTCAGCGTAGTGATGTAGTAGTAAACGTTCTCTTGTTTTTCACCGTACATACGCTCCAGACCGTCATGCATGATGACAGCAACTTCGTAAGCGTAAGCCGGGTCGTAAGAGATACAGTTCGGGATAGTCAGCGACTGAATGTGGCTGTGACCATCTTCGTGCTGCAGACCTTCGCCGTTCAGGGTGGTACGACCGGAAGTACCACCGATCAGGAAGCCACGTGCCTGCTGGTCGCCAGCAGCCCAGCACAAATCGCCGATACGCTGGAAGCCGAACATCGAGTAATAGATGTAGAACGGAATCATCGGCAGATTGTTGGTGCTGTAAGAAGTCGCCGCTGCCAGCCAGGAACAACCTGCGCCCAGCTCGTTGATCCCTTCTTGCAGAATCTGACCTTTCTCGTCTTCTTTATAGTAAGCAACCTGCTCGCGGTCCTGCGGGGTGTACTGCTGACCGTTCGGGCTGTAAATACCAATCTGACGGAACAGACCTTCCATACCGAAAGTACGCGCTTCGTCGGCGATGATCGGCACCAGACGATCTTTGATCGACTTGTTCTTCAGCATCACGTTCAGGGCACGAACGAAAGCGATAGTGGTAGAGATCTCTTTGCTCTGCTCTTCCAGCAGCGCGCCGAAGTCTTGCAGGCTCGGCAGCTCCAGCTTCTCGGTGAAGTTCGGCTGGCGGCTTGGCAGATAACCGTGCAATTTCTGACGCTGAGCGTGCAGATAGGTATGCTCTTCAGAACCTTCCGGGAAGGTGATGTACGGCAGTTTTTCGATATCAGCATCAGACACCGGCACATTGAAACGGTCGCGAATATGACGCACGCCGTCCATGTTCATTTTCTTAACCTGGTGCGCGATGTTTTTACCTTCAGCTGCGTCGCCCATGCCGTAACCTTTAATGGTATGAGCAAGGATTACTGTCGCTTTGCCTTTGGTTTCCTGCGCTTTCTTGAATGCAGCGTAGATTTTCTTCGGATCGTGACCACCACGGTTCAGCGCCCAGATCTGCTCGTCAGTCCAGTCTGCAACCAGAGCTGCGGTTTCCGGATATTTACCGAAGAAGTGTTCACGAACGTACGCACCATCTTTCGATTTGAAGGTCTGGTAGTCGCCGTCAACGGTTTCGTTCATCAGCTGGATCAGTTTACCGCTGGTATCTTTACGCAGCAGTTCATCCCAACGGCTACCCCACATCACTTTGATCACGTTCCAGCCAGCACCTTCGAAGATGCCTTCCAGTTCGTTGATGATCTTGCCGTTACCGGTGACCGGGCCGTCAAGACGCTGCAGGTTACAGTTGATAACGAAGACCAGGTTATCCAGTTTTTCACGGGTAGCGATGGTGATCGCACCTTTGGATTCTGGTTCGTCCATCTCGCCGTCGCCGAGGAAGGCGTAAACGGTCTGTTTAGAAGTATCTTTCAGGCCACGGTGTTCCAGATATTTCAGGAATTTAGCCTGGTAAATAGCACCAATCGGACCCAGACCCATAGATACGGTCGGGAACTGCCAGAATTCCGGCATCAGTTTCGGGTGCGGATAGGAAGAGAGGCCATTGCCGTGAACTTCCTGACGGAAGTTATCCAGCTGCTCTTGAGTCAGACGACCTTCCAGGAAAGCACGTGCGTAAACGCCTGGGGAGATGTGGCCCTGGAAGTAAACCAGGTCGCCGCCATCCTGCTCGTTGCGTGCACGGAAGAAGTGGTTAAAGCACACATCATAAATGGTTGCGGAAGACTGGAAGGACGCCATGTGGCCGCCCAGTTCGAGGTCTTTTTTCGACGCACGCAGAACCGTCATGATGGCGTTCCAGCGGATAGCTGAACGAATACGGCGTTCCAGTTCCAGATTACCCGGATACTCCGGTTGTTCTTCAACGGGGATGGTGTTGATGTAGTTGCTGATACCGGTGCCTGCGGCTACGTTGACACCGCCTTTGCGGGCTTCAGCAAGCAGTTGGTCGATCAGATACTGAGCACGCTCAACACCTTCTTCACGGATGACCGATTCGATCGCCTGGAGCCAGTCGCGAGTTTCGATCGGATCCACGTCATTTGGGAAACGTTCTGACATGGGTTATTCCTTATCTATCTAATAACGTTGAGTTTTCTGGAACCTGTCCCATTGAACTCTCGCCGGAAAGCTCAATAAGACAGGTTCTACGTTTAGTTGCCGCGCTTTTATATGCGCTTGATTTACAACATCTTCTGGATAATTTTTACCAGAAAAATCACTAATTCTTTCGTTGTTCCAGACGACGCAGAGAACGCTCACGGCGACTCTCTTCACGACTTCTGTCGAGCAAAATTTCTTCGATAAAGGCCAGATGGCGATGCGATGCTTCGCGCGCTTCTTCCGGCTTACCGGCCATAATCGCTTCAAATATGCGGGTGCGGTGACTACTCACCAGCGGCAGCATCTCGCGACGCGAATAGAGCAATTCGAAGTTCTGGCGGACATTCTGGGCCAACATCGGCTCCATACACCTTAGCAGATGAAGCAGAACCACATTGTGGGCCGCTTCGGTGACGGCAATCTGATACTGGAGTACGGCGTTTGATTCCGCGTCCAGATCGCCAGACTGCTGCGCCAGCTCTATGGCGTGATGGAGTTCACGGATGCGTTCCTTGTCTTCATCGGTACTACGCAGCGCGGCGTAATAAGCGGCGATACCTTCCAGGGCGTGTCGTGTTTCGAGCAAGTCATACTGTGATTCAGGATGGTCGGAGAGCAGCTCCACCAGCGGATCGCTGAAACTTTGCCATAGGCTGCTCTGGACAAAAGTGCCGCCACCCTGGCGACGAAGCAACAAGCCCTTCGCTTCGAGACGTTGAATCGCCTCACGCAAGGAGGGACGGGAGACGTCGAACTGTTTCGCCAGTTCGCGTTCCGGTGGGAGTTTTTCGCCCGGGCGGAGTGTGCCTTCGAGGATCAAAAACTCCAGTTGCTGCTCAATCACATCGGAGAGTTTTGGTTGGCGGATTTTGCTGTAGGCCATGAGTTCCTGTCTTAAGCCACTTGCCGAAGTCAATTGGTCTTACCAATTTCATGTCTGTGACGCTAAAGTAACAAAGTATTCACCTTATGTCCATACAGGTTTTGATTGAAATCATGAAACTGTGCACATTTTAACAAGTTGACATATATAACGTTTCAAAGTTGTAACTATGCACAAATGTAGACTTTACGTAGGAAAGGGATTTTTTAACGATTATTAAACTATAAAAATCCGAATTGAACCGATTCACTTACCAATTTATCGATTTTTAATTCAAAAATAATGAATTTATATTCATTCCGTATGTTGAGGGGATTTGAGGCTGACCTTTACAAACGGTTCCTTTTTAAGCAACTCATCTTCAACCATGCATAAAGCGGGTGCATTCGCTGCCGCATACCATTATTCTTTATCTGACGGAAGTCCTTTTGTAACAATTCAAACGTCTTTGATGTAAACAAATTAATACAAAAAACGGAATTGCAAACTTACACACGCATCACTGCGTAGATCAAAAAAACAATCACCGTACGAGGTTTCATGATGGAAGGTCAACAGCACGGCGAGCAGCTAAAGCGCGGCCTTAAAAACCGCCATATTCAGCTTATCGCGCTGGGTGGCGCGATAGGGACCGGGCTATTTCTGGGTAGCGCCTCCGTAATACAGTCCGCAGGGCCAGGGATTATCCTGGGTTACGCCATTGCTGGTTTTATCGCCTTTCTGATCATGCGTCAGCTGGGTGAAATGGTGGTAGAAGAACCTGTCGCAGGCTCCTTTAGCCACTTTGCTTATAAATACTGGGGTAGCTTTGCCGGTTTCGCTTCTGGCTGGAACTACTGGGTACTGTACGTTTTAGTTGCCATGGCAGAGCTGACTGCCGTGGGTAAATACATTCAGTTCTGGTATCCGGAAATCCCCACCTGGGTTTCTGCCGCCGTGTTCTTTGTGGTGATCAACGCCATCAACCTGACAAACGTAAAAGTGTTTGGCGAGATGGAGTTCTGGTTTGCCATTATCAAAGTTATCGCAGTGGTGGCGATGATCATCTTCGGCGGCTGGCTGCTATTCAGCGGCAACGGCGGACCGCAGGCGAGTGTTAGCAACCTGTGGGATCAGGGTGGTTTCCTGCCGCACGGCTTTACCGGACTGGTGATGATGATGGCGATTATCATGTTCTCTTTCGGCGGTCTGGAACTGGTGGGGATCACCGCAGCAGAAGCTGATAATCCGGAGCAAAGCATTCCAAAAGCGACTAACCAGGTTATCTACCGCATCCTGATTTTCTATATTGGTTCGTTAGCCGTTCTGCTCTCGCTGATGCCATGGACCCGCGTTACTGCTGATACCAGTCCGTTTGTACTGATCTTCCACGAATTGGGCGATACCTTTGTGGCGAATGCGCTGAACATCGTGGTACTGACTGCTGCGCTCTCCGTGTACAACAGCTGCGTATATTGCAACAGCCGTATGCTGTTTGGTCTGGCACAACAGGGCAACGCGCCAAAAGCGCTGGCGTCTGTCGACAAACGCGGCGTACCGGTTAACACTATTCTGGTGTCTGCGCTGGTTACGGCATTGTGCGTGCTGATTAACTACCTTGCACCGGAATCCGCATTCGGACTGTTAATGGCGCTGGTGGTATCTGCACTGGTCATCAACTGGGCGATGATTAGCCTGGCGCATATGAAATTCCGTCGCGCCAAGCAGGAACAAGGCGTGGTAACTCGCTTCCCTGCTCTGCTTTATCCGCTGGGTAACTGGATCTGCCTGCTGTTTATGGCGGCGGTACTGGTGATTATGCTGATGACCCCAGGAATGGCGATTTCGGTATACCTGATCCCGGTATGGCTGATCGTGTTAGGTATCGGCTATCTGTTTAAAGAGAAAACCGCCAAAGCCGTAAAAGCGCATTAATCTCTCTACGCCCTCACCCGTGCAGGGTGAGGGCAATAATCTTTACACCAACGCCCCGTAAATCGTCAGTAGCGCAATTACCACCACGACCACGAACGAGGTTTTCTTCGCCATTGAAACCGCTGCCTTCGGCGTCTCCACCTTATCGACATGCGGTTCACGCGCCAGAGAGAACTGTGCCAGACGTGTTAATACCTGATATTGCGAAGTATGGAAATCACCCAGCGAAGCAAACCAGGCCGGTAACGCTTTTTCCCCATGACCGATCAAGGCATATACCACACCCGCAAGACGAACCGGCACCCAATCCAGTACATGAAGCACGGCATCAATGCCGGACTGTAAACGATGATGCGGCGTCTGGTAACGCGCCAGCCAGTATTGCCATGCACGCAAAAACGCATACCCCATCAGCGTAACGGGTCCCCAGGTTCCCCCCACAATCAGCCAGAACAACGGAGCAAGATAAAAACGAAAGTTAATCCACAGCAATGCATTTTGCAGCTCACGCAAATACTCACGTTCATCGCAGCCTGCCGGGACGCCGTGAATCATGGTGAGTTCGCCAGCCATCGTGGCACGGGCATGGCTATCATTACGTGAAGCAGCTGTCAGATAAGCATGATAATGAAGACGAACTTTACCTGCGCCAATACACAGCAAACCAATCAGCAGCCACACCAGCAGCGTGGGAACGTTGAACAATACTCCTTGCAATGCGCGTAACAGTAAAAAAGTCACGCCCATCGCAATAATGG
>NZ_PTRX01000053.1:0-9600 GCF_002966045.1 Escherichia sp. MOD1-EC5189 | reverse complement strand
AACCAGGCACCGACCGCCAGAACAGCCAGCAAAGAAGCCATCAGCAGATGGCGGCGCAACGGCACCGCTTTAACACAGGTCATTAATGTTGCGCCAAACCATGCGCCAAGACTGTAATAAGGCAAATTGCGGATCACGCTGTTCATTCCCCACCACGGTGTGGGTACGAAATTAACCGCCACACTCATCAGTACAAACAGAACAAATAACGGCAGGGCCAGGCGGTTAAAAATTTTACATATCACGAAATAGACAATTAAAGCATACAGATACCACAAGCTGGTGCTGGCGGTGAACATCCCGTGCAGGAACTCACCGGTGGAATCGGCATAAGCGGCATTGGAGGCATTGCTTAAATCGCGCTCAGGTGCCAGCCACTGATTCAGCGCACTTAACGCCAGCCACTGTACCACGCCCCACAGCGCCAGCACCCAGAAGATGTTCCAGATGCGTTTATCGAGACAATTTCCCCACGGTACGCTGTCGATATAGCGGCGAATCAAATAGCCAGAAATAAAGAAAAAAACCGGCATACGAAAGGGGGCAAGGTAAAGATTGAAATAGATCCAGCATTTGCTCAGGACTTCCGATAACGGATGCTGAAAAGTGGTGAGATGCGGATAAAAGGTAATGACCGAGTGATAAATCACCACCAGGCAAATACATAACCCTTTGATCTGGTTAATCCATAGCTCTTTTTGTTTCATCAGGACAACACGCTCTTTTTTAATTTACATGCGGTTGATCCTGCGGGTTATGACCCGAGGTGTAATGGGTATCTGTCTGTATTGGATGATTTTTCAGATTAAGATCAGGCGGCAAGATTGATGATAAAACATGGCAATTTAGCCGATTGATTTACGGGGACTTTTCAGATTAGCCCTGACGATCACTTACAGTTCAGACGTTTACCCATCTTGCTTTCGCTTATATACTCGTGTCTTTGCTAACAGCAACCAGACGGATTTCATGTACCAACCTGTCGCTCTATTTATTGGCCTGCGTTACATGCGTGGGCGTGCAGCGGATCGCTTCGGTCGTTTCGTCTCCTGGCTTTCTACCATCGGCATTACCCTCGGGGTGATGGCGCTGGTCACAGTATTGTCAGTGATGAACGGCTTTGAGCGCGAGCTGCAAAACAACATCCTTGGCCTGATGCCACAGGCAATTCTCTCTTCTGAGCATGGCTCTCTTAACCCGCAGCAACTCCCGGAAACGGCAGTCAAACTGGACGGCGTTAATCGCATCGCACCTGTCACTACCGGTGATGTGGTACTGCAAAGTGCACGCAGCGTGGCGGTCGGGGTGATGCTGGGTATCGACCCGGCACAAAAAGATCCACTCACGCCGTATCTTGTCAATGTGAAACAAGCTGATCTCGAAC
Source organism: Escherichia sp. MOD1-EC5189 (assembly GCF_002966045.1). Lineage (NCBI taxonomy): Bacteria > Pseudomonadati > Pseudomonadota > Gammaproteobacteria > Enterobacterales > Enterobacteriaceae > Escherichia > Escherichia sp. MOD1-EC5189. The sequence continues at coordinate 8,216 of NZ_PTRX01000053.1, read as the reverse complement.
CGGGGAAATATAATGTCATTCTCGGCGAACAACTTGCCTCACAGTTAGGTGTCAATCGCGGTGATCAAATCCGCGTGATGGTGCCGTCTGCCAGCCAGTTCACGCCGATGGGGCGTATTCCAAGCCAGCGCCTGTTCAATGTGATTGGCACTTTCGCCGCCAACAGTGAAGTCGATGGCTATGAAATGCTGGTGAATATTGAGGATGCCTCGCGTCTGATGCGTTATCCGGCAGGCAATATCACTGGCTGGCGTTTGTGGCTGGATGAGCCGCTGAAAGTTGATTCTTTAAGCCAGCAAAAACTGCCTGAAGGCAGCAAATGGCAGGACTGGCGTGATCGTAAAGGCGAGCTGTTCCAGGCCGTACGCATGGAAAAAAATATGATGGGCTTACTGCTGAGCCTGATTGTCGCCGTTGCGGCGTTTAACATTATTACTTCGCTGGGGCTGATGGTGATGGAGAAGCAGGGCGAAGTGGCGATCCTGCAAACGCAAGGCTTAACTCCGCGACAAATCATGATGGTCTTTATGGTGCAAGGGGCCAGCGCCGGGATTATCGGTGCGATCCTCGGAGCGGCGCTTGGTGCACTGCTTGCCAGCCAGTTGAATAATCTGATGCCGATAATCGGCGTCCTGCTTGATGGCGCGGCACTGCCAGTCGCTATCGAACCTTTACAGGTCATTGTTATTGCGCTGGTGGCGATGGCTATCGCGCTGCTGTCTACGCTTTACCCTTCATGGCGCGCTGCCGCCACTCAACCCGCTGAGGCTTTACGTTATGAATAAGATCCTGTTGCAATGCGACAACCTGTGCAAACGCTATCAGGAAGGCAGTGTGCAAACCGATGTACTGCACAATGTCAGTTTCAGCGTCGGCGAAGGTGAAATGATGGCGATCGTCGGTAGCTCTGGTTCTGGTAAAAGTACCCTGCTGCACCTGCTGGGCGGGCTGGATACGCCAACCTCCGGCGATGTGATCTTTAACGGTCAACCGATGAGCAAACTGTCTTCGGCGGCGAAAGCAGAGCTGCGCAACCAGAAGCTGGGCTTTATTTATCAGTTTCACCACCTGCTGCCGGATTTTACCGCCCTGGAAAACGTGGCTATGCCACTGCTGATTGGCAAGAAAAAGCCCGCTGAAATCAACAGCCGTGCGCTGGAGATGTTAAAAGCGGTGGGGCTGGAGCATCGTGCGAATCACCGTCCATCTGAACTTTCTGGCGGTGAGCGCCAGCGTGTGGCGATTGCCCGTGCGCTGGTCAATAACCCGCGGCTGGTACTGGCGGATGAACCTACAGGTAACCTCGATGCACGTAACGCCGACAGCATCTTCCAGTTGCTTGGGGAGTTGAATCGTTTGCAGGGCACTGCCTTCCTGGTGGTTACTCACGACCTGCAACTGGCGAAACGCATGAGCCGCCAGTTAGAAATGCGTGATGGTCGTTTGACGGCGGAACTGAGCCTGATGGGGGCGGAGTAATGGCGATGCCTTTATCGTTATTGATTGGCCTGCGTTTTAGTCGCGGACGGCGACGCGGCGGTATGGTGTCGCTGATCTCCGTCATTTCTACCATTGGCATTGCCCTCGGCGTGGCGGTATTGATCGTCGGCTTAAGCGCGATGAACGGCTTTGAACGCGAACTGAACAACCGCATTCTGGCGGTGGTGCCGCATGGCGAAATTGAGGCGGTGGATCAGCCGTGGACTAACTGGCAAGAAGCCCTGGATAACGTGCAAAAAGTGCCGGGTATTGCCGCTGCCGCGCCGTATATCAATTTCACCGGGCTGGTGGAAAGTGGAGCCAATCTGCGCGCAATTCAGGTCAAGGGCGTTAACCCGCAACAGGAACAGCGTTTGAGCGCATTACCCTCGTTTGTCCAGGACGATGCGTGGAGCAATTTTAAAGCAGGCGAACAGCAAATTATCATCGGCAAAGGCGTGGCGGATGCGCTGAAAGTGAAGCAGGGCGATTGGGTGTCGATTATGATCCCCAACTCGAATCCCGAGCATAAACTGATGCAGCCAAAACGCGTGCGTTTGCACGTTGCCGGTATTTTGCAGTTGAGTGGCCAACTCGATCACAGTTTTGCCATGATCCCGCTGGCGGATGCCCAGCAATATCTTGATATGGGTTCCAGCGTGTCAGGTATTGCCCTTAAAATGACGGATGTTTTCAACGCCAATAAGCTGGTACGCGATGCGGGTGAAGTGACCAACAGCTATGTTTATATTAAAAGCTGGATTGGTACTTACGGCTATATGTATCGCGATATCCAGATGATCCGCGCCATTATGTATCTGGCGATGGTACTGGTGATTGGCGTGGCCTGTTTCAACATCGTCTCTACCTTAGTGATGGCGGTGAAAGACAAGAGTGGCGATATCGCAGTATTAAGAACGCTGGGGGCGAAAGATGGTTTAATTCGCGCCATCTTTGTCTGGTATGGATTACTGGCAGGGCTGTTCGGCAGCCTGTGTGGGGTGATTATCGGCGTGGTGGTTTCACTGCAACTTACCCCGATTATTGAGTGGATTGAAAAGCTGATCGGTCATCAGTTCCTCTCCAGCGATATCTATTTTATTGACTTCCTGCCATCGGAATTGCACTGGCTGGACGTCTTCTACGTACTGGTCACAGCATTGTTGCTGAGTCTTTTGGCAAGTTGGTATCCGGCGCGGCGCGCCAGTAATATTGACCCTGCGCGAGTCCTTAGCGGCCAGTAAAGGCAGTACATTAAAACAAGGAGCGGCAATGTATTACGGGTTTGATATTGGTGGAACAAAAATTGCGCTTGGCGTGTTTGATAGCGGTCGGCAGTTGCAGTGGGAAAAGCGGGTGCCGACACCGCGTGACAGCTATGACGCATTTTTAGATGCAGTGTGCGAGCTGGTGGCTGAAGCCGATAAGCGTTTTGGCTGTAAAGGTTCTGTAGGCATCGGTATTCCGGGAATGCCGGAAACAGAAGATGGTACGCTGTATGCTGCCAATGTCCCCGCTGCCAGCGGTAAACCGCTGCGTGCAGATCTGAGCGTACGTCTTGATCGCGATGTCCGCCTTGATAACGATGCCAACTGTTTTGCCCTTTCAGAAGCCTGGGATGATGAATTTACTCAATATCCACTGGTGATGGGGTTGATTCTCGGCACCGGCGTTGGCGGCGGGCTGATTTTCAACGGTAAACCAATTACCGGTAAAAGCTATATTACCGGCGAGTTTGGCCATATGCGTCTGCCGGTTGATGCGTTAACCATGATGGGGTTGGATTTCCCGTTACGCCGCTGCGGCTGTGGTCAGCATGGCTGCATTGAAAATTATCTGTCTGGTCGCGGTTTTGCGTGGCTGTATCAACACTATTATCATCAACCGTTGCAGGCTCCCGAAATTATTGCGCTTTATGATCAAGGCGATGAGCAGGCAAGGGCGCACGTTGAGCGTTATCTGGATTTATTAGCGGTTTGTATGGGAAATATCCTGACCATTGTTGACCCTGACCTGGTCGTCATTGGTGGTGGCTTATCGAATTTCCCGGCAATCACAACGCAACTGGCGGACAGGCTGCCTCGTCATCTCTTACCTGTAGCTCGTGTTCCGCGCATTGAACGCGCGCGCCACGGTGATGCGGGAGGAATGCGTGGTGCGGCTTTCCTACATCTAACCGATTAAACAACAGAGGTTGCTATGCTGTCGCGTCGGGGTCATCGGTTAAGTCGTTTTCGTAAAAATAAACGCCGCCTGCGCGAGCGTTTGCGTCAGCGTATTTTTTTCAGAGATAAAGTGGTGCCGGAAGCAATGGAAAAACCAAGAGTACTCGTACTGACAGGGGCAGGGATTTCTGCGGAATCAGGTATTCGTACCTTTCGCGCCGCAGATGGCCTGTGGGAAGAACATCGGGTTGAAGATGTGGCAACGCCGGAAGGTTTCGATCGCGATCCTGAACTGGTGCAAGCGTTTTATAACGCCCGTCGTCGACAGCTACAGCAGCCAGAAATTCAGCCTAACGCCGCGCATCTTGCGCTAGCTAAACTGCAAGACGCTCTCGGCGATCGCTTTTTGCTGGTGACGCAGAATATCGACAACCTGCATGAACGCGCAGGTAATACCAATGTTATTCATATGCATGGGGAACTGCTGAAAGTTCGCTGTTCGCAAAGTGGTCAGGTTCTCGACTGGACCGGAGACGTTACGCCAGAAGATAAATGCCATTGTTGCCAGTTCCCGGCACCCTTGCGCCCGCACGTAGTGTGGTTTGGCGAAATGCCACTCGGCATGGATGAAATTTATATGGCGTTGTCGATGGCCGATATTTTCATTGCCATTGGTACTTCCGGGCATGTTTATCCGGCGGCTGGATTTGTTCACGAAGCGAAACTGCATGGTGCGCACACTGTGGAACTCAATCTTGAACCGAGTCAGGTCGGTAATGAATTTGCCGAGAAATATTACGGCCCGGCAAGCCAGGTGGTGCCAGAGTTTGTTGAAAAGTTGCTGAAGGGCTTATAAAGCAGGAAGCATTGCCTGATGCGCTACGCTTATCAGGCCTGCGATGGGGCGCAATGAATTGAATTTGCGGGTGTCGTAGACCAGAGAAGGCGTTGACGCCGCATCTGGCATATTTACTGCCTCTTTTAGCGTTTACTCGTCCATAACAGCAACATTAGCCACATCCTTGCTAAATAAAAAACGGGCGGTAATATCACCGCCCGCTTGCTGAATTAACGTCCTGCTTTCAGCTTCTGATAATACTCTTCATAAATGCTGCTGGCTGCGCCAACGTCATTCTGCCATTCGCCATTTTTAATGGTTTCAGCATCCGGGTAGAGCGTCTTATCGTTCGCCACTTCCGGGCTTAACAGCTTACGCGCGGCGAGGTTTGGCGTTGGATAACCGATAGTTTCAGCAACCTGTTTTGCCACATCCGGGCGCAGCAGGAAGTTGATCAATTTCAGCGCGCCTTCTTTGTTTTTGGCATTTGCCGGGATCGCCAGGCTGTCCATCCAGAAAATGCCGCCTTCTTTCGGCCACACCACATCAATTGGCGTACCCGCCTGGCGTGCAACGAAAGCAGAACCGTTCCAGATCATGCCGAGGTTAACTTCGCCTTCCATATACGGGTTCGCCGGGTTATCGGAGTTAAACGCCGCGACGTTTGGCATCAGTTTTTTCAGCTCGTTGTATGCAGCTTCAATCTCTTTCGGATCGGTGGTGTTACCGGAGTAGCCCAGCTTACGCAGCGCCATCTGGAACACTTCACGGGCATCGTCGGTCAGCAGCAGGCTGCCTTTGTACTCAGGTTTCCACAGATCGGCCCAGCTGGTGACAGATTTCGGATCCACCGCATCACCGTTAACGCCAATCGCCGTCGCACCCCAGATATACGGAATGGAGTAGTCGTTATTCGGATCAAACGGCTTGTTGAGCATGTCTGGGTCGAGGTTGCTGAAGTTTGTTAACTTCGACTTGTCGATCTTCTGGATCATCCCTTCTTTACGCATTTTATCGACGTAATAGGTTGAAGGAACCACCAGGTCATAGGCACCGTCTTTGTACGTTTTCAGCTTCGCGTACATGGTTTCGTTCGACTCGTAAGTCGAATAGATAACCTTAATACCGGTTTCTTTGGTGAACTGTTCAAGCAGTCCTGGCGGCACGTACTCGGTCCAGTTGTAGAAATACAGCGTGTTGTTGTCATCGGCGTGAGCGGCGCTCATGCCCAGTGCCAGAGCACCCGCCGCGAGCAGGTGGCGTGACCATTTTTTCATTTAACGTCCCCTGTGTTACCTTTCGTTTTATCACGAGCAATAAGCTGGCTGGCAATTACCATCACCAGCGACAGCACCAGTAATATGGTTGCCAGCGCGTTAACTTCCGGCGATACGCCGACTTTGACCATCGAATAAATTTTTAACGGCAGAATTTCATAGCTTGGTCCGGTGACGAACGAAGAAACTACTACATCGTCCATCGACAGGGTAAAGCTTAACACCCAGCCCGCCGCTACCGCTGGCATTGCCAGTGGCAGAATGATTTTTCGCAGAATGGTAAATTCGCTGGCACCGAGATCTTTCGCCGCTTCCAGCATTCGCACATCAAAACCTTTCAGGCGCGAATACACCGTCACCACCACAAACGGCAGGCAGAAGGTGATATGCGAGAACAGCAGCGACCAGAAGCCAAGCTGAATACCCAGCAGCATAAACAGCACCAGCAGAGAAATCGCCATCACAATATCTGGTGACATCATCACCACAAACAGCATTCCGCTAACGAACGGCTTACCACGAAAGCGATAACGGTACAACGCAACTGCCGTCAGTGAACCGATAAGCGTAGCAAACGTCGCCGAAAACACCGCCATCGTCAGTGAATGCTGAGCTGCCTGCAACAGACTGTCGTTGTTCATCAGCAGGCTATACCATTTGGTGGTAAAACCCTGCCAGTTGATGCCAAAGCGCGAGCTGTTGAAAGAGTTCACAATCAAAATAATGATTGGGATATACAGGTACGCGTAGATAGCGGTCATAAAACCGCCGCGAAGCAGTCGACCGATCATTCGAGTTCCACCTTCTTATTCATAAGGCGGGACACTTTCAGGATTTTGAATTTATTCAATTTTTTCCTTTCTCCAAAATCTCTCCAAAACGTTTCCCCAAAACTAGGCCACGCATTTTACAACACTTTTTTCCTGAGATGGTGACGGATATTCCATATGGTGTTTGTTAAATAACCAACTTAACCCATTCCTGACCTCGAGTATCGTTATAGCGATCGGTGGTTGCCTGGACTTTATGTCCTAGTAATGTTTTTGTATCGATACCCTGTGCACGGTACAGCCGTTCTGATAGAGAGCGTTGTTCATGAAATGTTGGCGGAGTTTTTCCTGCTGGTGGAATTATCCCAGCCAGATCCCGTGCTTTGGCAAAGTAGTCGCTCAGGTTGTCTTTACTCATCGGCTTCGGTTGTTTCTGGTGCCGACTATGGATTAGATATGGACTTAATATTCTGTCTCGGCACCCATCAATAACTTCTTTTAACGTTATCCCAATGGCATCACAGCGTAGTGTAAGCGGTAACGCCAGACGCATTCCGGTTTTTCCCTGGGTGATATGCAAGTGTTCGTTCCACACATCTGAAAAACGCATGTGGCAAATGTCATCACGGCGCTGACCAGTAACAATCGCAAGAAGCATTGCGTTACGGATAAAGTGTTTTTCAGGCGTTGCATTGTAAATTTTTTGCCAGTCTTCCATGGTGAGCCTGGCTCTGGTTACTTTAGGGATCGGTTTACGGGTAGCCTCCGGAGGATTCCATCCAGGAGGAACTTCCCCTGCATGCTGTGCTTCTTTATAAATATCAACCCATAATCCACGATTTACTCTCGCTGTGCTGACCATGTCTTTATCCAGCCACTCATCCAGTATTAATGCAAAGTCTCTTACTTCCAGTTCTTTCAATGGGTGGTTTCCCAGACGGGAAACCAGGTATGCAGCCATTCGAGTTTTTTCTTTGTGAGTTGTAGCTGCAATATCTCCATTTTTCAGTCGTGTGTCCTGTATTTTCAGATATCGATCAACCCATGCCTTTAATCTGATACCCCGACGTTTTGTTGCTGACGGACTTTCATCAATTTTGCGCATGAAATATTCAGCTTCTGCTGCAGCTATTCGCTGATTGGCTGTGGAAGCGATTTTTTCTGCCTTACCTTTGTCTGTTCCGAGTCCGTGAAATTTTCCAGTCACAGGATTTTTATACTGGTAGTAAACTCTGCCAGTTCTGCGATCAAACTTTTCGTAAAGACCGGCTACGTCAGTGCTGTTTTTTCGTGGCCTCGGTGACATGAGTTAAAATCTCCTTCAGTGCATCATCATCGCCAGTATGAATTTCCGGCGCAATTCCCGTTTCACCAGGCCCAACAAATACTGCTCGGCGATCTATCAGCCAACGCCCACGAATTTTTTGTGGCCTTGGAACGATGTATCCTAGTTTTCCGTATTTCACCAGGGTAGTGTTTGTTATTGGGAGACTGAACCGTTTTGGTTTCCACTCGTCGAGCGTTATCAGGTACTGTTCGCTCATGGCTATCACTCCGGAACGCGCCAGTTGCAGAATATCAACGACAACTGGCGACGGTTGAACATTAAAAATCAGCCTGACTCGGGATCAGTTTTTGCCAGATAACTGAAACGTATTTTGCCTGGTAACGGGCGTCATCAAGTGCA
>NZ_PTRX01000052.1:0-9975 GCF_002966045.1 Escherichia sp. MOD1-EC5189 | reverse complement strand
ATCCTGAGTAAAACGGTGGATCAATATTGGGCCGTTGGTGGAGATATAAGTGGATCACTTTTCATCCGTCGTTGACAGGGGCTTACGATACCCGGCTCTGTCACGATGAACTGCGCCGCAAAAAAATCAGCGCGCTTATTCCTCCCCGAAAAGGAGCAGGTTACTGGCCCGGTGAGTACGCAGACCGCAACCGTGCCGTTGCTAATCAGCGGCTGAGCGGAAGCAATGCACGGTGGAAATGGACAACAGATTACAACCGTCGCTCGATAGCGGAAACGGCGATGTACCGGGTAAAACAGCTGTTCGGGGGTTCACTGACGCTGCGTGACTACGATGGTCAGGTTGCGGAGGCTATGGCCCTGGTACGAGCGCTGAACAAAATGACGAAAGCAGGTATACCTGAAAGCGTGCGTATTGCCTGAAAACACAACCCGCTACGGGGGAGACTTACCCGAAATCTGATTTATTCAACAAAGCCAATGGAGTATCTCATCAGATACTCCTTCTTTATCTATTTTGTAAGAGCCAAAATAGATAAATTATGTTACGCATAACCAGCTCATTTAAACTATCTGGTCTGTTTCCTCCGGTTCTACAAAAATAGATAGGGGTGCACCTACGTTACCAATACTGGCATCATGGCTACATACGGCGGTCAGTTTACGCTTACGATCTGGCAGCCTGAGTTCACAGATAAAACAATCTCCAGGAAACCCGGGGCGGTTCACTACTGTCTCCATTCCTGTCAACACAACCACTTTGCCTGAGACAGCGTCGATGTTTTGGACTGGCCCATTCTAAATGGCTTAGTCACTATGTAGCTAACACATCACTTGCCCACATCATCCTCTCACCACGTTTTGCCATTATCCGGTATGGCACAACCCATAATTTTAAAGTCTCTGAAAAAGCAAAGTGCTGCGGTATCGGTTGGCTAAAGTCATCATGCGCAGGGTAAATCAGGTACATTTCGCCTGTTCCGCCAAGGTATTTTTGGCCGTAGGCAAACATTTGATAGAAGTCGGATTGCGCTAGCCCATAAAGTGATTTTTTTTGCTGGCTGCTATTCACCTGCTTCCATTTTGTATCCATCACCATTTTGGTTTGAATCGGTTGCCGAGATTGAATCAGCAAGTCTGGGCGAAGCTTAAAGCAATCTTTGAGTCCATGCTTTACCAAAGAATACGTTGCTGCTTGAGAAAAAACTTTTAGGTGAGAAGGTAATTCGTAGGGTAGGGTCTGTGCCACAAAGGATTCAAATACCGCTTCCATAGGAAACAAAAGTGATATCGCTTTGGTGTTTCCTTGCAATGCACTTGGGCTCATTCCTCTCAGGATCAACTGCGCCCAAGCTATTGGCTCGCTGTAATGAGTCATACCACGCTCAATGCGTAAGCTGTTCAGATCGCTCTCTATATCCCTACTAAGTGGAATACCGTCAAAAGCAAAGCACAGTTCGTAAAGCCAGCGTTGATTCTCTGATGACAGCTTCAGACTAAGTAACTTATCCAGTGTGGAGTGTAAGAGCCGATTGGCAGCACAATCAGGCATATACTCATCATAATCGACACAAAACTTATGGCGATTCACCGCGTTATGTCGCAGTTGTGCAGAGAGCATCAGTTTGCCCTTCATAAAAGCCAGATTACCTTTCTCACTCACATAGTCGGAGCGTAAACCTTGTTTAAGCAATTGGCTGACGCTTTGCAAAAATTGGCTGATAAAAATCTCGAGCAAAGGCATGCGTTGCGCCTGAAGAGTGGCCTGCTGGGTTTGAATGTGTCGAAACCTAGGTAGGTGACTTAGCATCGTAATGAATGTTTCTCGCGCACTCGCAAGCGTGAGGTTTTTACCAATCTTGGGCAGTATCTCAAGCTGCAAACCGTGAGGTGTAGAAAGCATCCCCGCGTAGTTTTGTACCTGCAGCAATTTGAAACCTGAACGAGAGGTGAGTTTGAGAAACTGGCTTCCTTGCTCACTTGTTAGGCTAAGTGTTTCTAAATAATCAAAGACCTGTTGAGGCACCAACTTTGCGCCAACTGAAGCCGCTTTTCCACTCCCCAACAGGTCATATTCAAAAATTGAGATAACTTCACTCATGGTTTACGACCTGCTCATCAGGAGTGGTCCGCTGTGGCTGATAAATTGAACGATAAGCCTTTGGCATATTCCAGACCCCTTGATCGAGATCTTTGAGCTCGTAAGTTGTTGATTGCTGATCATGGCGTCGTAAACCATGGTTGTTACCAAAAAGCGTATCGAGATCGTCAGTTTTCTCAATCACGAATTGCTGGTTGTCGTCTTGCTTTTGATTGTCTGCCAGCACCAACCGGATCTTGTTCCAGTCATCGAAAAAGTATTCCTGTAAAAGCGGAATGATCTTTTTCTGAAATGCGATCTTCAATTGTTTAAACGCAGTTTCTTCATCACCGGTATCGAGAGCATTTTTTACCGGCATAAAGAATGCATGTCCTAGTGTATGCTCACGATCGTAAAGAGCTTCGATGCGGCTATTGAGTTTTTCTAACAACGACTCAAGCTCTATGCCTTTCACCTTAGCTCCACTCAGTAAAGAAAGATCTGGCATCATTTCGACAAAGTCAAAGCGACGGCGCAAAGCCGTGTCCAGCAGAGCTAAAGAACGGTCTGCTGTATTCATGGCTCCGATGATGTCGACATTGGCGGGCACGCTAAAGTAATCACCGCTATAAGACAGTTGCAGACTCATTGCATTGGGCATACCCGCACGCTTGTCTACTTCAATGAGTGAGATTAGTTCGCCAAAGATCTTGGATATGTTTCCGCGATTGATCTCATCAATGAAAATGGCGTAGCGATGTGCTGGATCGGCATTAGCACGTTGGCAAAGGCGCATAAAAATACCCGGCTCAATGGGATAAGATATATTGCCACTCTCGTCAGAGCGTGCACGCATACCTTCAATAAATTCTTCATAGCCGTAAGATTGGTGGAACGTAACAACCGCAAAACGCTGGATGGCTTCGGCAGATTTTGGACCACGTTTAAGTTCGGCGTAGAGCGCTAACAAATCCTCCACTTGCTCGAGCTGTGAATCAACTAGAAACCATTCGCTGTTATCCGTTTTGTCAAATACGGCAGGCTCACGCCGATTTTTATAATCAACAGTTAACGATTCGGGAATTGTATAGGCTTGCAAAGCCTTCCAGGCAGTATTCGATAGATTGCCATTACGACCGTTTAATAATGCCTTACGTTGAAACCACATATGTTCAATAATTTGGCGAACTTTGGCTAGTTTCCCAAGATCGAGCAGCACCAGTGTTATAACCTGCATCCAGTTCAACGATTCAAGACGAGAATCCAGCCAGGCTTCACGATCAGCAGGAACTGCATGAGAAGTATACTCTTTCATTTTTTGCTGCAACGTGAAGGTCTTGCCAGTGCCTGGAGGGCCAAAGAAGATCACGTTAGTTGGTGAATGTGGAATAGTCTTGTTCTCGATGGGCTCACTGCTTGCTACTTTCTCTTGCTTCTGTTCATTATCGCGCTCACGGAGCAATTCATAGATATGCCAGATAGCCATATTCACGTAATAGGGATCTGTGTCAGGAGATTGGGCGTGTATGGCTTGTTTCAATTCATAGTTTTTCTGTAACCAATTTCCAGTCAGTACCAAACCGAGATGGAAGCGTTGATTTAGGAATTCTGCTGTTTTATTGAAAGCATTCTCATCCACAGTACTGGTGTAGTTTTCTGGCGAGAACGCGGCAAAGACACGATTTCTTAAACTCCAATACATGCGTTTAAGCTGTCCGATCTTTTTGGCCTGCTGCAGTGCAGTGCCTACGTATTGGTAGGTAACTTCATTTGGTTGTTGACGAACACGTTCGGTGAGTTCTCTAAGCAATGGGAGGCTTTGCTGATATTCTGCTAATGATGGAACGCCCTGACGAATACTGGCAATACCGTTATCACGTTCATACCAGAGCCTCTTGACTAAATCATCCGTTTCAGGCTCAGCAAAAGTTGAGGTTTGTTGTAGCAAGGTCGTAAATTCCCGGTATCGCTGCTCCCACTTGGAAGCTGTGTAATTTTTATCTTTCACCAGGGCATCAATCAATTCTCTGATCGTCAGCTTGCCTGCTTCGACACTATCTACAAGATCCATCGTGATATTTCCTCAGCTATTACATTACTTACTAGGCAGCTAGTCTGCTGTTTTATAATCTATATTACCAAGCATGCAATTGTAGCCAAGCGCCATAAGTAAGATTTTCGATGTACAATACATGTTTTTCATAAAAATGATTTTGTACTCTCGAACGGATTTTGGGCGCATTCACCTTCAGTCGCACTTCTTGCATTTCACAATGAGATAACGGGATTCCTGATTGCGTACACCACGACGAGCGCAGGAAAAATCACTGACGCTCTTTGAATCTATCTTCGCTGTCAACTCACCAATGAACCCCAGGGGCTTCTGGTACTGCGTGCTTCGTCCGGTGACACAAAGCGCTTACATTGCCCATGGCATCCATCATCAACTGATCCAGAACAGGAGTGTCGAAATACACCTTTCGGGTACACTACAACACGTTATATTCCGGCATATCGGGAGCAGGTCAGAAGTGACGGTCATCAGATCGGGCAAGCTATCTATCATTGCAGCCACCGGGGTTCATCCTCCTGAGGCAGGAAAAGGCTGAGACGACGCACGCGTGTGGTTGATTGACACCACAGTGCGAATTCGGTGAATGCGAGATCACGGTACAATTCCGCACCACACTACACAATCAATACCCCGGGTTTTATTCAGGTAAGCAGGATTGCGGATATCCGGTGTCGCGCCTTTGTGTCACGAACGGGGTAGGTGCGAAACACCGGATAAAATGCAGGCTGGCAATACCTCTGAACGCCCTGCGCAGAGCGGATAGTTTGGATTAAGTACTCGCACCTCCGCAGTCCTGAAACAAGTCTGGCTGGTAGCTGTAAACAGACTTCGTACATGTTGCTCTGGAATAGATCCCCGTGCCACAGGCTTCGCAGAACTTTTTCCCGGGAAAATGCTGCCCGCACATCACACAATGCCACTCCAGCACGACCGGTAATGGCGATAGAAACATCGCCATATCCTCAATGTAAGGGTGGGACTTTTCCGGATTCAGCACCACGCAGGCCGCCTTCTGTTGCGCGCTCAGGGCATGTAAATCATGCTCAAACCACGCCCCCTGAGCATCTGTCTGCAAAATCAACCGGCCACGACAGGAAAGGCAGAAACACTGCCGGATATTTCTGCTGAGCGCAGAGTCGGCACTGATAATGTGTTCACCCGGCGTCATCCCCAGCCCCGTTTTTATACCGTTCATTCAGCCACTCCCTCCTCACTGAAGTGCCCTGTATGGCAGTGAGTGCAGTACCGCTCCCCATAATAATCGTGATGACATTGTCTGCAGTGCCAGCTGGCTTTACGCACCACGGGTAAGGCATCCGGTACGAATTGCTGCAGACGTTTAATCAACTGTATTTCTCTGCGCTCCGGCCTGACATAAGGGCACTGTTGACCGTGCTCTGTCAGTCTGTCGTCAGTGTGTTCAAACCAGGGAAGTTCAGTTTCGTATTGCGGATGGTATCTGAGTGCACTGCCACACAAGTGGCAGGTGTAGTTAGCATAAGGTGCGGCCTGTGCAGTACGGGCACCGGTCAGGCGTCCGTTGCCATCGAATGCGAGAAAAGATTTTGCGTACATCGTCATATTCCTCAGCCGCCAGACGACACGCAGGCAACAGCCGTCCCGGTACGGGCAGTGTGGTCAGGTGTGAATGGCGGTTCAGTTAAAAATCTGGAATGGGGGTGAGGTAAAACAGGCAGGCTGCTGTTACAGCACTGTGGTTGTCACACAATGGCCCACCGACGTAAAAAACTGTCTGCAAGCAGAGATGGACATCCAGCGCATGCAGCACCGTTGCAGCCATCAGGGGGTTTACTGGTGTGTCATGTATGGTTAAGTTTCCGTATAGTTTCGTTCATACGGAGTAACCACATCGTAAAAAATGCACAGTGCCTCTGAAGTGGCCTCCGGAACCGACTGCAAAGATTAGAGCCAGTCCGCAGTTCTTGCTCAGAACCTTATACCTGAGAACATATCCCCGGCAGGGTGCTGTCCAGTCGCGGTCGCCCCCGGTGACTTTTTTCAGGAAGCCTGCTGCAACCAAGAACGATGCCACATTCTTTCTGTTCTCGTTTGGCAAGGTAGCTAATGGCATAGCGTAAAGCATTCACCGCTTTGTGGTCTGAATAGTGAATGACGTGATTAATGTTTACCGGATAATTTTTATTAAACCGGCACCAGTGGTAGTAACCATTACCATCGGTAACCCGCCTCCAGATATCTCCCATCAATCTGGATACCAGATACGAACTCCTGTGACTCTGACCGTTCAGATAGCCCACAAAATGAATGTGAAGCCCTTTACGTTCCGTATATTCCATCACCCAGGCATACCCGACCAGTTTATCTCCCACCTCGTTAATCAGTTGCAGCATCTCCGCGCACATGGCGTACCTGCAGGCGCATCCGTAGCTGAATGTGTTTTTTCGGTAAGCAAAATCCATTCTGAACGGTAACAGCTTCGAATAGACCCCGAATAATGAATCCAGATGCTGATTAAAGTGCGTCAGGAGCTGGGGATCCATTTCGTAACCGGGATTGGCATTGTAAGTCTTCATGTTTCTTCCTCGTGTTCTGTAACACAGGAAGAAGCGCTGGCGTAATTTTTGAAGAAAACGTTATCACACGGAGACGTGCAAGTTCACAACTCCCCGGGCGCCACAGAGGAAGTGAGACCACACTCGGGTATCAGAACCATACAGAGAACGGCATACGTGACAGTCAATCACAGCGCAGATAACTTCTGAAGTGATGTCATTGTGACGACTGTACTTCATCAGAAACATTTATCAGGTAACATATTTCCAGACTGAAGCGGGAACACGATCGTAAAGTTTGTTCATGGTCAGTTCTGCCAGCCGGTGATCGACCGCAGAGTTGAAGGCTTCCATCTCCGCTGGAGAAAGCTTATAACGCGTGTGGGAAATCACTTTTTCCAGTGTCTCCCGGGATGAACAACGACGAAACTGATATAGCCAGTCTTCTTTGGTCTTAACTTCCATTATCCTCTCGTTATTTTGTGCTGTGATTAACGTTAACATAATACCGTTAGAATAACGTATTCTGACGTCATCCCGGAAGTCTTTCCACTTTCCTGTCTCTTCGATAATCAAAATATTTTAAATGCTGAAGGCATAACGCCATAACCAGATATTACAAGTAACATAGCGTTACACGTATTAATGCATTACAGAAGTAACAGAGGCAATCGGATAGTAAACAACACTCCGGAAGGCTGTTTAATGGCATAAGGTATACTTTTTTACGAGTAAGATTATGTATTACCACTAATACTCATCAGGTGAGTTGCAAGAGCAGATCATTAACAGTAAATCCCTCAATCAGCATTATCCACAGTATTGAGACTGGCGAAGTCATACTCTTACCTCGCCAGAAATGCTTACACAAACACACAAAAGCAATGGCGGACCCAGAATAGTCTCCACACAACAGGCATTACTTAACAAAGTACGTTACAGTCAGTGTGTGTACATTACAGATTTATATTCAGGTGTTACGGGATTACATTGCAGCAGAGAGGGTTAAGGACAGTGTTACAAGTACTACAGAGAATATCGCTGCACAGATACTTCTATGAGACAGACTTCTGCAGGACCTGGTTACAAGGTGTATTTACGAGGTACAATTACAGGGGAGAGTTACAGGATAGAATTACAGAGTTCATTTACACGGTAGAATTACAGGGTCATTTACATGACCATACTTCTATAAATAATACTAATTAACCTTAATTATTTTTTAATGGTACATGAACTGCCTGTAGGTGTAACGATAAACAAATCACCCGAAACGAAAAATATTGGTTATCATGGTTCAGAGAACTCATACAAGTGGCAGCTCCCCCCCTGAGCAATGCTTCATTTTCGGTGGTTCTGTGTGATAGAGTTATACTGACTACAGTGGCAGTAACACTGCTTTCCACCACACTAGGATAAAGCCAGTAAAAAAATCAATTATATGAATTAAAAGCATTTTTTATGAAATGTTATGCATATCAACCAGTATGATTAACAGAAAATTTCATCATGACAACACGTATAACTTTCAATATGACCAGTGATGAGACGCTGCGAATTGTGGATGAGTACTGTCATACCCACAAACTTTCGCGCTCTAAGGTAATCGACGCATTACTCAGCGCCACAGCACCTGTCCTTAACGATATTAACTGTTATTATCAACTTGCAGGCAAACTGCAGTCACGCTTATTAAATGGAGTGTATCAACGGGATCTTCCTCACAAACGCAATGTCGTCAGTGCAGAGAAGTACTGTCTGGAGATCTGGGAAAACAAACTTTTCACCAAAAGAATCCTGGAGTTTGACAGTTCAAATGGTGTTCTGTACGCGCTGAAACATAAAAGACACTATCGCCGGGACAAGATGATTGGAAGGGTTGAAAGCCGGTGTATCAAAGACATTTGCGAATACCAGATGCAACTGTCCGGGGAGAAGGCAAAATATGCCTGTTTTATTTATATCGAAAGAACAATATACAATCACGATAATCCATCCGGTGGGACACCTGTAAAAGCGGCTGTTGGTAATGCAGTCATCCTGCTGGCAAAAGACGTGATATATGACGAGTACTTTTTTGATCTGCGGCAGTCATTTTTCGTGAGCGTTAAAGATCTGATGGCCTCTGGCGCAAAAGGTATTCCGGAGACACAGAAATATCCGGACGTTTATTGCTGGATCCCGCTTTTCTCCATAAATTCCGGCGTGGTCATTACCCCGGTCTATAAAATTAATCCCCGGAAACCCTTAACGGTAAAAAAACCGGATCAGATCACTGTTGTTTGTAATTACAGAGAATAATTTCAGTCTTCTCCGTTCACCGCAACAGTGTTTACCTCTGCTTTATCTTCCGTTCAGTAAATACAAACCACCGCTCTGGCAGGTACAGGGCGTGGTTTATCTCCGATACTCCCCTGCGCAGTAATAATCATCACTGAAAATACTGATCCCGTCACGGCAAAACGCCATCCCATATTCCGGCAACACAAAATCATCTTCCGTTTATACCGGCTTCACTGACAAAACAGACAACCTGTATTGCCTGTACACAACAGTTTCTCTCCTGGCAGGAATATTCCCCTACTGATTTTTTACGTTTCTCCCCGGTTGTTATGCCGGTGAAGGTGGTGCGTTGTTTTCATCATCAACGCCGGTTGAGATTAACAACATCCGGAGGAGATTTTTATGACCACCCCAGTTTCGCTGATGGATGACCAGATGGTCGATATGGCGTTTATCACTCAGCTGACCGGCCTGACCGATAAGTGGTTTTACAAGCTCATCAAGGATGGGGCCTTTCCTGCGCCCATCAAAATGGGGCGCAGCTCCCGCTGGCTGAAAAGTGAAGTGGAAGCCTGGCTGCAGGCGCGTATTGCACAGTCCCGTCCGTAATTTTTAACCACTGGCCCTTCGCCCACAGCAGACACAATCTCCGGCCTGCCGGCGGCACTCTGCTGCCTGTTATCCCCCGTGAGGAATATGAAAATGAAACCACAGTATCAGACCCGTTACGAACTGCTCCACGAAAGCTACCAGAAATGGCTGACCGGCTTCACCCGACATGCCGTATCCTGGGGCGTGTGTCATCCGAATATCCACTACTTCCATACTCTGACGCCCGGGTGGGTGTCATTCAATGGTGAAAAACCGGAGATTGCCATCGTTCCCCGTAGTCTGCACCGGCTGATTTATGGTCCGGACAAACGGAGTTTGATCCTACCCACGTAATATGGACACAGGCCTAAGCGAGGTTCTTGTTTTCAAATTGTTCCGGACTGAGGCCGCCAC
>NZ_PTRX01000051.1:0-10260 GCF_002966045.1 Escherichia sp. MOD1-EC5189 | reverse complement strand
GGACCAGAACAACCCGCTGTCTGAGATTACGCACAAGCGTCGTATCTCCGCACTCGGCCCAGGCGGTCTGACCCGTGAACGTGCAGGCTTCGAAGTTCGAGACGTACACCCGACTCACTACGGTCGCGTATGTCCAATCGAAACTCCTGAAGGCCCGAACATCGGTCTGATCAACTCCCTGTCCGTGTACGCACAGACTAACGAATATGGCTTCCTTGAGACGCCGTACCGTAAAGTGATCGACGGTGTTGTAACCGACGAAATTCACTACCTGTCTGCTATCGAAGAAGGCAACTACGTTATCGCCCAGGCGAACTCCAACCTGGATGAAGAAGGCCACTTCGTAGAAGATCTGGTAACTTGCCGTAGCAAAGGCGAATCCAGCTTGTTCAGCCGCGACCAGGTTGACTACATGGACGTATCCACCCAGCAGGTGGTATCCGTCGGTGCGTCCCTGATCCCGTTCCTTGAACACGATGACGCCAACCGTGCATTGATGGGTGCGAACATGCAACGTCAGGCCGTTCCGACTCTGCGTGCTGATAAGCCGCTGGTTGGTACGGGTATGGAACGTGCTGTTGCCGTTGACTCCGGTGTAACTGCGGTTGCTAAACGTGGTGGTGTCGTTCAGTACGTGGATGCTTCCCGTATCGTTATCAAAGTTAACGAAGACGAGATGTATCCGGGCGAAGCGGGTATCGACATCTACAACCTGACCAAATACACCCGTTCTAACCAGAACACCTGTATCAACCAGATGCCGTGTGTGTCTCTGGGTGAACCGGTAGAACGTGGCGACGTGCTGGCAGACGGTCCGTCCACCGACCTCGGTGAACTGGCGCTCGGTCAGAACATGCGTGTAGCGTTCATGCCGTGGAATGGTTACAACTTCGAAGACTCCATCCTCGTATCCGAGCGTGTTGTTCAGGAAGATCGTTTCACCACCATTCACATTCAGGAACTGGCATGTGTGTCCCGTGACACCAAACTGGGGCCAGAAGAGATCACTGCTGACATCCCGAACGTAGGTGAAGCTGCGCTCTCCAAACTGGATGAATCCGGTATCGTTTACATTGGTGCGGAAGTGACCGGTGGCGACATTCTGGTTGGTAAGGTAACGCCGAAAGGTGAAACTCAGCTGACCCCAGAAGAAAAACTGCTGCGTGCGATCTTCGGTGAGAAAGCGTCTGACGTTAAAGACTCTTCTCTGCGCGTACCAAACGGTGTATCCGGTACGGTTATCGACGTTCAGGTCTTTACTCGCGATGGCGTTGAAAAAGACAAACGTGCGCTGGAAATCGAAGAAATGCAGCTCAAACAGGCGAAGAAAGACCTGTCTGAAGAACTGCAGATCCTCGAAGCGGGTCTGTTCAGCCGTATCCGTGCTGTGCTGGTAGCCGGTGGCGTTGAAGCTGAGAAGCTCGACAAACTGCCGCGCGATCGCTGGCTGGAGCTGGGCCTGACCGACGAAGAGAAACAAAATCAGCTGGAACAGCTGGCTGAGCAGTATGACGAACTGAAACACGAGTTCGAGAAGAAACTCGAAGCGAAACGCCGCAAAATCACCCAGGGTGACGATCTGGCACCGGGCGTGCTGAAGATTGTTAAGGTATATCTGGCGGTTAAACGCCGTATCCAGCCTGGTGACAAGATGGCAGGTCGTCACGGTAACAAGGGTGTAATTTCTAAGATCAACCCGATCGAAGATATGCCTTACGATGAAAACGGTACGCCGGTAGACATCGTACTGAACCCGCTGGGCGTACCGTCTCGTATGAACATCGGTCAGATCCTCGAAACCCACCTGGGTATGGCTGCGAAAGGTATCGGCGACAAGATCAACGCCATGCTGAAACAGCAGCAAGAAGTCGCGAAACTGCGCGAATTCATCCAGCGTGCATACGATCTGGGCGCTGACGTTCGTCAGAAAGTTGACCTGAGTACCTTCAGCGATGAAGAAGTTATGCGTCTGGCTGAAAACCTGCGCAAAGGTATGCCAATCGCAACGCCGGTCTTCGACGGTGCGAAAGAAGCAGAAATTAAAGAACTGCTGAAACTTGGCGACCTGCCGACTTCTGGTCAGATCCGCCTGTACGACGGTCGCACTGGTGAACAGTTTGAACGTCCGGTAACCGTTGGTTACATGTACATGCTGAAACTGAACCACCTGGTCGACGACAAGATGCACGCGCGTTCCACCGGTTCTTACAGCCTGGTTACTCAGCAGCCGCTGGGTGGTAAGGCACAGTTCGGTGGTCAGCGTTTCGGGGAGATGGAAGTGTGGGCGCTGGAAGCATACGGCGCAGCATACACCCTGCAGGAAATGCTCACCGTTAAGTCTGATGACGTGAACGGTCGTACCAAGATGTATAAAAACATCGTGGACGGCAACCATCAGATGGAGCCGGGCATGCCAGAATCCTTCAACGTATTGTTGAAAGAGATTCGTTCGCTGGGTATCAACATCGAACTGGAAGACGAGTAATTCTCGCTCAAACAGGTCACTGCTGTCGGGGTAAAACCCGGCAGCGGATTGTGCTAACTCCGACGGGAGCAAATCCGTGAAAGATTTATTAAAGTTTCTGAAAGCGCAGACTAAAACCGAAGAGTTTGATGCGATCAAAATTGCTCTGGCTTCGCCAGACATGATCCGTTCATGGTCTTTCGGTGAAGTTAAAAAGCCGGAAACCATCAACTACCGTACGTTCAAACCAGAACGTGACGGCCTTTTCTGCGCCCGTATCTTTGGGCCGGTAAAAGATTACGAGTGCCTGTGCGGTAAGTACAAGCGCCTGAAACACCGTGGCGTCATCTGTGAGAAGTGCGGCGTTGAAGTGACCCAGACCAAAGTACGTCGTGAGCGTATGGGCCACATCGAACTGGCTTCCCCGACTGCGCACATCTGGTTCCTGAAATCACTGCCGTCCCGTATCGGCCTGCTGCTCGATATGCCGCTGCGCGATATCGAACGCGTACTGTACTTCGAATCCTATGTGGTTATCGAAGGCGGTATGACCAACCTGGAACGTCAGCAGATCCTGACTGAAGAGCAGTATCTGGATGCGCTGGAAGAGTTCGGTGACGAATTCGACGCGAAGATGGGTGCGGAAGCAATCCAGGCTCTGCTGAAGAGCATGGATCTGGAGCAAGAGTGCGAACAGCTGCGTGAAGAGCTGAACGAAACCAACTCCGAAACTAAGCGTAAGAAGCTGACCAAGCGTATCAAACTGCTGGAAGCGTTCGTTCAGTCTGGTAACAAACCAGAGTGGATGATCCTGACCGTTCTGCCGGTACTGCCGCCAGATCTGCGTCCGCTGGTTCCGCTGGATGGTGGTCGTTTCGCGACTTCTGACCTGAACGATCTGTATCGTCGCGTCATTAACCGTAACAACCGTCTCAAACGTCTGCTGGATCTGGCTGCGCCGGACATCATCGTACGTAACGAAAAACGTATGCTGCAGGAAGCGGTAGACGCCCTGCTGGATAACGGTCGTCGCGGTCGTGCGATCACTGGTTCTAACAAGCGTCCTCTGAAATCTTTGGCCGACATGATCAAAGGTAAACAGGGTCGTTTCCGTCAGAACCTGCTCGGTAAGCGTGTTGACTACTCCGGTCGTTCTGTAATCACCGTAGGTCCATACCTGCGTCTGCATCAGTGCGGTCTGCCGAAGAAAATGGCACTGGAACTGTTCAAACCGTTCATCTACGGCAAGCTGGAACTGCGTGGTCTTGCTACCACCATTAAAGCTGCGAAGAAAATGGTTGAGCGCGAAGAAGCTGTCGTTTGGGATATCCTGGACGAAGTTATCCGCGAACACCCGGTACTGCTGAACCGTGCACCGACTCTGCACCGTCTGGGTATCCAGGCATTTGAACCGGTACTGATCGAAGGTAAAGCTATCCAGCTGCACCCGCTGGTTTGTGCGGCATATAACGCCGACTTCGATGGTGACCAGATGGCTGTTCACGTACCGCTGACGCTGGAAGCCCAGCTGGAAGCGCGTGCGCTGATGATGTCTACCAACAACATCCTGTCCCCGGCGAACGGCGAACCAATTATCGTTCCGTCTCAGGACGTTGTACTGGGTCTGTACTACATGACCCGCGACTGTGTTAACGCCAAAGGCGAAGGCATGGTGCTGACTGGCCCGAAAGAAGCAGAACGTCTGTATCGCTCTGGTCTGGCTTCTCTGCATGCGCGCGTTAAAGTGCGTATCACCGAGTATGAAAAAGATGCTAACGGTGAATTAGTAGCGAAAACCAGCCTGAAAGATACGACCGTTGGCCGTGCTATTCTGTGGATGATTGTACCGAAAGGTCTGCCTTACTCCATCGTCAACCAGGCGCTGGGTAAGAAAGCAATCTCCAAAATGCTGAACACCTGCTACCGCATTCTCGGTCTGAAACCGACCGTTATTTTTGCGGACCAGATCATGTACACCGGCTTTGCATATGCAGCGCGTTCTGGTGCATCTGTTGGTATCGATGACATGGTCATCCCGGAGAAGAAACACGAAATCATCTCCGAGGCAGAAGCTGAAGTTGCTGAGATTCAGGAGCAGTTCCAGTCTGGTCTGGTAACTGCGGGCGAACGCTACAACAAAGTTATCGATATCTGGGCTGCGGCGAACGATCGTGTATCCAAAGCGATGATGGATAATCTGCAAACTGAAACCGTTATTAACCGTGACGGTCAGGAAGAGAAGCAGGTTTCCTTCAACAGCATCTACATGATGGCCGACTCCGGTGCGCGTGGTTCTGCGGCACAGATTCGTCAGCTGGCGGGTATGCGTGGTCTGATGGCGAAGCCGGATGGCTCCATCATCGAAACGCCAATCACCGCGAACTTCCGTGAAGGTCTGAACGTACTCCAGTACTTCATCTCAACCCACGGTGCTCGTAAAGGTCTGGCGGATACCGCACTGAAAACGGCGAACTCCGGTTACCTGACTCGTCGTCTGGTTGACGTTGCGCAGGACCTGGTGGTAACCGAAGACGATTGTGGTACCCATGAAGGTATCATGATGACGCCGGTTATCGAGGGTGGTGACGTTAAAGAGCCGCTGCGCGATCGCGTACTGGGTCGTGTAACTGCTGAAGACGTTCTGAAGCCGGGTACTGCTGATATCCTCGTTCCGCGCAACACGCTGCTGCACGAACAGTGGTGTGACCTGCTGGAAGAGAACTCTGTCGACGCGGTAAAAGTACGTTCTGTTGTATCTTGTGACACCGACTTTGGTGTATGTGCGCACTGCTACGGTCGTGACCTGGCACGTGGCCACATCATCAACAAAGGTGAAGCAATCGGTGTTATCGCGGCACAGTCCATCGGTGAACCGGGTACACAGCTGACCATGCGTACGTTCCACATCGGTGGTGCGGCATCTCGTGCGGCTGCTGAATCCAGCATCCAGGTGAAAAACAAAGGTAGCATCAAGCTCAGCAACGTGAAGTCGGTTGTGAACTCCAGCGGCAAACTGGTTATCACTTCCCGTAACACCGAACTGAAATTGATCGACGAATTCGGTCGTACCAAAGAAAGCTATAAAGTGCCTTACGGTGCAGTACTGGCGAAAGGCGATGGCGAACAGGTTGCTGGCGGCGAGACCGTTGCAAACTGGGACCCGCACACCATGCCGGTTATCACCGAAGTAAGCGGTTTTGTACGCTTTACTGACATGATCGATGGCCAGACCATTACTCGTCAGACCGACGAATTGACCGGTCTGTCTTCGCTGGTGGTTCTGGATTCCGCAGAACGTACCGCAGGTGGTAAAGATCTGCGTCCGGCACTGAAAATCGTTGATGCTCAGGGTAACGACGTTCTGATCCCGGGTACCGACATGCCTGCGCAGTACTTCCTGCCGGGTAAAGCGATTGTTCAGCTGGAAGATGGCGTACAGATCAGCTCTGGTGACACCCTGGCGCGTATTCCGCAAGAATCTGGCGGTACCAAGGACATCACCGGTGGTCTGCCACGCGTTGCGGACCTGTTCGAAGCACGTCGTCCGAAAGAGCCGGCAATCCTGGCTGAAATCAGCGGTGTGGTTTCCTTCGGTAAAGAAACCAAAGGTAAACGTCGTCTGGTTATCACCCCGGTAGACGGTAGCGAGCCGTACGAAGAGATGATTCCGAAATGGCGTCAGCTCAACGTGTTCGAAGGTGAACGTGTAGAACGTGGTGACGTAATTTCCGACGGTCCGGAAGCGCCGCATGACATTCTGCGTCTGCGTGGTGTTCATGCTGTGACTCGTTACATCGTTAACGAAGTACAGGACGTATACCGTCTGCAGGGCGTTAAGATTAACGATAAACACATCGAAGTTATCGTTCGTCAGATGCTGCGTAAAGCTACCATCGTTAACGCGGGCAGCTCCGACTTCCTGGAAGGCGAACAGGTTGAATACTCTCGCGTCAAGATCGCAAACCGCGAACTGGAAGCGAACGGCAAAGTGGGTGCAACTTACTCCCGCGATCTGCTGGGTATCACCAAAGCGTCTCTGGCAACCGAGTCCTTCATCTCCGCGGCATCGTTCCAGGAGACCACTCGCGTGCTGACCGAAGCAGCCGTTGCGGGCAAACGCGACGAACTGCGTGGCTTGAAAGAGAACGTTATCGTAGGTCGTCTGATCCCGGCAGGTACCGGTTACGCGTACCACCAGGATCGTATGCGTCGTCGTGCTGCAGGTGAAGCTCCGGCTGCACCGCAGGTGACTGCAGAAGACGCATCTGCCAGCCTGGCAGAACTGCTGAACGCAGGTCTGGGCGGTTCTGATAACGAGTAATCGTTAATCCGCAAATAACGTAAAAACCCGCTTCGGCGGGTTTTTTTATGGGTGTTATTCAGAGGGCAAATTCTTCACGGGAAATATTAAGAAAGGCAGGGCGAAACGAGGAAGAAGCTTTTCGCCCTGGACAACATTCCTGCTGACGGTACTAACATAAAAAAACACAACGCTTTCAACAATCTTGCGTTTTTCATCTTCCGTAGCTGCTCGGAATAAATTTACGTTCTTACATTCTGTCTCATGTCCTTTGCGAGGTGCGTCCCAGATAGCTGTCCCAGTCTTTCCACACCGGCTGCAAACCCTGAGCGGTTAACGCGGCGGCCACCGCTTCTGGTCTGCGATCGTCGTGCGGTGAGAACTGTTTCAGCTCGGGATGATTGTCGGCATAACCACCTGGTTGCGTTTTCGAGAAGGCGCTGACGTTATTGATCGCCAGCGGAATAACGCGATCGCGAAACCACGGTGATTCCCGCGTGGAGAGTGACAGTTCAATCTCCGGCGCAAGCAGGCGGAAGGCGCAGATAGTTTGCACTAACTGGCGTTCATCCATAATCGACGCTGGCTCAATTCCGCCAGTACACGGGCGCAGGCGCGGGAAGGAGACAGAGTAACGGCTTTGCCAGTAATGTTGTTGCAGCCATAGCAAATGTTCGGCAACCATATAGCAGTCAACGCGCCAGCTGTCGGAAAGGCCGATTAACGCGCCGAGGCCTATCTTATCTATCCCCGCACGGCCCAGCCGATCCGGCGTTTCCAGCCGCCAGAAGAAGTCCTGTTTTTTCCCTTTCAGATGATGGTGGGCGTATGTCGCCTCGTGATATGTCTCCTGATAAACCATCACCCCATCCAGACCAAGTTGCTTTAACTCGGCGTATTCCGCTTCCGCCAGTGGCTGTACTTCCATCTGTAGTGAAGAGAACTGTTCACGCAGGACAGGGAGATGACGACGAAAGTAATCCATCCCCACTTTCGCCTGATGTTCACCAGTGACCAGCAATAGATGTTCAAAGCCCATCTCCCGGATAGCGGCGCTTTCCCTGGCGATATCCGCTTCATCCAGCGTTTTACGCTTGATGCGATTGCTCATGGAAAATCCGCAGTAAGTGCAGTCGTTAGCGCAAAGATTAGAGAGATAAAGCGGGACGTAGAAACTGACGATGTTGCCAAATCGCTGGCGGGTCAGGCGCTGCGCCCGTTGAGCCAGTGGTTCCAGGTATTCACCAGCGGCAGGTGATAGCAATGCCATCATATCGTCGCGAGTGAGTTGCGAAACATTGAGCGCCCGCTCTACGTCAGCTGCCGTTTTGCTGTTGATTCGCAGGCGGATGTCGTCCCAGTCCAGTTGTCGCCAGCGATCGCTGAAGGTTTTCATGCCGATGCCTCCAGAAATCCGGTCAGCGGGCTAGTGGCATGAGCAAAATGACTGCGACTGCCCGGCCCGGACTGACGTGCCAGCAGGCCGGCGTCTACCGCCAGACGAAATGCCTTCGCCATGTTGACGGGATCGTCCGCGACGGCAATCGCCGTATTCACTAACACCGCATCGGCTCCCATTTCAAGCGCCTGCGCGGCATGGCTGGGAACGCCAATGCCAGCATCAACGACCACCGGAACAGTGGCTTGCTGGATAATAATCTCCAGCATGGCGCGGGTTTCCAGTCCCTGATTAGAGCCAATTGGTGCGCCGAGCGGCATTACTGCTGCACAGCCCACTTCCTCCAGACGTTTGCACAACACTGGATCGGCACCACAGTAAGGCAGCACGACAAATCCCTGTTGCACCAACGTTTCGGCGGCTTTCAGGGTTTCGATGGGATCGGGCAACAGCCAGCGGGCGTCAGGGTGAATCTCTAATTTTAGCCAGTTTGTGCCTAATGCTTCACGTGCCAGATGGGCGGCGAAAATGGCTTCTTCCGCTGTTTTCGCCCCGGAAGTATTCGGCAGCAGGGTCACACCCGCCGCGATAAGCGGTTCGAGGATAGCATCGTTGTGCTGGCGCAAGTCGACGCGTTTCATCGCCAGCGTCACCAGTTGGCTGCCGGAAGCGCGGATCGCCTCCACCATCAATTGTGAAGAGGCGAATTTCCCGGTGCCGGTAAACAGATGTGAATCAAACGTTTTGTCCGCAATACGTAACATCTCAACCCCCTGCAATAACCTGAAAAAACAGGATCTGGTCGCCATCCTGCACGATATGTTGCGCCCACTGCTCTCGCGGGATGATTTGCTGGTTAATCGCCAGCGCCGCGCCCGCTTGTTGTTGATTGAGTTGCACGAGCAGATCGTGAACAGTTAGCCCGGCGACGCACTGCATCGGTTGATCGTTAAACAGGATCTGCATTGCTTCCTCCGCATACCGGGCAACCGCTGGCGCGGCGCAACGCCAGGTTGCGCCATTGGTTTAATTTACCGTCAAACAGTCGAAGATATCCCGCAGGGGTCTCTATACCACTCAATAGCTTAATTGCTTCCAGTGCCTGTAACGTGCCCATGACCCCGACCACCGGGCCAACCACGCCTGCCGTGCGGCAGTTGCGTTCAGGCTCCTGGTTATCCGGCCACAGGCAGCGGTAACACCCCTGTTCCCAGGGCGGTGTCAGCACCATCAACTGACCACCAAATCCGACCGCGCTGGCGGTGATAAGCGGTGTGTTAAGTGCTACGCAGGCGGCATTAATCTCCTGGCGAGTCGCCATGTTGTCGGTACAGTCGAGCACCACATCGGCCCTTGCTACCGCATCTTTTAACGCCTTACCCGTTAACCGTTGTTGTAATGCTGTCAGTTGAATGTCGGGATTCAACTGTGTCAGTCGCTGTTGGCTGACCTGCGATTTCGGGCGATCGATATCTTCAGTCGTAAAGAGGATTTGTCGTTGCAGATTGCTCAAATGCACATCGTCGTCATCTGCCAGTACCAGCGTCCCGACACCAGCTCCCGCCAGGTATAGTGCAGCAGGTGTACCCAACCCACCCAGACCGATAATCAGCACCTGGCTGTCGAGCAGTTTTTGTTGCCCGTCAAGAGCAATATCGTCGAGCAGGATTTGACGGCTATAACGCATAAAATCACGGTCATTCATCGCCAACTCCTGCAATTTCCAGCAACTGTGCCGTTGCCAAACGCCAGTCTGCGGCCTGGGTAATGGCACTGACGACGGCGATACTGCCAACACCTGTCGCCATCACCGCAGGTGCGCGCGGCAGGCTGATACCGCCAATCGCTACAGTGGGATAATCAGCCAGACGCTCAATGTGCCGTGCCAGCTGTTCCAGCCCCTGCGGTGCAGAAGGCATCTGTTTGGTTTGGGTCGGGAACACATGTCCTAGCGCGATATAAGAAGGACGTGCTGCCAGCGCGACGTCGATCTCCATATCATCATGAGTCGAAACGCCCAGCCGCAGGCCCGCCGCGCGGATGGCGCTGAGATCGGTGGTTTGCAAATCTTCCTGTCCCAGATGGACGCCATACGCC
>NZ_PTRX01000050.1:0-12517 GCF_002966045.1 Escherichia sp. MOD1-EC5189 | reverse complement strand
GATCTTAAACAGTGCCCAACCGCCCTGTTTTAACTTCAGGCTTTCACGAATTTCGTTGAGTTCTTCTCGCGCTTTTTCCGACGTATCGCGCAGCATACGCAACACTTCTTCCGCCTCAATATGACGCCCCTTTTCCGCCAGCCAGCGCGGGCTATTTGGCAGGAAGACCACCAGAATAATCAGCAGGACTGCTGGTAAAGCAAGAACCCCCAACATTGCGCGCCAGTTACCGCTATAACTGAACGCTGTATCGGATAAAAACGCCAGCACGATGCCGAGTGTGACCATCAACTGGTACATACTGATCATCTTACCGCGAACGTTTTCACTTGCCATTTCAGAAAGATACAGAGGAGCGGTGTAAGACGCGATCCCGACAGCAATGCCCAGCACCACACGAGCGGCGATTAACATCTCTACGCTGGTCGCAAAAGCGGACCCTATCGAACCGAGCACAAAAAGGATAGCTCCCGCCATCAGGCTGTATTTACGCCCCAGGCGGAACGACAGCCACCCATTAAACAGCGCACCAATTGCTGCGCCGAGCATCATGCTACTAACCACCCATTCCTGCAAACGGCTGGTCAGCACAAAGTGATCGGTAATGAACGGCAAGGCTCCGGCGATTACGCCGATATCAAGACCAAATAACAATCCTGCGACCGCAGCAGCTACCGAAACAAACATATTCATACGCCGCGTATCCCGCAAAGAACGTGGCGTTAAAGCAGATTCCGTATTGATAGTAACCATTTTTTCCTGCCAGCAGAGAGTAAGACATAGTGAAAAAATACGTGAACAATTCACACAGGTGTCAGGTCGGAAATAGCATAAATATGGATTAAATTGCTGCGACATGTCGTTATGTGATGGATATTCCAATTTTCAAATTAAGTTGAATTATTGAGATTATTATTAACCAACTAATTTTAAAGCAGATAAAATTCATAAAGTTCACTAATTGATAATTGATATGGATTATTTCATAACCATGATATGGATTATGATGATCTACAGGTATAAAAAACCCTGCCATGCGGCAGGGTCATAAAAGTAAGAAGAATGGATTAACGAGCCAGCCAACCGCCATCCACGGCAATGGTATAACCATTCACATAATCTGAAGCACTGGAGGCAAGAAACACTACCGGCCCCATCAGGTCACTCGGCAGTCCCCAACGGCCAGCTGGAATGCGGTCGAGAATTTCCGCGCTACGTTGTTCATCTGCCCGTAGTTGTTGAGTATTGTTGGTCGCCATGTAACCCGGAGCTATCGCATTAACATTAATGTTGTGTTTAGCCCATTCATTCGCCATCAATCGCGTCACGCCCATCACGCCGCTTTTTGATGCGGTATAAGAAGGCACACGGATCCCGCCCTGGAAGGAGAGCATTGACGCGATATTGATAATCTTGCCGCCATTGCCTTGTGCGATAAAGTGTTTCGCCGCTGCCTGAGACATGAAGAATACGCTCTTGATATTCAGGTTCATGACATCGTCCCAGTCTTTTTCGCTGAACTCGAGAGCATCTTCGCGCCGAATCAATCCGGCGTTATTCACCAGGATATCAATATGACCAAACTCAGCTACCGCGCGATCCAGCAGTCCAGGAATACCATCAATCTTTCGCAGATCGGCGGTCAGGCTTAAAAAACGACGCCCCAGCGCCGTGACCTGCTTGATGGTTTCAGTCGGTTCAACGATGTTAATGCCAACAATGTCACAGCCCGCTTGCGCCAGCCCCAACGCCATCCCCTGACCCAGTCCAGTATCACAACCAGTGACGACCGCAACTTTACCTTCGAGAGAAAATGCACTTAAAATCATAACAATACCTTATTCGTTTATGCCCACAACTAGCGCAAATCTTTAACGGCCACATGGTCCATATCATCAAAGACCTGGTTTTCACCGACCATGCCCCAGATAAAGGTATAAGCTTTGGTTCCGACACCGGAATGGATCGACCAGCTCGGGGAGATCACCGCCTGCTCGTTATGCATCACAATATGACGCGTTTCTTGCGGCTGCCCCATCATGTGGAAAACGCAGGCGTCATCATCCATATTGAAATAGAAATAAACTTCCATCCGGCGCTCGTGGGTGTGACACGGCATGGTGTTCCACAAGTTACCCGGAGCCAGCTCCGTCAGCCCCATACTCAATTGGCAGGTTTCCAGCACATCCGGGACAAAATATTTGTTAATCGTGCGACGGTTGCTGGTGAGGTTATCGCCTAACGTGACTGGAGATACTTCGTCCGGTGTGACTTTTTTGGTGGGATACGTCGTATGCGCAGGTGCGCAATTGTAATAAAACTTCGCCGGAGTAGCGGTATCAATACTGGCAAAGACAACTTCTTTTGCGCCTTTACCAACATACAGGGCTTCGCGGTGACCGATTTCATAGCATTGACCATCAACGGTAATCGTACCGGCACCGCCAATATTGATAACACCTAGCTCGCGACGTTCCAGGAAATAGCTTACCCCGAGTTGTTTACCAACTTCCCCGCCAACGGAAACCGTTTTAGTTACCGGCATAATGCCGCCAACAATAATACGGTCAATGTGGCTGTAAACCATGGTGTACTCATCGGCGACAAATACCTTTTCAACCAAAAATTCATTGCGCAACCCCTGGGTATCCAGCGTTTTTGCATGCGCACTGTGGATACTCTGTCTTACGTCCACATCAACCTCCGATAATCAGTGAAGCGTGAAAATAGAAAACGATAGTGAAACGCTGTTTCGTTTTCTCTATAAGGGGATGATATGCCCACAGGATAGGGTTTTCAATTAAAAATAAAACAATGTTTCATTTTTAAGGTAAGGACTGAAAAAAGTGCAGTGTCGATCACGAATATGTCATGAGAATGGAAAAATCAGGGAGCCCTGAAAATGTATGTCGACTCGCCAGCCACCATTATTCAACAGATTAATGACGGCTGATATTTATCGGTAAGGAGGAAATGCAGAGCTATTCGTCACGTTCAATGGTCAATGCCACGCCCTGGCCCCCGCCGATACAAAGCGTAGCCAGTCCTTTGCGGGCATTACGTTTCACCATTTCATGAACCAGAGAAACCAGGATTCGGCAACCGGACGCGCCTATTGGGTGACCGAGCGCGATCGCGCCACCATTAACATTGACCCGACGCTCATCCCATTCAAGCATCTTGCCAACCGAAAGCGCCTGAGCAGCAAACGCTTCATTAGCCTCAATAAGATCGACATCAGCCAACTGCCAGCCGACACGTTCCAGGCAACGGCGTGTCGCATACACCGGCGCAATTCCCATTAATGCCGGATCTACACCAACGCTGGCAAATGCGCGAATGCGGGCAAGCACGGGTAAATTCAACGCTCGCGCTTTGGCTTCGCTCATCATCATTACCGCAGCTGCGCCATCGTTTATGGATGATGCATTACCCGCTGTCACAGAACCGAGACTATCAAATGAAGGATTTAAACGGGCCAAGCCTTCTGCACTGGCGTCAGTGCGTGGCTGTTCATCGGTATCAACAACCAACGCCTGACCGTTACTTTGGGTCATTACCGGGACGATTTCATCTTTAAATCGTCCGGCGTCAATCGCCGCTCGCGCTTTTTGTTGCGAGCTAAGTGCGTAAGCATCCTGCAACTGACGGCTGATGCCATATTCGCGAGCCAGATTTTCGGCGGTGACACCAATATGATAATCATTGAAGGCATCCCACAAGCCGTCATGCACCAGACTATCAACCAACTGGCTATTGCCAAGCTGTGCACCGGTGCGGCTATCTGTAAGAACGTGTGGTGCGCGGCTCATGTTTTCCTGGCCACCGGCGATGACAATATCCGCCTCGCCACACTGAATCGCCTGAGTAGCCAGATGCAGTGCTTTAAGCCCGGAACCGCAAACGTCATTAATAGTGATTGCAGAAACGCTGTTAGGAAGACCACCTTTAATAGCCGATTGCCTTGCCGGATTCTGCCCTGCCCCTGCAGTCAACACCTGACCAAGAATCACTTCATCCACCGCATATGCAGAAACACCGGTACGTTCTATTAACGCTTTCACGACCAGGCTGCCAAGTTCCACGGCGGAATGACCCGCTAACGCACCACGAAAACAGCCGATAGGTGTCCGTAACGCCCCGACAATCACAACGTCTTTCATCACAACCTCGCACCAATTAACAGTGCAATAGTAAATGATTGTTAATTACAGTTATCTTAATTGTTTAAAAAAAGTGATTTTTATCACAAAGGAAATACGCCTGACCAGCAGTCAGAGACATAACTGGCACGTAAGGTTTGCAACCACTAACCCACCAATAGAGAGGTAGAAAGGGCGTTAATCTCCCATACTTAACCTGGTTTATGGTAAATTGCCCTCCATTTTGTTTAATTTGTAGATGATACGTTCAGATAATGTCTAATATTTGGTCAAAAGAAGAAACTCTGTGGAGTTTCGCGCTCTACGGCACAGCCGTTGGTGCAGGCACGCTCTTCCTTCCTATTCAGTTAGGTTCGGCAGGGGCTGTGGTCCTGTTTATTACTGCTCTGGTCGCCTGGCCTTTAACATATTGGCCACATAAAGCCTTATGCCAATTCATCCTCTCATCAAAAACATCAGCAGGTGAAGGGATAACGGGCGCGGTAACACACTACTATGGCAAGAAGATTGGTAATCTGATTACCACGCTGTACTTCATCGCCTTTTTTGTCGTCGTGTTGATATATGCCGTGGCAATTACCAACTCACTTACGGAACAGCTGGCAAAGCATATGGTTATTGATCTTCGCATCCGTATGTTGGTGAGTCTGGGTGTTGTATTAATCCTGAATCTCATTTTTCTGATGGGACGCCATGCCACTATTCGGGTAATGGGATTTTTGGTATTCCCATTGATTGCCTATTTCCTATTTCTATCTATTTACCTGGTCGGTAGTTGGCAACCTGATCTATTAACTACCCAGGTAGAGTTCAATCAGAATACCCTTCACCAGATATGGATATCGATTCCCGTGATGGTTTTCGCCTTTAGCCATACGCCCATTATTTCTACGTTTGCCATAGACAGACGTGAAAAATATGGCGAACACGCTATGGATAAATGCAAAAAAATTATGAAAGTCGCTTATCTCATCATCTGCATAAGTGTACTGTTCTTTGTCTTTAGCTGCCTGCTTTCTATTCCACCTTCGTATATTGAAGCGGCTAAAGAAGAAGGGGTTACCATTTTATCGGCGCTTTCTATGCTGCCGAACGCCCCAGCATGGTTGTCAATTTCCGGGATTATTGTCGCAGTAGTTGCGATGTCGAAATCATTCCTGGGTACGTACTTTGGCGTTATTGAAGGTGCCACGGAGGTCGTCAAAACAACACTACAGCAGGTTGGTGTAAAGAAAAGTCGTGCATTTAACCGCGCACTATCAATTATGTTGGTATCGCTCATTACCTTCTTTGTTTGTTGCATTAACCCGAACGCGATTTCGATGATTTACGCGATCAGCGGCCCGCTCATTGCCATGATACTTTTCATCATGCCTACGCTGTCAACATATCTCATCCCGGCGCTTAAACCCTGGCGTTCCATCGGAAATCTGATTACGCTGATCGTGGGTATCCTGTGCGTATCGGTAATGTTCTTTAGCTAATATCCGTTGTGAATGGTTCAAAATTGCTACAATTTTGAACCATTCCAGTTTTCATAATGTTCATTTGTTATTATTCCGCTCTATCACATCTCTCGTCATATCCTAGTATTATCAGTTAGTTAAACACACAAAGAGATCTGAACATCTTAAATAAGACTATTTAAGATGCATAACTTAGATTCGCAAGATATCTTCTGGTCATTCAAAAACAATTTGCGATATAGATATTCTCATACCATGAGATAGTTATCTGAACCACCATCAACCAGGTAAGATTAAATCAGTGAAACATAATCATATTTAATAACGAGAAATGCATTTTTAAATGCTTTACTCAGAATTATAGCAAATACAGATTAATCGCAATTTTTCCCAGCAAAATTACAAAATCATGGTGTATTGACATCATCAATAACCAATGAAATTATGCAATTATATACGGATAGGGAGGTTCTTAACATGGGGCTTTGTAGTCGTTATAAAAGTCTTACATGCAATAGTTGCTCAATGCATTGCCAAATAATGCCAGAAGAGTCACCGCGTTTGCAGTATTGCGCAAACTCGTGTTTTTGTATGTGGCCCGAAGAAAGTTCATATTTTAATCGTGGTGTGGTGGAAGGTATCTTAACAAAAAACCACAATGCGAGATTAAGCGGATATATTTTTGTCGATTTTTCAGTAAGTTTTTTACGTCTATTCCTTGAAAAAGACTGGATTGACTATCTTGCAAGTACTGAAATGGGGATTGTTTTAGTCAGCGACCGAAATATGCAATCGTTAGCTAACTACTGGCGAAAACACAACTCTGCAATATCTGCTGTCATATATAATGATGATGGTCTTGATGTTGCCAATGAAAAGATCAGACAACTATTTATAGGTCGTTATTTATCATTTACCAGAGGGAACACATTAACTCAGATGGAATTCACCATAATGGGGTATATGGTTTCTGGTTATAATCCATATCAGATTGCTGAAGTTCTGGATATGGATATCCGTAGCATCTACGCGTACAAGCAACGAATCGAAAAGAGAATGGGTGGTAAAATAAACGAGTTATTTATTCGTTCACATTCGGTCCAACATTGATACTCAACAATCTGCCAGAATCATACTCTGCTTATACGGGCATCTATTGAAATGCCCGTATTTTACAAATAAGCAGTAACCCCAAGAGTAAACAACATGGTATTTAAAACCATCACACGAAAAATTCAGAAGCATTACGAAATATGGATTTACAAACAATAGTGGCGTAAATGTTAATCATGTTAATTTACGTAAAGTTTTACGTTGCGACATTAAAGCCTCATTTCAATCATTATGATAAATATAAAATTAATATATATTTATGCCGTAAATACCAATATACTTAGCAAACTATGTGATTTCCATTTCGATTGATTTAGTGTCTATTGACGTATGTACTGGATTATTAACGATAATATCGAGTTCTGGCCTGAGCACCGAAAATTAATATCGGTACATAACGCCGATCTTAACGTCGTTCTGACAACGCCAGCCAGTCGTTGTTTATCACTTCTACTTGAAGCTTTTCCTGATGTGGTTGCACAACAAGATTTTTTCACCAGAGTCTGGGAAGAAGAAGGTATGCGTGTGCCAACTAACACGTTATATCAGAACATATCCATTATCAGACGCGGATTTCGCGCTGTTGGTGATACCACCCACTCGCTTATTGCAACCGTGCCGAGAAGAGGATTCAAGATTCATAATGACATTAACATACAAAATCATGCAATAAACTCTTCAACAGACGCACATACACACAATACCCCACCTGCCGTAAAAGGTAATGCGGGGTACAAAGAGAGCATTGGTAGCGCAAACAATTTCAATAACAAAATCCTCAAACATATAAAAAGTTATCTAATTATGTTGAGCATATTTGCTATAGGCATATATTCTGCACATTGGCTATGGAATAATAATCAACCGAAGCCATTCTTCAAGGATTACAAGACTGTTGCGGAAATTAATGGCTGCCATTTTAATGTGACAGAAGATACAATTGATGGGTTGAAAGAGTTCGATAAATATAAGACACGGATACTGGATTCGGGGATTAACTGTAAAAAATATCCGTGGTTATACTTCCCTCTTGCAAAATCCTCACCAAGGATGATTGTTATGGCATGCAATAAAAACTATAACCAACATGAAGTGGCAGGCTGTTTAACCCTATCTTACCGTGAGGTTAATCGTGATTGATTATAAAAAAAACTTATTATTTATTTTAGTTTTTATCAGTGGGTTTATTCTCTTCATTGTTTACTCTTATACTGCAGAAAAAATGATATATAATGAAACATGCACTGCAAATTGGGTAATTTTTAATGACAAGGGGCGAGCAAATCTTACCATCGACTTTATGTACAACCAAAAAAATAAAACAGGAACTGTTGCGTTGAGCGGAACCTGGCAACAAGGTAACAGAGAAAGTAAATCAATACGGCGAAATATTGAATACACATGGATTGAAAACTATGACACAGCCCATTTAACATCAAAGAAAATTAATAAATTTGAGATCATGGATCAAGTCGATGATGATAGACTTGCAGAACTTATTCCTGATTTTTATGTATTTCCAGAAAAAAGTGTAAGCTATAATATACTAAAGCAAGGTAAGCATGCTTTTATTTTGAGTATTGGTAACAGAGCAATCATGCATTGTGCAAGGTAAACTTAAATAGATAACAAAAAGATGGAACCTCGTTAATCATAAAACAATAAAATTAAATATGCTTGTAGTATATGCCAGTATAAAGCATCAAAGTTTTGATCAACATCTTTCATTTTAGACATCACCTTGCAATGTAAAATATCATGTATCAACAACATCTGGTGCAAATCCATGAGTCGAACTCAACATTCATCTTAGCTCTATTATTATTCCTTCGTACAGTCGATGTAAACAATACAGAAAGAGGATTATTAAGAACCAGTTTACTTAGTGAATCAATAGAGGAAAGGACTAACGTTTCTTTAAAAGAATTGATTTCATCATCTGTTAAACTAAACTCATCATTGACAGATCGTGAGATATAACTGTTTTTAACTTTACTCTTTACATTGACTTTACTGACAGAATTAACATTCACATATCTTGAATTTAGTGCCCATGATGTTGTTTGCGTGAGAACCTTCTCAGCATTAAGGAATTTTTTTAACGGAATCCTTGGTTTCTTTTTCGAGTCCGAATTTACAATATCATGCATATAGACCATTTCATGAATCTGCGAAAACTCAATGTCCATTATATACCTCACATATTTACCGTGACTCGATGTTACTGTTCAATAATCACCTTCCATCAATACTAAATTTAATACCCCTAATGTGCCGATAACAAATATAGTCATTCTACGTAACGTCTCCATAAGGTGATAACCTTGATCAAATGAATTTCAAAAATAATAAAAGGAAATCTTTTGAGATGTTTGTCACGAATAAAGCTATTTATGTTACCAATATCATTTCGAGTGTGCACACTATCTATCTGTTTTTTCAGGATATAAAAAACAACATGTAAGTTATGTAAATTGCCGATGCTACTAAGTAACATTATGGTAAAAAAAGTAAAAATGAGCGATTTTTGATAGAATAAAGCATTAGAAAAGGTGATATTTGACATTATCAGAAGCTGCGAATTCGGATTTTGCTCTAATCAAATGAGAGAAATGTAAAATGAAGCCACGAAATATTAATAATAGCCTACCACTGCAACCATTAGTTCCTGATCAGGAGAACAAAAATAAGAAAAATGAAGAGAAATTCGTGAATCCAGTTAAAATTACGATGAGGTCTGGTTTAAATTATATTGAACAAGAATCTCTTGGAGGAAAATATCTAACACATGATTTGTCAATAAAGATAGCGGATATTTCTGAAGAAATAATTCAGCAAGCAATATTATCTGCTATGAGCATATATAAATTTCCGATAACAGATGATTTAATGAGTATGGCTACAAATGAACTCATAAAACTGGCCAAAATAGAGAATAATTTAGACCTGAATAAATTCTCTACTATATGCACCGACGTACTATCCCCCCTCGTCATCAGACATAATAAAGAAAAAAAACCAGACGACTTACTACCCTTCGCAAAAATCCCCTTTTTAATTTTCATCGAAAAAATGGAAATCGATAATATGAATCAAGGTCATGCATATTAAGGCATTTATGAAATATCGTAAATAAGATAACTAATAAGGTGAATATTAGCAAAACAACTAATGACATTATTGGTTTATAGTGGTCAGTATTTTTACTAATAATGAACCAATATACCCATAAGCAATGCAAGCTTAAAACTCATAATTCAAAAAAGATAAATACAAAAAAATTAATGAGTCAATCAATAATAATTTAGCATCACGAAACACATCACAGAGGAATATTATGAGCACAGATACACTTGAAATATTCAATAACAGTGATGAATGGGCAAGTCAACTAAAACACGCATTATCGCAAGGAGAAAATCTGGCATTACTACATGGATTGACTCCTGATATCCTTGATAGAATATATGCATATGCATTCGACTACCATGAAAAAGGTAATATAACGGACGCAGAAATTTATTATAAATTTCTGTGCATTTATGCGTTCGAAAATCATGAATATCTAAAAGGTTTTGCATCAGTATGCCAGTCAAAAAAGAAATATCAACAAGCATATGACCTTTACAAACTAAGTTACAATTACTCCCCGTATGATGACTATTCAGTTATTTATCGTATGGGTCAATGTCAAATTGGGGCTAAAAATATCGATAACGCAATGCAATGTTTCTATCATATTATTAACAATTGTGAGGATGAAAGTGTTAAGAGCAAAGCGCAGGCATATATTGAACTCTTAACTGATAATTCAGAAGATAATGGCTAAGCATTACAATCTTTTGGTTAAAATTGCTGGTTATAGTGCAGTTAACCACTATGACCAGCTTCTCTTATGTTTTCTTAAATCAACATCTTAAAACAGTTAAGAACACACTATAAATTATTATTTTTCAACGCGTTAGAGAACAATCTATTTTATCAAAATTGAATAAGGCTATTTCAGATTACATCACTGAATTCCTAAGATAAATTAGTGAACACAACCATAGATATGTCGAATGTAAACTCCTATAGCATTAATGACACATAAATATGAATAGCCACTATTTCTATTGCTTATGCAGGATGCAAGAAACCAATTTTTTCATAGAGGTTAACTAATGGACTTAGAAAATAAATTCTCATATCATTTTCTTGAGGGATTAACGCTCACGGAAGATGGAATTCTTACTCAAGGAAATGAGCAAATTTATATTCCACCGAAAGAGTTAGGAGTATTGATCGTATTACTTGAATCCGCTGGTCATGTTGTCCTGAAAGATATGATCATCGAATCAGTATGGAAAAATATTATTGTAAGTGACGAGTCCCTGACAAGATGTATCTATTCTTTGCGCTGCATTTTTGAAAAAATTGGCTATGATCGTTGCATAGAAACAATCTACCGGAAAGGTTATCGTTTCAGTGGACAGGTTTTCAAAACCAGAATAAATGAAGATAACACTTCAGACTATTCCATAGCTATATTTCCTTTCACCACTTCATTGAATACCCTGGATCCATTAATACTTAATCAGGAATTAGTGCAAAACATTTCAAATAAAAAAATCGAGGGCCTTTATACCTATCCGATGGCTGCGACAAATTTTTGTAATGATCACATATCGCAAAATTCATTTTTGAGAAGATTCAAGCCAGATTATTTCGTTACAGGAAGAATAAACCAGAATAACGCGGTGAAAACTTTATACATTGAACTGATCGACGCTAAAAATCTTTTCCTCATCGCCAGTAATCATCTTCCTGTTGATGAACTACATAACACATCACAATTTATTATAGATAATATCCTTCAAACGGTACATAATCCAGAGCGTTCTGAAAGATTAGCTAAACCGGATCAAGGTTACAAGAATCATTATTTATCAGATGAACTGTTGGCTGGTAAGAAAGAACTTTACGAGTTTACTCCTGAAAGCATTTACAGGGCTATGACTATATTTGATGGATTACAAAATAAAAGTGATATACAGACGCTAAAAACAGAATGTTATTGTCTGCTAGCGGAATGCCATATGTCTTTGGCACTTCATGGAAAATATGAACTTGAACTTGCTGCTCAAAAAGCATTAGAGCTTTTACATTATGTATCAGAAATAACCAATGTCGATGGAAAAATTTTAGCTATTATGGGACTGATAACTGGCCTGTCTGGACAAGCAAAAGTATCTCATATCTTATTTGAACAGGCTAAGATACACACAACTGATATAGCCTCTCTCTACTACTATAGAGCACTTGTCAACTTTCATAATGAAAGAATTGAAGAGGCAAGGATTTGTATAGACAAATCACTACAACTCGAACCCAGAAGACGAAAAGCAGTTGTGATAAAAGAGTGTGTAGATATGTATGTGCCTAACCCGCTCAAAAGCAACATGAAACTCTACTATAAAGAAACTTCGAGTGAAAGCCATCGAGTTATAATTGACAACATTTTGAAACTAAAGCAACTGACGAGAATTTGTATGCGATAAATCTTTATTGTCGCAATTTTATTGTTTAGATGTATGCAACTAGTTATTTAAACAACAGAGATGAAAATATCTAAGATATTTACCTTATTGCAATATATATCAAATACTCTAGATTAAAAAGTATTGTGTATAGGCTATTGGCCTGGACAAATAAAAAGGGAACTTTATGACTAATCCAATCAATATGAATAATTTTTCTCAAAGTTTAAATATAGCAACTGCAACGGGTGATGAC
>NZ_PTRX01000004.1:0-234806 GCF_002966045.1 Escherichia sp. MOD1-EC5189 | reverse complement strand
CAGCAGCGTGGGAACGTTGAACAATACTCCTTGCAATGCGCGTAACAGTAAAAAAGTCACGCCCATCGCAATAATGGTCATGCCTAATGTGCGCCCGAGAGAAAAATGTTTCACCCGCCGGAAGAACGCCTCAAGACGATGATCAAGCTGCCAGTGCTCGCCCAGCTTAAACAGGCGCTCGAAAATTAACACCAATAGGGTTGTAAACAGCGTCATGTTGTCTCCTTGCTGACCAGGGCACGAAACCGTGCCCAATCAAATGCAGGACCGGGATCGGTTTTCCGATCCGGCGCAATATCACAATGGCCCGTCATGTTATTAGCGATATCTGGATAGCGATCAATCAGTGCCCGCGTAACCGTCGCAAGCTGTTGATACTGCGCATCGGTATACGCCAGCGTATCGGTGCCTTCCAGCTCAATCCCAATAGAAAAATCATTGCAGCGTTCGCGCCCCTGATACTGAGAGACTCCGGCATGCCAGGCACGTTTATCGAAAGGAACATACTGGACTATTTCACCATCGCGGCGAATCAAACAGTGAGCGGAGACGCGCAAATGGGCGATCTCAGCAAAGAAAGGATGTGCCTGCGAATCAATAGTTCCAGTGAATAATGCGTCGATCCACGGACCGCCAAACTCGCCTGGCGGCAGGCTAATATTGTGCACCACCAGCAGGGTGGGTGTTTCGTCATCCGGGCGGCAATCGTAATGTGGTGAGGGAACGCGGCGCGCGCCAACCAGCCACCCCTGTTCTAACAACATGCAGGATCTCCTTATATGTGGTGCTAATACCCGGTTCAGAGTAGCATGTTTCTACCTTATGATTCGTTAGCTATCTGGAGTTTTAACATGCCGCCTCGCCGCTATAACCCTGACACCCGACGTGACGAGCTGCTGGAACGCATTAATCTCGATATCCCCGGCGCGGTGGCCCAGGCGCTGCGGGAAGATTTAGGCGGAACAGTCGATGCCAACAATGACATTACGGCAAAACTTTTACCGGAAAACTCTCGCTCTCATGCCACAGTGATCACACGCGAGAATGGCGTATTTTGCGGCAAACGCTGGGTTGAAGAGGTGTTTATTCAACTGGCAGGCGACGATGTCACCATAATCTGGCATGTGGATGACGGCGATGTCATCAACGCCAAACAACCCTTGTTCGAACTTGAAGGCCCATCCCGCGTGCTGTTAACGGGCGAACGCACTGCACTTAATTTTGTGCAAACCCTTTCAGGGGTTGCCAGTAAGGTACGCCACTATGTCGAATTACTGGAGGGCACCAACACGCAGTTGTTGGATACGCGCAAAACCTTACCCGGCCTGCGTTCAGCTCTGAAATACGCGGTACTTTGCGGCGGCGGAGCGAATCACCGCCTGGGGCTTTCTGATGCCTTCCTGATCAAAGAAAACCATATTATTGCCTCCGGCTCAGTGCGCCAGGCGGTCGAAAAAGCGTCCTGGCTGCACCCAGATGCGCCAGTAGAAGTCGAAGTAGAGAATCTGGAAGAACTTGATGAAGCCCTGAAAGCAGGTGCCGATATCATCATGCTGGATAACTTCGAAACAGAACAGATGCGCGAAGCCGTCAAACGCACCAACGGCAAGGCGCTACTGGAAGTGTCTGGCAACGTCACTGACAAAACACTGCGCGAATTTGCCGAAACGGGTGTGGACTTTATCTCCGTCGGTGCGCTAACTAAACACGTACAGGCACTCGACCTTTCAATGCGTTTTCGCTGATTGCTGACAGATTTATCCGCTCCATCGCGGGCGGATAATCTCCCCTTTCCCAACTTTCTTCGTAACGCCTCGCAAATTTCTTGTCTTTCGCTGCAACGTAATAAAAAACTCCGGAAGCTGCTTTCCCGTTTCGTTTTTTGCCCCTCGCTTGTGCTGATGGCGTTTGCCAAAGTAGCGCCAACCAAATCAAGGAGCGAAACAAATGGACAAGCAACGCGGTTTTACACTTATCGAACTGATGGTGGTTATTGGCATCATTGCCATTTTAAGCGCCATTGGTATTCCCGCTTATCAAAACTACCTGCGCAAAGCCGCACTCACCGACATGCTACAAACCTTTGTGCCTTACCGTACCGCCGTAGAGTTGTGCGCGCTGGAA
This sequence comes from Escherichia sp. MOD1-EC5189, assembly GCF_002966045.1. Lineage (NCBI taxonomy): Bacteria > Pseudomonadati > Pseudomonadota > Gammaproteobacteria > Enterobacterales > Enterobacteriaceae > Escherichia > Escherichia sp. MOD1-EC5189. The sequence continues at coordinate 232,682 of NZ_PTRX01000004.1, read as the reverse complement.
CATGGTGAATTAGATACCTGCGACGGTGGCAGCAATGGCATTCCCTCGCCTACCACCACCCGCTATGTTTCAGCCATGAGTGTGGCAAAGGGCGTGGTGTCGCTGACCGGGCAAGAAAGTCTCAATGGGCTAAGCGTCGTCATGACACCGGGTTGGGATAACGCAAACGGCGTCACCGGCTGGACGCGCAACTGCAATATTCAAAGTGACAGCGCATTGCAGCAAGCCTGCGAAGATGTCTTTCGCTTTGATGACGCCAACTAAGGAGCGGCAATGAATATTCCACAGCTCACCGCCCTGTGTCTGCGTTATCAGGGAGTCTTGCTGGATGCCAGCGAAGAGGTGGTTCATGTTGCGGTGGTCGATGCCCCTTCGCATGAGCTACTGGACGCATTGCATTTCGCTACCACCAAACGTATTGAGATCACCTGCTGGACGCGCCAACAAATGGAAGGTCACGCCAGTCGCACCCAACAGACATTGCCCGTAGCTATTCATGAGAAGCATCAGCCCAAAGCAGAGTTGCTGACTCGAACGTTACAATCTGCGCTGGAACAACGCGCGTCTGATATTCATATCGAACCAGCGGACAATGCCTACCGCATCCGCTTGCGTATCGACGGTGTATTGCATCCTTTACCGGATGTTTTACCGGATGCCGGAGTCGCATTAACCGCCAGATTAAAAGTGCTGGGCAACCTGGATATTGCGGAACATCGCCTGCCGCAGGACGGGCAATTCACTGTCGAACTGGCAGGAAACGCCGTCTCATTTCGTATTGCGACCTTACCATGCCAGGGTGGTGAAAAGGTGGTATTAAGGTTGTTACAGCAGGTGAGCCAGGCACTGGATATCAACACGCTGGGGATGCAGCCGTTACAACTGGCGGACTTTGCTCATGCCTTGCAACAACCACAGGGACTGGTGCTGGTAACTGGCCCTACAGGCAGCGGCAAAACGGTCACGCTTTATAGTGCCCTGCAAACGCTAAATACCGCTGACATTAATATTTGTAGCGTCGAAGATCCGGTTGAGATCCCCATAGCCGGACTAAACCAGACGCAAATCCATCCGCGTGCCGGTCTTACCTTTCAGGGCGTTTTGCGTGCGTTATTGCGCCAGGACCCTGACGTCATCATGATCGGAGAGATCCGCGATGGCGAAACAGCAGAGATCGCTATTAAAGCGGCGCAAACCGGTCACCTGGTGTTGTCTACCCTACACACCAATTCCACCACTGAAACACTGGTACGTTTACAGCAAATGGGAGTCGCCCGCTGGATGCTCTCATCGGCGCTTACGCTGGTAATAGCCCAGCGTCTGGTACGCAAACTTTGCCCACATTGCCGCCTGCAGCAAGGGGAGCCCATCCATATTCCAGACAATGTATGGCCGTCGCCGCTGCCCCGCTGGCAAGCACCCGGTTGTGTACATTGCTACCACGGTTTTTATGGTCGCACGGCCTTATTTGAAGTTCTGCCCATAACACCGGTCATACGTCAGCTTATTTCCGCTAATACCGACGTTGAATCGCTGGAAACGCACGCCCGACAGGCGGGTATGCGAACGCTTTTTGAAAACGGCTGCCTGGCCGTGGAGCAAGGCTTAACCACCTTTGAAGAGTTAATCCGCGTATTGGGAATGCCGTATGGCGAGTAAGCAACTCTGGCGCTGGCGTGGCATAACCGGCGACGGCAATGCGCAAGATGGGATGCTATGGGCAGAGAGCCGTGCTTTGCTGCTCATAGCACTACAGCAACAGATGGTTACCCCACTTAGCCTGAAGCGAATCGCCATCAATTCTGCGCAGTGGCGAGGAGATAAAAGCGCGGAAGTCATTCATCAACTGGCGACGCTACTCAAAGCCGGGTTAACGCTTTCTGAAGGGCTGGCACTGCTGGCGGAACAGCATCCCAGTAAGCAATGGCAAGCGTTGCTGCAATCGCTGGCGCACGATCTCGAACAGGGCATTGCTTTTTCCAATGCCTTATTACCCTGGTCAGAGGTATTTCCGCCGCTCTATCAGGCAATGATCCGCACGGGGGAATTGACCGGTAAGTTAGATGAATGTTGCTTTGAACTTGCTCGACAGCAAAAAGCCCAACGTCAGTTAGCCGATAAAGTGAAATCAGCGTTGCGTTATCCCATCATCATTTTAGCGATGGCAATCATGGTGGTTGTGGCAATGCTGCATTTTGTACTGCCGGAGTTTGCTGCTATCTACAAGACCTTTAACACCCCATTACCGGCGCTAACGCAGGGGATCATGACGCTGGCAGACTTTAGTGGCGAATGGGGCTGGCTGCTGCTGTTGTTCGGCTTACTGCTGGCAATAGCCAATAAGTTGCTGGTGCGCCGCCCGACCTGGCTCATCGTGAGGCAAAAATCACTGTTACGCATCCCAATTATGGGTTCACTGATGCGAGGGCAAAAACTCACGCAGATCTTTACGATTCTGGCGCTGACACAAAGTGCAGGCATTACTTTTTTACAGGGCGTAGAGAGCGTCAGAGCAACAATGCGCTGTCCGTACTGGGAGCAACTTCTGACACAAATCCAGCACGATATCAGTAACGGTCATCCTATCTGGCTGGCGCTAAAAAATGCCGGTGAGTTTAGCCCGCTCTGTTTGCAATTAGTGAGAACAGGAGAGGTATCCGGCTCGCTGGATCTCATGTTAGACAACCTCGCCCATCATCATCGGGATAACACAATGGCGCTGGCGGATAACCTCGCAGCCTTACTGGAACCGGCGTTGCTGATCATAACGGGAGGAATTATCGGTACGCTGGTGGTGGCAATGTATTTGCCAATTTTCCATTTAGGCGATGCGATGAGTGGGATGGGATAACGCTGGCGTGTTGCTCCACGCCAGCGTTGGGAGATTACAGGTTGTTGAAGATGCGGTTTTCTTGTTCCAGCACACGGATAAATGTGGTGCGCTTGGTCAGCTCTTTCAGGCGTGAAGCCCCAACGTATGTACAAGCTGAACGCAGGCCGCCCAAAATATCACGCGCGGTATTTTCAACCGGGCCTCGCAGCGGCAGCTTAACGGTTTTACCTTCTGCTGCGCGATATTCCGCAACGCCGCCAACGTGACGTTTCATCGCAGACTCGGAGCTCATGCCGTAGAACAGCATAAATTTCTCGCCGTTCTCCTCAACGATGCGACCGCCGCTCTCTTCGTGGCCCGCCAGCATGCCGCCAAGCATGACGAAATCGGCACCGCCGCCAAAGGCTTTCGCGACATCGCCCGGCGTGGTGCAGCCACCGTCGCTGACGATCATTCCGCCCAGACCATGCGCAGCATCGGCACATTCGATCACCGCAGAAAGTTGCGGATAACCAACGCCTGTTTTGACGCGAGTTGTACAAACAGAACCTGGGCCAATGCCAACTTTAACGATATCAGCACCGGAGAGGATAAGCTCCTCACACATTTCACCAGTCACTACGTTGCCAGCACAAATGGTTTTGGTCGGCCACGCTTCACGCGCTTTCGCAACGAACTGCACGAAGTGTTCAGAATAACCATTCGCCACATCAATACAAACGAAGTTTAATGCCGGGTTCAGGTCGAGAATCTGTTTAGTTTTTTCGAAATCCGCATCAGACGTACCGGTAGAAACCATCACATGTTTCAGCACATCAGCGGAAGAATTGTTGATAAACGCTTGCCACTCTTCGACAGAATAGTGTTTATGCACAGCAGTCAGAATATCAAAAGAAGCCAGCGCAGAGGCCATAGAAAATGTGCCTACGGTGTCCATATTTGCGGCGATAATCGGCACGCCGGACCAGCTCTGACCTGAATGTTTGAAGGTGAATTGACGTTCCAGTTCAACATCGGAACGGCTTTTAAGAGTGGAGCGTTTAGGGCGGATGAGAACGTCTTTAAAACCTAACTTCAGATCTTCTTCAATACGCATGTGCGGATTCCTGGGGTTAATGGCTATAAGGGTAAGAGCGCAACTCCAGTGACGCTATCATACGCACTAATCAATGCGGCGCAAGACTGCGAAATTGTCTTTTTTTACGCTACAATCCCATAAATTTACCTGGTAAATAGTGAGCGAACGTTTCATCAATTTCGCTTTCGTGCGCTCATTTTTAACGTTTTGATAATCATGATGAATTCCCGGGAATATAATTTATGAGGTATATAGTTGCCTTAACGGGAGGCATTGGCAGTGGCAAGAGTACCGTTGCCAATGCGTTTGCTGACCTCGGAATTAACGTCATTGATGCCGATATTATTGCGCGTCAGGTGGTTGAACCAGGTGCACCTGCGCTACAAGCCATTGCTGAACACTTTGGTGCTGACATGATTGCTGCTGATGGAACATTGCAGCGCCGGGCCTTGCGCGAGCGGATCTTCGCCAACCCGGAAGAGAAAAACTGGCTTAACGCCCTGCTGCATCCGCTGATTCAGCAAGAGACGCAACACCAGATCCAGCAAGCATCTTCCCCCTATGTACTTTGGGTTGTGCCATTGCTGGTAGAAAACTCATTGTATAAAAAAGCGAATCGAGTGCTGGTGGTGGATGTCAGCCCAGAAACGCAACTTAAACGCACCATGCAGCGCGATGATGTCACTCGCGAGCATGTTGAACAAATTCTTGCTGCTCAGGCACCGCGCGAAGCCCGCCTTGCCGTGGCAGATGACGTCATTGATAATAACGGCGCACCGGATGCTATCGCATCGGATGTTGCCCGCCTGCACGCACACTATTTGCAACTTGCGTCGCAGTTTGTCTCACAGGAAAAACCGTAATGCAGACCCAGGTCCTTTTTGAACATCCACTAAATGAAAAAATGCGTACATGGCTGCGCATTGAGTTTTTAATTCAACAACTCACCGTAAATTTGCCCGTCGTTGACTACGCTGGCGCTCTGCATTTCTTCCGCAATGTCAGTGAATTGCTGGATGTTTTCGAGCGCGGCGAAGTCCGTACTGAGCTGTTGAAAGAACTTGACCGCCAGCAGCGCAAACTCCAGACCTGGATTGGCGTGCCTGGCGTTGACCAGAGCCGCATTGAAGCATTAATTCAGCAGTTAAAAGCGGCGGGTAGCGTGTTAATATCCGCGCCGCGTATCGGGCAATTTCTGCGTGAAGATCGTTTGATTGCTCTGGTGCGTCAGCGACTGAGCATCCCAGGCGGCTGTTGTAGCTTTGATTTACCTACATTGCACATTTGGCTGCATCTACCCCAGGCGCAGCGCGACAGCCAGGTAGAAACCTGGATTGCCAGCCTGAACCCGCTCACCCAGGCACTTACCATGGTGCTGGATTTAATTCGCCAGTCGGCCCCCTTCCGTAAACAAACCAGCCTGAATGGTTTTTATCAGGATAACGGTGGCGATGCCGACTTGCTGCGCCTGAATCTGTCACTCGATTCACAGCTTTATCCGCAAATTTCCGGTCATAAGAGCCGTTTTGCCATTCGTTTTATGCCGCTGGACAGTGAAAACGGACAGGTACCGGAACGTCTGGATTTCGAACTGGCCTGTTGCTAAGGAGTAAAAATGTCAGAAACTATTACGGTGAATTGCCCAACCTGCGGGAAAACGGTGGTGTGGGGTGAAATCAGCCCGTTTCGGCCATTTTGCTCCAAACGTTGTCAGCTGATCGACCTCGGAGAATGGGCTGCTGAAGAAAAACGAATCCCCAGCAGTGGCGATCTTTCCGAAAGCGATGACTGGAGCGAAGAGCCAAAGCAGTGACATTTTATCTGATGCGACGCTGGCCTGATAAGACGCGGGCAGCGTCGCATCAGGCATCGTGTGCAAATGTCGGATGCGGCGGGAACGCCTTATCCGACCTACAAGACCTTACATGTCAACGTGTTAAAATTGTAGATACTGCTAAGACGCGCCAGCGTCGCATCGGGCATCTTGTGCAAATGTTGGATGCGGCATAAACGCCTATCCGACATACACACGCTTAAGCTTCGCAAGTACCGGTTCATTGGCTGGCGGAAAATCATCGGCATTCAGACCAACCAGCGACATCCACTCACCGGGTTGCCCTTCTTTACCCCACGGCTCCCCTTCCCAGCTTTCGACCAGCCAGAACCACAGAGTTATATGCCTGTCCGGGAATTCATATTCCAGTTTTTCAAATAGCGAAAAATGTTGTGGGGTAATCCCGACCTCTTCCTGAAGTTCACGCACCACCGCCTGTTCCGGCGTTTCGCCCATTTCAATTTTACCGCCGGGAAACTCCAGTTTATTCGCCATGTGCGCATCTGCTGCGCGACGCGTTATAAAGATTTTATTGTTCTCGTTGCGAATAATACCTACCGCAATTTGCAGCTTTTTCATTGTCTTAAACCTATAAAAAAGGCGCAGAATCCTGCGCCTTTTACTTCAACTGTTAGCTTTATTGCAGGCGACCGTGGCACTGCTTGTATTTTTTACCAGAACCGCACGGGCAAGGATCATTACGTCCAACTTTGCGTTCACCGGTTTGTGCCGCCAGTGCAGCTGCGGCTGCAGAGTCGTCATCCTGATGGCTAAGCTGCTGCATTTGCGCTAAACGCTCGGCTTCCATACGACGCTGTTGTTCCAGCTCCTCAACCTCTTCAGGCATACGTACCTGAACTTTGCTCAGCGTGCTGATGACTTCATATTTCAGCGACTCCAGCATCGCTGCAAACATGGAGAACGATTCACGTTTGTATTCCTGCTTCGGATCTTTCTGTGCATAGCCACGCAGGTGGATACCTTGACGCAGATAATCCATCGCCGCCAGGTGCTCTTTCCACAGGGAGTCAAGCGTTTGCAGCATGACGCCTTTCTCGAAGTGACGCATCATCTCAGCGCCAACCACTTCTTCTTTACGCTGATACACTTCGATGGACTGCGCCAGAATACGCTCACGCAGCGTCTCTTCATGCAGTTCTGGCTCTTTGTCCAGCCACTCGGCAATCGGCAAATCGAGGTCGAAATCGTTCTTCAGACGTTCCTGCAGCCCCGGAATATCCCACATTTCTTCCAGCGACTGCGGCGGAATGTAGGCATCGATGGTCGCTTTGAACACATCTTCACGAATGCTGTTGATGGTATCGCTCACATCGCTGACATCCAGCAGTTCATTACGCTGGGAGTAAATAGCGCGACGCTGATCGTTAGCCACGTCATCATATTCCAGCAGTTGCTTACGAATATCGAAGTTACGGCTTTCAACTTTACGCTGAGCGTTGGCAATCGCTTTGGTCACCCACGGGTGCTCGATGGCTTCGCCTGGTTTCATACCCAGTTTACGCATCATGCCGGAAACACGGTCAGAAGCAAAAATACGCATCAGCGCATCTTCCATCGACAGGTAGAAACGGGAAGAACCGGCATCCCCCTGGCGCCCAGAACGACCGCGTAGCTGGTTATCGATACGACGAGATTCGTGACGTTCTGTACCGATGATATGCAGACCACCTGCAGCCAGTACCGCATCGTGACGCACCTGCCAGTCGGCTTTGATTTTTTCAATTTGCTCTGCGGTCGGATTTTCCAGCGCGGCAACTTCTGCCTGCCAGCTACCACCGAGCACAATATCTGTACCACGACCCGCCATGTTAGTCGCGATAGTCACCGCCGCCGGATAACCCGCTTGTGCAACAATCGCTGCTTCGTTAGCGTGGAATTTGGCGTTCAGAACGTTGTGTTTGATACCGGCTTTGGTCAGCTCGTTTGACACCAATTCCGATTTTTCGATGGAGATAGTACCCACCAGCACTGGCTGGCCCTTCGCAGTACGCTCTTTGATATCTTCGATGATCGCCTGGATTTTTTCCGCTTCAGTCATATAGACCAGATCTGGCAGATCTTTACGAATCATCGGACGGTTGGTTGGAACAACAACGGTATCCAGCTTGTAGATTGAGCTAAATTCGAAAGCTTCGGTATCAGCAGTACCGGTCATGCCCGCCAGTTTTTCATACAAACGGAAGTAGTTCTGGAAGGTGATCGACGCCAGCGTCTGGTTTTCGTTCTGGATCTGTACACCTTCTTTCGCTTCCACTGCCTGATGCAGGCCATCGGACCAGCGACGTCCCTGCATGGTACGACCGGTGTGTTCATCAACGATGATAACTTCACCATCTTTAACGATGTAGTCTACGTCACGGGTAAACAGTGCGTGAGCACGCAGCGCCGCGGTTACGTGGTGCATCAGCATAATATTAGCCGGAGAGTACAGCGACTCACCTTCATCCATGATGCCTTCTTTCACCAGCAGCTCTTCGATCAGCACCAGACCACGTTCAGTCAAGTTCACCTGGCGAGATTTTTCATCCACCGAGAAGTGGCCTTCGCCCTGGAAGGTTTCGGAGTCTTCTTTTTCCTGACGAATCAGGTGCGGAATGATTTTGTTCACGCGTTTATACATTTCCGAGCTGTCTTCAGCCGGGCCGGAAATGATCAGCGGTGTACGCGCTTCATCGATCAGGATGGAGTCCACTTCGTCCACCAGCGCATAGTGCAGTTTACGTTGTACACGTTCTTCAGGGCTGAATGCCATGTTGTCGCGCAGGTAGTCAAAGCCGTATTCGTTGTTTGTACCGTAAGTGATGTCAGCTGCGTAAGCTTCGCGCTTTGCCGGTGCTGGCATGCCCGGCAGGTTGATGCCGACTGTCAGGCCGAGGAATTCAAACAACGGACGGTTGTTTTCGGCGTCACGTTGCGCCAGGTAATCGTTGACGGTAACAACGTGTACCCCCTTACCGGTTAATGCGTTCAGGTAAGCAGGCAGCGTTGCGGTTAGGGTTTTACCTTCCCCGGTACGCATTTCTGCGATGCAACGTTCATTAAGAACCATACCACCGAGCAACTGAACGTCGAAGTGACGCATGCCAAAGACGCGCTTACTTGCTTCACGCACCACGGCAAAAGCTTCCGGAATCAGATTTTCCAGCACCTCACCTTTTTCCAGGCGTGCACGAAACTCTGCAGTTTTCCCTTTAAGTTCTTCGTCGGAGAGTTTTTCCATCTCCGGTTCCATGGCATTGATAATGTTGACGACTTTGCGCATCCGGCGCAGGGTGCGATCGTTACGACTACCGAAAACTTTAGTTAATAATTTGATTAGCATAATAAAATCTCAAACGCCCCGTGTTGCGGAGTCAATAAAATGAAATAAAGGTTTATTGTTGTTAGCTGAGGCGTTGAGGGCCAGCACGGATACCTTGCGCCTGGCGTATCCAGACGAGCGTGCTGAATTTTGCTTGTGGGGTAAAATGCGCATAATCAATGCGATAACCCTTTTCAGACGGCGTGCCTTCCTGGGTCAGCAGCGCGCTGAGCGTATCCAGTAATGCAAGATGTTGCGCCTGAAGAGGCAAAGATTCTTCAGCAACGGGCAGCGTTTGCGGTGCCATTGCGAAGGAAAGATGACGGATTACCGTGCGAATGGCATGTTGATGCCAGTAATCAACGGAATAGTTCGAATTCGGGCGGCGCGTGTTCGCTTCCAGCAAGGCCAATTGACCAAAGTTAACTTTGGCTGAAGGCTCGTGGTTGCGGGTTGTCGCTTTTGCGGGCGCGTTTGGTTCGGCGGCGTTGCTGAGCGCAGGCAAACCTAAACTCGCCGCGACCATCCCTAATAAGAGATGCGGCCAGAAGTAGCGTTTTCCAAACTGTCGCCAGCGCGTCAGTATTCCACTCACGTTATTGCCATCCCGATCGTATTCAAACGTATTTAGCGCACAAATCTTATCATTAAAGCCTGAAGTCCACAGCACGAATGAAGATAAGTTGTGCGTAAAAGTGCTTAAGAAAACAGCGTTCGCACCGTTTTTTATCGTTCTTATAAAATTCAAAAAAAAACGACTGGTTCACCTGGCCGGAGAGAGTGCCAGATTTGCCAGTCGAATTTTATACGACAGTATAAATGTCGTTATGCCAGTACGGCTGAAGGCGCTTTGAAGGCCAACGGCAGTTCTGCGTCGTCCTGGAAGGTCACATATTCCCAGGCTTCCTGTTTTGCAAGGACAGCCTGCAGCAGTTTGTTATTCAGTGCATGACCAGATTTATAAGCGGTAAATGCACCAATAATATTGTGACCACACATGAACAAGTCACCGATCGCATCGAGCATTTTGTGACGCACAAATTCGTCTTCAAAACGCAGGCCGTCTTCGTTCAGTACGCGATAATCGTCAACAACGATGGCACAATCGAAGCTGCCGCCCAGGCACAAACCACGGGACTGCAGATATTCGATATCACGCATGAAACCGAACGTACGCGCACGGCTGATCTGGCGCATAAACGCATCAGCGGAGAAGTTCATCGCATAGCGCTGGTTGCTAGAATCAATAGCCGGATGGTTAAAATCGATGGTGAAATCCAGCGAAAAACCATTGTACGGCTTAAATTCAGCCCACTTATCACCATCTTCGACACGAACAGTCTCTTTGATGCGAACAAATTTCTTGGCGCAGTTCAACTCGTCGATACCGGCGTCAAGCAGCAGGTATACAAACGGAGCGGCGCTGCCGTCCATGATCGGGATTTCCGGCGCGTTAACTTCGATAACAATGTTATCGATGCCGAGGCCCGCGAGAGCAGCATTGAGGTGCTCTACGGTTGAAATCCGTACATCATGCTCGTTGACCAGACACGTACAGAGCATGGTATCACGCACAGATTTGGCATCGGCCGGGAAATCTACCGGTGGATTCAAGTCGGTGCGACGATAGATGACCCCGGTGTTGGCCGGCGCAGGGCGTAACGTCAGGGTGACTTTCTTGCCGGTATGTAAACCGACACCCGTCGCCTGAACGATACGTTTAAGTGTCCTTTGTTTGATCATCGTATTATCTCGCCAAATTACCTATCCAACCGAAGTGTACTATACATTCGGCGGGCCAGTTTAGCACAAAGAGCCTCGAAACCCAAATTCCAGTCAATTCTTAATCAGCTTGCTTACGCAGGAATGCTGGGATATCCAGATAATCCGGCTCTTTCGCAGTTTGCGGCGCATTGTCATTCACGACTTTAGCAACCGGCTTCTGCTCCTGGGTCAGCGGAGCCATCCCGTGCTGCTGGTAGCGATCCATCACTGGCTGCTGAACCTGCTTATTGGTCACCAGAGTGATTTCAGGACGTTTGTCCATACCGATACCTGTCGCAACAACAGTTACGCGCAGCTCATCATTCATATCCGGGTCAAGAGAAGTACCGATAACGACAGTTGCGTTGTCGGATGCAAATGCACGGATGGTGTTACCTACCGTTTCGAACTCATCCAGACGCAGGTCGAAGCCCGCCGTGATGTTAACCAGCACGCCGCGCGCGCCAGACAGATCGATATCTTCCAGCAGCGGAGAGGAAATAGCCATTTCAGCAGCTTCTTCCGCACGGTCTTCGCCGCTCGCCACACCAGAACCCATCATTGCGTAGCCCATTTCAGACATTACGGTACGTACGTCTGCAAAGTCCACGTTCATCAGGCCTGGACGAGTAATCAGTTCAGCGATACCTTGCACAGCACCTTTCAGTACATCGTTCGCTGCGCCAAATGCATCCAGCAGGGAGATACCGCGGCCCAAGACTTTCAGCAGTTTGTCGTTAGGGATAGTGATCAGAGAGTCCACATGCTTGGACAGTTCAGTGATCCCCTGCTCAGCGAATGCCATACGCTTCTTGCCTTCAAAGTTGAAAGGCTTAGTCACGACAGCAACGGTCAGGATCCCCAAATCTTTTGCCACTTCAGCGACAACTGGTGCTGCACCAGTACCGGTACCACCACCCATACCCGCAGCAATAAAGACCATGTCTGCACCTTCCAGCGCCGCACGCAGTGCATCGCGATCCTCATCAGCCGCATTACGGCCAACTTCTGGATTTGCGCCAGCTCCCAGTCCTTTGGTGATACCGCTACCGATTTGAATCGTCTGTCCAACCGCTGTTTTACGCAGCGCTTGTGCATCGGTATTTACCGCGAAGAATTCAACACCTTCAATGCGCTCGCGCACCATGTGTTCAACAGCATTACCGCCGCCGCCGCCGACGCCGATGACTTTAATCACCGCGTCATTGGTAAGTTCCATTGGTTCAAACATAGTTTCTCTCCGATTTGTGCCTGTCGCCTGAGGCCGTAATTATCGTCGACCTCATAAAAATTAAAACTCTTTTCGCAGCCAACTATTGAGTCGCTTGATCCACGAGCCAACTGATGCTGTAACACGTTTTTCTACTTCAGCTTCACCGTTAAGATGTGACTCTTTCCCGTAGTGAAGCAATCCCACCGCCGTCGAATAATACGGCTCCTGAGCATAATCCGTTAAACCGGTAATGTTCAGCGGCGCGCCGATGCGCACCTGCGTATGAAACACGCGCTGAGCACAAGCTGCAAGCCCTTCAATCTGCGCTGCGCCACCGGTTAATACAATGCCTGCCGCCAGGTGATGTTTAACCCCTTGTTGGCGAAGCTTTTCCTGCAACTGCAATATCTCTTCGTTGACCAGGTTGAGCAGCTCGGTATAGCGCGGCTCGATCACCTCTGCCAGGGTCTGACGTTGCAGACTCCGCGGTGGACGACCGCCTACGCTCGGCACTTCCACGCTCTCATCTTTTCCAACGATGGAACCCAGCGCACAACCGTGGCGAACTTTAATCGCTTCGGCGTCGCTTGGCGGCGTGCCAAAGGCGTAAGCGATATCACTGGTCACGACATTGCCAGCATAAGGAATTACCTTAGTGTGGCGCAATGCCCCACCGGTATAAACGGCGATATCCATTGTACCACCACCGATATCGACGACGCAGACACCCAGTTCACGTTCATCTTCCGTCAATACCGAATAACTTGATGCCAGTCCGGCAAATATCAGTTGGTCAACTTTCAGCCCACAACGTTCAACCGCTTTGACGATGTTTTTCGCCATATCGTTGTGACATGTGATCAGGTGCACTTTTGCCTGCATCCGCACGCCCGAAAGTCCTACCGGATTCTTGATCCCTTCCTGATAGTCAATCGCATACTCTTGCGGGATCACATGCAGCACACGATGCTCATCGCGCACACGCACCGATTTCGCGGTATGGACGACGTTTTCCACATCTTCTTGCGTCACTTCTTCTTCAGAAATAGGCACCATACCAATTTCATTCTGGCAGCTGATGTGCTTACCAGAAAGCGCCAGATATACCGAAGAGATCTGACAATCTGCCATCAATTCTGCCTGGTCAATGGCGCGTTGTACGCACTTGACCACGGATTCGAGGTCGTTCACCCCGCCTTTATCCATACCACGCGACGGGCAGCTGCCCACGCCAATGATATTGACCATACCGTCGGGCAGAACTTCCCCTACTAAAGCGGCAACCTTCGCGGTACCAATCTCCAGTCCTACTACCAGTTTTCTGTCCGTCGCCTTGATCATTGTTGTTCTGCCTGTGCCTGATTTTGTTGCTGAGTAGATTCCTCTGGCGGCAAGGGCGCCCAGCCTACTGCCGCTCCAGAGTCATAACGCAAATCAACGTAGCTAATCCGTTTGCCATCGGTTTGCGCCTGCTGCTGTAAAACCGGATAAAGTTCTACAAAGCGAGCCAAACGTTTCATCGTATCGCCCCGGCCAAGATTGAGCTTAATATCGTTATTCAGCGTCAACTGCCAGGAACGCCGCGCGGTCATCGCCGCTTCCTTCAGAGTAAATCTGTCCTTTGCCAGCATCTGCCCCATTTCGCGATAGCCCTGCAACACTTCATTGGCGCTGCCTTCCGGGCCATACAGCATTGGAAGCACCTGCTTGCTGGTGCGATCTGGCGGCACGCTGAAAGTGTTTCCTTCCGCGTCTACCATATGTTGATCATTCCACCGCGCAATCGGCACATATTCAACCAGATGAATCTTCAATTCATCAGGCCACTGCTTTCTGACGCTCACCTGCTTAATCCACGGCAGGCGTTGTTCTATTTGCGTCTGGATGATGTTGACATCCTGGGTCATAAAGGTACCTGGCTCACCCAATGCCAGGATCGACTGCCGGATATCGTCATTACGCGTGTAATGGCGTTCACCGGTCAACACCAGCTTTGAAAGCGGCAGGCGTTGCGCATCTTCCATCCAGCCCAACACGACCCAGCCGCTCACCAACACTGTCGTTAAAACGGTCAGCAGGAAAAGGATCCCCGCCAGACGCGTTCCATTATTGCGGCGCGAAGAAACCTCTTCTTCGCTGTTTCGCGTGTTCAGAGCAGCCTGCGACATATTAGTCCGCCAGTTCCAGAATTCGTACTACCAACTGCGAGAAGCTCATACCTGCCTGACGTGCCGCCATCGGCACCAGGCTGTGGCTGGTCATACCCGGTGAGGTATTGGCTTCCAGCAGATAAAACTGTCCATCGCTGTCCAGCATAACGTCAATACGTCCCCATCCTTTGCAACCTAACGTCGTCCATGCTTTCAGCACTAATGCCTGCAAATTGGCCTCTTGTGACGCTTCCAGACCTGCGGGGCAGAAATACTGTGTCTCATCAGAGAGATACTTCGCCTCATAATCATAGAAGGTTCCGGCCGGTTGAATACGTATTGACGGTAAAATTTCTTCACCAAGTATCGCAACCGTGAACTCCGGCCCACTTAGCCATTTTTCAATCAATACTTCTTCATCGTGCTGAAATGCCAATCTTAATGCATCTTGTAGAGCATTTTCTGCTACTACTTTTGACATTCCCACGCTGGAACCTTCGCGACTCGGCTTAACGATAACCGGCAAACCTAAGGCAGAAATTTCTGCTAACTGCTTATCGCTCAGGCCTTTTTCAAACTCTGAGCGGGTTAACGCAACCCACGGCGCTACGGGTAAACCTGCACCCTGCCACAGCAGTTTGCTGCGTAGTTTATCCATTGAAAGCGCAGATGCCATTACTCCGCTGCCGGTATAAGGCAAGCCCATCAGCTCGAGCATACCCTGCAGCGTGCCATCTTCACCGCCGCGACCATGTAGCGCGATAAACACTTTCTGAAAGCCCATCGACTTCAGTTGCGTCACATCGACTTCTTTCGGGTCGACAGGATACGCGTCAATACCGCCTTCACGCAGCCCGGCTAACACCGCTGCACCAGAATTCAGAGAAACTTCCCGCTCAGCGGAGGTCCCGCCCAACAGGACCGCGATTTTATCAGTCATGTTGTTCTTCCTCCGGAGTTTGCGGCTTCAGTTTGATTTCAGCTAAAGAACGGGCAATTTTTCCGATATTACCAGCCCCCTGAACGAGAATCAGGTCGTTACCGGTTAATACCGGTGCCAGCATCTCGGCTACCTGCGCCGGGTCCGGCACCAGAATGGGATCAATTTTCCCACGTCCACGAATTGTGCGACACAGCGAACGGCTGTCCGCTCCCGGAATTGGCGCTTCGCCAGCCGGATACACTTCCAGCATCAACAGGGTATCAACCTGCGTCAGCACATTGGCGAAATCATCATACAGGTCACGCGTACGGGTAAAACGGTGCGGCTGAAACAGCATTACCAGATTTTTATCCGGCCAGCCTGCACGCGCCGCTTTAATGGTGGCATCCACTTCGGTCGGATGGTGACCGTAGTCATCAACCAGCATTGCCGTACCGCTTTTACCATTCACTGGCTCCAGCGGAAATTCACCGAGGAAATCAAAACGACGGCCTGTCCCCTGGAAACTCTCCAGCGCACGCAAAATAGCCTCGTCGTCAATCCCCTCTTCCGTGGCAACCGCAACCGCAGCTGCGGCATTCAGCGCGTTATGACGGCCTGGCGCATTCAGGGTAACGCGCATCGGCTCTTTGTCCTGGCGCAGCAGCGTAAAGTGCCCCTGCGGACCAATCTGCTGATAATCTTCTACACGCACGTCGGCATCTTCGCTGAATCCGTAAGTCGTGGTCTGACGCCCCACACGCGGTAACAATTCGCGGATCACCGGATCATCAACACACATCACCGCACGACCGTAAAACGGCAGGTTGTGCAGAAAATTAATAAAGGTCTGTTTTAAATTCTCAAAGTCGCCCTGGTAGGTATCCATGTGGTCGGCTTCGATATTAGTGACAATCGCCACCATCGGTTGCAGATGCAGGAACGATGCATCGCTCTCATCTGCTTCGGCAATCAGGTACCGACCATGCCCCAAACGCGCATGAACGCCCGCCGCTTTTACCAGCCCACCGTTAACGAAGGTTGGGTCGAGTCCCGCTTCTGCGTAGATGCTGGAAACCATCGCAGTGGTTGTCGTTTTGCCGTGCGTTCCGGCAATGGCGATGCCATGACGAAAACGCATTAACTCAGCTAGCATTTCGGCACGACGGATCACCGGAATACGCGCTTCATGAGCTGCGACAATTTCCGGGTTATCGGCAGAAATCGCGCTGGAAACAACGACCACGCTGGCATCACGTACGTTCTCCGGGCGATGGTTGAAATAAATCGTCGCCCCAAGATTCATTAACTGCTGCGTGACCGGATTTGGCGCTAAATCGGAACCACTGATCTGATAACCTTCATTGGCCAGAACTTCGGCAATACCGCCCATACCGGCACCACCGATGCCGACAAAATGTATGTGCCGAACGCGACGCATTTCGGGCACGATGGAACGCAGTTTTGCCAATTGTTGTGTATTCATTCTTTACGCCATTAACTTCTTACATTCATACGATGCAAAAGGCATCGCTACAATTACGCCCGGGCAGCCCGGCTTACTTCATTTGCCACTCGCTCGGTGGCATCCGGAATGGATGCAGCACGGGCGCGTTCTGCCATGGTTAATAAGGTTTCTCGCGACCACCCGGCCAGGGTGTTGGCGACAGCATCCACAGTAAGCTGTGGCTGCTCGATAATTTTGGCTGCGCCCGCTTTTTCCAGCGGTAGCGCATTCCAGTATTGCTGGCGGTCTTTATGTTGAAACGGCACAAACAATGCCGGTAGCCCCGCTGCGGCAATTTCACTCACCGTTAACGCGCCGGAGCGGCAAACAACGACATCTGCCCACGCATACGCCGCCGCCATATCATCAATAAATTCCGTCACTTTATGCTGCGGTTGCCCTGCTTCGGCATATGCCTGTTCAACGGTTTGTTGCGAACCTTTGCCGCTCTGATGCCAGATAGTGACTGAATCGCCCAGCTTTGCTGCAACCTGCGGCATTGTTTGGTTAAGAATACGAGCGCCCTGAGAACCGCCCACTACCAACACACGAACCGGACCTTCACGACCAGCCAAACGTTGCTGCGGCAGTGGCAACGCCAACACATCGGTACGAACAGGATTACCCACCACTTCCGCATTAGGGAAAGCGCCTGGAAACGCCTGCATCACTTTGGTGGCAATCTTCGCCAGCCATTTATTGGTTAAGCCCGCAATACCGTTTTGTTCATGAAGTACAACCGGAATGCCTAACGACCACGCTGCCAGTCCACCTGGACCTGATACGTAGCCGCCCATACCGAGCACCACATCAGGTTTGAACGCTTTCATAATCGCCCGTGCCTGACGCCAGGCGTTAAAAATACGCAGAGGCGCAGCTAACAGTGCTTTTATACCTTTACCACGCAGACCAGAGATACGAATGAAATCAATTTCGATGCCATGTTTTGGCACTAAGTCCGCTTCCATACGGTCGGCAGTCCCCAGCCAGCGAACTTGCCAACCCTGAGCCATTAGATGGTGCGCAACCGCCAGTCCCGGGAACACATGTCCACCGGTTCCGCCGGCCATCACCATTAATCGCTTTCCTTGACCACTCATCGTGAACCTCGTACAAACGCCTGC
This sequence comes from Escherichia sp. MOD1-EC5189, assembly GCF_002966045.1. Classification (NCBI taxonomy): domain Bacteria; kingdom Pseudomonadati; phylum Pseudomonadota; class Gammaproteobacteria; order Enterobacterales; family Enterobacteriaceae; genus Escherichia; species Escherichia sp. MOD1-EC5189. Next base: position 214,935 of record NZ_PTRX01000004.1, on the reverse strand, counting down.
GCTTTCTCCAGACGCGTTTCATAATCAATACGCAACAGCATCATGATGGCTGTCGACATAATCAGTAAGCTCGAACCACCGTAACTGATCAGCGGCAATGTCAGACCTTTGGTCGGTAACATCCCCGCCGCCGCACCTACGTTAACCAGCGCCTGGAAGCTAAACCAGATGCCAATGGAACAGGCGAGAAAACCGGAAAAACGATGGTCAATTTCTAATGCTTTACGGCCAATCGACATCGCACGAAAAGCGACGAAGAATACCATTAAAAGTGCTAGTACCACACCGACATAACCTAATTCTTCGCCGATAATGGCGAAAATAAAGTCAGTGTGCGCTTCCGGCAGATACTCCAGTTTTTGTACCGAGTTACCTAAGCCTTGCCCCCAAAGTTCGCCGCGACCAAACGCCATCAGCGATTGCGTTAACTGATAGCCGCTGCCAAAGGGATCTTCCCACGGGTTCCAGAATGCGGTAACACGGCGGATACGGTACGGTTCGGCGAGGATCAGCAACACAACCGCTGAAATGCCCATACCGATAATGGCAATGAACTGCCACAATTTCGCCCCCGCCAGGAATAACATCGCCAGCGTAGTCACAAACAACACCACCACCGTACCAAGGTCTGGCTGTGCCAGCAGTAACACTGCCAACACCAGAATCACGCCCATCGGTTTCAGGAAGCCGCGCAGGTTATTACGTACTTCGTCGCCTTTACGCACCAGATAGTTGGCGATATAGCAAAACAACGACAGTTTTGTCAGCTCCGCAGGCTGGATACGTAGCAAGCCGAGATCGATCCAACGCGATGCCCCTTTAACAGAGCTACCCACTACCAGAACGATCATCAACAGGATGATTGAACCGAGTAGCATCGTAGCGCTGTAACGTTGCCAGAACTCCATCGGCAGACGCAGCGTAATGATCGCCAGAATGAACGCCAGGATCAGGTAGACGCCATCACGCTTCGCGAAGAAGAACGGATCGTTGGTTAAGCGTTGCCCTATGGGCATTGACGCCGAGGTCACCATGATAAAGCCGATCGCCGCGAGGCCGAAGGTCAGCCACAGTAAGGTGCGATCGTACATGATCAGGCTGTCGGTATCTTTTTCCCGCGAGCCCATCACCCAGCCCTTTAGCGCCGTGGAGATCCAGACCAGAATACTGAATCCTGGCAGGCGCGGCATTTTCAGGCGAGGGAGAGATAAACGCATCAACCTAACTCCTTCGCCAGACGGGCAAACTCATTGCCTCGTTGTTCAAAGTTCTTGAACTGATCAAGGCTGGCACAGGCCGGGGAGAGCAGAACCATATCGCCCGGCTGAACACGCGGAGCCAGCAAGCGCATCGCCTGTTCCATGGTTTCGGTTTGTTCTGCCACTTCCGGGCGTAGCGCCGCCAGCTGCGCGCCGTCCCGACCGAAACAATACAGACGTACGTTATCGCCATTCAGGTAACGCGCCAGTGGGCTAAAATCCGCCGATTTACCATCGCCGCCCAGCAACAAATGCAGAGTGCCATCTACGTGCAGGCCATTCAGCGCCGCTTCCGTACTGCCGACATTGGTCGCTTTCGAGTCGTTAATCCAGCGCACACCGTTATGTTCCAGCACCACTTCAAAGCGATGCGGCAAACCAGTGAACGTAGTTAACGCTTTCAGGCTACTGGCGCGTGGCAAACCAGCTGCGTCTGCCAGCGCCAGTGCCGCCAGCGCATTGGTGTAGTTATGCTGACCGGAAAGTTTCATCTCTTTCACGTTCAACACTTTCTCGCCTTTCACCCGCAGCCAGGTTTCACCCTGCTGATGATTCAAGTGATAGTCGCCCATATTGATACCAAAGCTAACGCAGCGTTCATCCGCACCGCGAATCGGCATTGTTAAGGCATCATCAGCATTAACCACGCAAATTTTTGCGTTTTCGTAAATGCGCAGTTTTGCCGCACGATACTGCTGTAAACCAAACGGATAGCGATCCATATGATCTTCTGTCACGTTCAGAATGGTCGCTGCCACCGCCTGTAAACTGGAGGTGGTTTCAAGCTGGAAGCTCGACAGCTCCAGCACGTACAGTTCGCACTCAGCATCCAACAGCATCAACGCGGGCAGGCCAATGTTGCCACCCACGCCAACGTTAACGCCCGCCGCTTTCGCCATTTCACCCACTAGTGTGGTGACAGTGCTTTTGCCATTAGAACCGGTGATCGCCACGATTGGTGCTTGTGCTTCACGACAGAACAGTTCGATATCGCCAACAATTTCGATTCCGGCATCAGCGGCAGCGCTTAAGGAAGGATGCGCCAATGCAATGCCGGGACTGGCGACGATCAGATCAGCCGCCATCAGCCATTCGTCATTAAGACCGCCCGTGTGGCGTTCTACGGCTTCGGGTAATTTATCCAGGCCAGGCGGTGTCATCCGCGTATCCATGACGCGCGGCGTCACACCGCGAGCGAGGAAAAAGTCCACGCAAGAAAGCCCGGTGAGGCCCAGGCCGATAATGACGACATTTTTACCCTGGTAATCAGCCATGATTAACGTACCTTCAGCGTTGCCAGACCAATCAGGACCAGCATCAGCGAAATAATCCAGAAGCGCACAATGACACGCGGTTCCGGCCAGCCTTTCAGTTCATAGTGGTGATGAATCGGTGCCATGCGGAAAATACGTTGTCCGCGCAGTTTAAAGGAGCCGACCTGCAAAATAACCGACAGGGTTTCAACGACAAACACGCCGCCCATAATCACCAGCAGGAATTCCTGACGCAGCAGTACGGCGATAATGCCCAGCGCGCCACCTAACGCCAGCGAACCTACATCGCCCATAAAGACTTGCGCCGGATAGGTGTTAAACCACAGGAAGCCCAGCCCTGCCCCGACTATCGCGGTACAGACAATGACCAGTTCCCCGGCGTGTCGCAGATACGGTATGTGTAAATAGCTGGCAAAGTTCATGTTGCCGGTTGCCCATGCCACCAGCGCAAAACCACCGGCGACGAATACAGTCGGCATAATCGCCAGGCCATCAAGACCATCGGTCAGGTTTACCGCGTTGCCGGTGCCCACAATGACGAAGTAAGCCAGCAGAATGTAGAACAGCCCCAACTGCGGCATCACATCTTTAAAGAACGGGACCACCAGCTGCGTTGCGGGCGTGTCTTTCCCGGCAAGGTACAAAGCGAAAGCAACACCCAGCGCAATAACTGACATCCAGAAATACTTCCAGCGAGCAATCAACCCCTTGGTGTCTTTACGCACTACTTTGCGATAGTCATCAACGAAGCCAATAACACCGTAACCGACCAGCACGACCAACACGCACCAGACATACGGGTTGGACGGGTATGCCCACAGCAGCACGGAGATCACAATCGCTGTCAGGATCATAATCCCGCCCATAGTCGGCGTACCGCGCTTGCTGAAGTGTGATTCAGGACCGTCGTTACGCACCACCTGACCAAAGGAGAGTTTTTGTAAATGAGCAATCATGCGCGGGCCCATCCACAATGAGATGAACAGCGCAGTCAGCAGGCTGACGATGGCGCGAAACGTCAGATAGGAAAAGACGTTAAAGCCGGAATAATATTTGACCAAATGTTCGGCCAGCCAAACTAACATGTCCCATTCTCCTGTAAAGCGCGTACTACCTCTTCCATGGCAGCACTACGTGAACCCTTAACTAAAATTGTAATTACCTGTTGCTCAGCAATCAGTGATTTAAGACGTGTGATAAGCGCAGTTTTATCGGCAAAATGTTCACCAACGCCGCTGGCGGTACTGATAGCATGGCTTTGTTTACCCACACTTAACACGCGGTCAATACCCGCCGCCTTCGCCGCTTCGCCCACCTGTACATGGCAGGCCTCGCTTTCAGCGCCCAGTTCCGCCATATCGCCCACCACCAGCACACGGTAGCCCGGCATTTCAGCCAGTACCTGAACAGCGGCGGTCATGGAGCCGACGTTAGCGTTGTAGGAGTCGTCGAGCAGCAACTGATTTTCCGCCAGTTGAATGGGGAACAGACGGCCAGGAACAGCTTTCAGATTTGCCAGCCCCGCTTTAATAGCATCAAGCGTTGCGCCCACGGACATGGAGAGCGCAGCGGCTGCCAGCGCATTCGCAATATTGTGACGCCCCGGCAACGGCAGCAGAACATCGACGCTACCCGTTGGGGTTTGCAGGGTAAATTCCGTACCGTGCGAGGTCACGTGGATATTGGTAGCGGTGAAATCGCTGTTGTTAGCATTCGGTGAGAAGCGCCACACTTTGCGTGAGCCAATCACACTCTGCCAGTTCAGCCAGTCGTTGTTGTCGGCATTCATAATGGCGATACCGTTTTCCGGCAGGCCGCTAAAGATTTCACCTTTCGCTTTCGCGACACCCGCAAGCGAGCCAAAACCTTCCAGATGCGCCGCTGCCAGGTTGTTGACCAGCGCCGCTTCCGGGCGAGTCAGACTCACAGTCCAGGCAATTTCGCCCTGATGGTTCGCGCCAAGTTCAATTACTGCGTAATCGTACTCTGGCGTTAAGCGCAACAGCGTCATCGGTACACCGATGTCGTTGTTGAGATTGCCTGCCGTATAAAGCGTGTTGCCACACTGGCTTAAAATCGCTGCCGTCATCTCTTTAACGGAGGTTTTGCCGGAGGAACCGGTCAGAGCAACCACGCGCGCCGGAACTTGCTGGCGAACCCATGCAGCCAGTTCACCAAACGCCAGACGCGTATCCTTGACGATTAACTGCGGCAGATCGATATCCAGCGGACGGCTAACCAGCAGTGCACCCGCACCGCCAGCTTTCGCCTGGTCAGCAAAATCATGGGCATCGAAACGTTCGCCTTTCAGGGCAACAAACAGGCAACCCGGCGTCAATTTACGGGTGTCAGTGGTTACAGCATCAAGGGTAATATCTGCCCCTTTTAGTTCACCGTTGAGAATATCGGTAAGTTGGCTAAGGGTTACGCTAATCATGCAATCACCCCCAGCAGACGCGCTACCGTGACGCGATCGGAGTAGTCCAGACGCTGATTGCCAACAATCTGGTAATCCTCATGACCTTTGCCCGCGACCAGTACCACATCATTCTCTTTAGCCTGCATAACGGCGCAAGTCACCGCTTCAGCACGGCCTTCCATCACTTTGGCATGTCCGGCATCTAACATTCCCGCCAGAATATCGTTGATGATGGCACGCGGTTCTTCGGTACGCGGGTTATCGTCCGTCACCACCGCCACGTCAGCAAACTCTTCAGCAATTGCGCCCATCAGTGGACGTTTGCCTTTATCACGATCGCCACCACAGCCAAAGACGCACCACAGCTTGCCCGCACAGTGCAAACGCGCCGCCTGTAAGGCTTTTTCCAGTGCATCTGGCGTATGCGCGTAATCCACCACTACCGTCGGTTTGCCTGGCGCAGTGAACACTTCCATACGTCCACAAACCGGCTGCAGGCGTGCGGCAGTTTTCAGCAGGTCAGCCAACGGATAGCCCAGCGCCAGCAGCGTCGCCAGCGCCAGCAGCAAGTTGCTGACGTTAAAAGCGCCCATCAGATGGCTTTCAATTTCGCCATCGCCCCAGCTTGAGCTAAAGCGAATAGTCGCACCGCTGTCGTGATAGTTCACTTCAGTCGCTTTCAACCAGCGTCCGTGACAGTTCGGATTGATATGATCTTCCATTGATACCGCAACCGCGTCCGGCAGTTTTGCCAGCCAGCGGCGGCCCACTTCATCGTCGGCGTTAATAATCGCCTGACCGCAATGATGCTCAGAATAAAGCAGCCATTTCGCCGCTTCGTAGTGTTCCATATCACCATGATAATCAAGGTGATCGCGGCTCAAGTTGGTAAAGACTGACGCCGCAAATTTCAATGCCGCCACACGGTGCTGTACCAGCCCGTGGGAGGAAACTTCCATTGCGCAAAAAGTCGCGCCCTGATCCACCAGCCCCGCCAGCTCATGCTGAACATCGACTGCCGAACCGGTGGTATTTTCTGTCGGGATCACTTTTCCCAGCAGGCCGTTACCAACGGTGCCCATTACCGCGCTGGTTTCGCCAAGCAGTTGGCTCCACTGCGCCAACAGCTGGGTAGTCGTGGTTTTGCCGTTGGTGCCCGTTACGCCCACGAGACGTAAATTGTCAGAGGGTTCATGGTAAAAGCGGCCCGCCAGTTCAGATAAACGCTCATTGAGCTGGCTGAGATAGATGACTGGTACGCCGTGCATTTCACGGATTTCACCGTCGGTCGCCTCATCTTTCGCCTCTGCAATAATGGCAGCCACACCTTGCGCTATCGCCTGCGGGATATATCGACGCCCGTCCGCCTGATGACCTACTACAGCTACAAAGAGATCGCCCGCCGCAGCCACACGGCTGTCGAGTGTCATCTCTCGCAGTGCTCGCGAAGGTGCGTCTGGCACCCACGGAGCAAGAAGGTCGCGCAAATTACGATCTGCCACCTGTCCCCTCGCCTTGATTAATCACAAATTCATTTTTATCACCCGTTGTCAGCGCATCCGGCTCGATGTTCATGGTACGCAATACGCCGCCCATGATGGCACCAAAGACCGGCGCGGAAACGGCGCCGCCGTAGTATTTACCCGCCTGCGGATCGTTGATAACAACAACCAGCGCGAAGCGCGGCTGACTCGCAGGCGCAACGCCTGCGGTATAAGCAATATATTTATTGATGTAGCGACCGTCCGGCCCGACCTTTTTCGCGGTACCGGTTTTAATGGCGATACGATAGCCTTTAATCGCCGCCTTCACGCCGCCGCCGCCCGGTAGCGCCACGCTTTCCATCATATGCACCACGGTGCGAACAATGGATTCCGGGAAGACGCGTTCACCGGGAACCGGGGGATCAACTTTGGTAATCGACAGCGGGCGATAAATGCCATAGCTGCCGATAGTTGCGTAGACTCGCGCTAACTGTAACGGTGTTACCATTAGCCCGTAGCCGAAAGAGAAGGTGGCCCTCTCTATGTCAGACCACCGTTGTTTTTGAGGATATAAGCCACTGCGTTCTCCGACCAACCCCAAATTGGTCGCTTTTCCCAGTCCAAAACGTGAGTAAGTATCTACTAACGCTGAGGACGGCATCGCTAACGCCAGTTTGGAAACACCGACGTTACTCGACTTCTGTAATACCCCGGTCAGGGTTAATTCGCTGTAGCGTGCCACGTCTTTGATTTCGTGGCCGTTAATTCGATAAGGAACGGTATTCAGTACCGAGTTTTCTCGCACTACGCCACGTTGCAACGCGGTCATCACCACCATCGGTTTAACCGTTGAACCCGGTTCAAACACGTCAGTGATGGTACGGTTACGCATCGCCTCTTTCGGCGTGCCACTCAGATTGTTTGGGTTGTATGACGGGCTGTTAGCCATCGCCAGCACTTCACCGGTGTTGACATCCACCAGCACGGCGCTACCAGATTCAGCTTTGTTAAAGGCCACCGCATTGTTGAGTTCACGATAAACCAGCGCCTGCAGGCGTTCATCAATACTCAGCGCCAGGTTGTGCGCCGCCTGGCTGTCGGTGGAAGAGATATCTTCAATTACGCGACCATAGCGGTCTTTACGCACAATGCGCTCACCCGGCTGCCCGGTAAGCCATTTATCGAAACTCTTCTCGACGCCCTCAATCCCCTGACTATCGACGTTAGTAAAGCCGATGAGGTGAGCGGTCACTTCGCCGGATGGATAATAACGTCGAGATTCTTCACGCAGATGAATCCCCGGCAGTTTCAGTTTTTTGATGTACTCTGCCATGTCAGGGTTTACCTGACGCGCCAGATAAATAAAGCGCCCTTTCGGGTTGGCGTTAATGCGGGCTGAAAGCTGATCCAGCGGAATATTGAGTGCGTTAGCCAGCGCCTTCCAGCGATCACCGACGCTGATACCGCCAGCGTCATGCACTTCTTTCGGGTCAGCCCAAATCGCTTTTACCGGCACGCTCACCGCTAACGGGCGACCAGAACGGTCAGTAATCATGCCGCGGGAGGTGGAAACTTGCTGAACGCGTAGAGAACGCATGTCGCCCTCTTTTACCAGCATATCCGGGGAGATAACTTGTAACCACGCTACGCGTCCGAGCAGAAAAGCCAGCGCCAGGAGAATACAGCCGCATAACAACGCAAAACGCCAACTGATAAAGTTGGCATGTTCTTCCTGACGTTTTGGTTTCTGCGTTTTCGCCGCTGCTTTCATGCGTCGCGTTTATCCTTATTTTTGCACTACGATATTTTCTTGTGACGGATCAACATGCTGCATTTGCAGCTTTTCCGTGGCGATCCTTTCCACCCGGCTATGGTCGCCGAGCGCATTCTCTTCAAGGATCAGGTTGCGCCATTCAATGTCTAAAGCATCTCGCTCCAGCACCAGTTGTTCGCGCTGAGCGGTCAGTAAACGGGTGTGGTGCGCCGTGGTTACCACGGTCACCGCCGTCAAAATAATGCAAATGAACAGGCAGAGTGGCAGCTTCCCAAATCGCAATAGATCGTCACCGATAACACCAGGCAATGCATGGCGCTCGTGGCTTCCCATCGATCCTTTAACTTTGCTTAGAGCTTCTGTCACTCTGCTGATCATGCGTTCGTCCTCTCTGCAATACGCAGAACTGAACTACGGGCACGAGGGTTCTCAGCCACCTCTTCTTCGCCCGGCATTAACTTGCCTAGTGCTCGCAGCTGACGGCCACCCAGTTTTTTGAGCTGCTCTTCAGTCATCGGTAACCCTGCCGGAACTTGCGGACCGCGGCTGTTTTCACGCATAAAGCGCTTCACAATGCGGTCTTCCAGCGAGTGGAAGCTGATAATTGAAAGCCGCCCACCCGGGGCCAGCACGTTGAGCGAGCTTTTTAGCGCCTGCTCTATCTCCTCCAGTTCACTGTTTACCCAAATGCGCACCGCCTGGAAGGTACGGGTCGCGGGATGTTTAAACTTATCTTTCACCGGCGTTGCGGCAGCCACGACTTCCGCCAGTTCTTTGGTGCGGGTCATCGGCTGTTCGCGGTTTCGCTCGACAATGGCGCGGGCAATGCGTTTGGCAAAACGCTCTTCACCATAGGTTTTCAATACCCAGGCGATATCGGCTTCTTCTGCGGTTTGTAGCCATTCAGCGGCTGACTGCCCACGGGTTGGGTCCATACGCATGTCCAGCGGGCCATCGCGCATAAAGGAAAAGCCGCGTTCTGCATCATCAAGTTGCGGTGAAGAGACACCAAGATCGAGGAGAATGCCGTCGATCTTGCCGATAAGATCGCGCTCGGCAACGTATTCGCCCAGCGCGGAGAAAGGTCCATGGATGATGGAGAAGCGCGGATCATCAATAGTCTTCGCAACGGCGATAGCCTGCGGGTCGCGATCGATCGCCAGCAAACGCCCCTCTTCGCCAAGCTGCGAGAGGATCAGACGTGAGTGACCACCGCGACCAAAAGTCCCATCAATGTAGATGCCATCAGGACGGATATTGAGGCCATTAACGGCTTCATCCAGCAGCACCGTAGTATGTTTATAGTTTTCCATCATTTTATAGAGACAAGTCCTGCAGTCGCTCCGATAAGTCTCCAGTAGCCAACTGCTCTGCGTCGATATCTTCCTTGACCTGTTGATGCCAGGTTGTTTCATCCCACAGCTCAAACTTGTTGAACTGTCCAACCAGCATCACTTCTTTTGTCAGACCGGCATGTTGCCGCAGTACTGGCGCGATTAACAATCGACCGGCGCCATCCATCTGACATTCGCTGGCATGACCTAACAGAAGGCGCTGCACACGGCGCTCAACCGGGTTCATGCTCGACAGACGCGATAATTTTTGCTCGATAATTTCCCATTCAGGCAGGGGGTAAAGCAGCAGGCACGGGTGATGAATGTCAATGGTGCAAACCATTTGACCGGCAGCGTTCTCAAGCAGCTGTTCCCGATAACGGGTAGGCACTGATAAGCGCCCTTTGCTGTCGAGATTGACTAACGTTGCTCCCCGGAACATGCCAGCCTCACCCCTTATTCCCACTTTGCCCCACAATTTCCCACTGAAAGGAGTTTACGGAGCGGAGGAAAAGCTTGTCAAGCCAGTCACAAGGCATACCGAGGTAAAAAACCCGATGTTTACGGCTAATATCAGCGTTGTTTATTTTACGTCCAACGTGCGAAGCAAATTAACGTTATGAATAGCTGTAAGAAAAAATCCCTCATCGTCATCACCGTTTTAAAATGACTAACTATTTTCCACAGCAAATATAAAGTGTCAGTTTGCGACGCGAGCGGCATTTTAGGACATATCTTCCCCGGTTAACAGTCCCTGTTGCGTCTGTGTGGCGCTTGATGCCAGCAGGTTTGCGCAAAAGCAAAGAAAAGTGTTTGTTAAATCGGCAATTCATCTCTGCATGTAACAAAATAATGCAAAAACGCTCTGTCAATATTGCTTAATTATTGTGAATTTCAGCAGGTGAGTTAATTAATGGGTGGGTTTAAAAGCATTTATCAATAATAGCCAGGAATAGTCTTATTTACTTTAAGGATATTGATGTCCATTCCCGTACTCGACGCGCCAATGAGAAATTCACTGGCGCGTATTTTTGTTCGCGGCTTAGTTACGGCTGAGCACGCCGCGGCGATAGAGATTACGTTTAATGCGCGTTAACCCAGGTTTTGGCTTACGCGGTTCGTCCAGGCTTGCCAGGACAATTTCCAGCACACGCTCTGCGACATCGCGGTGACGTTGAGCCACTGCCAGCACCGGGCACTGTAAGAAGTCGAGCAGTTCGTTATCGCCAAAGGTGGCAATTGCCAGGTCAGAAGGCAGTTTGCCATCGCGACGCAGCGTGACATCCATCACCCCTTGCAACAACGCAAACGACGTTGTGAACAGCGCCTGCGGCATCGGATGCGTTTCCAGCCATTTTTCGAATAACTGGGCAGCCGCCTCCCGCTCATAACTGTTGGCATAAAGGAAATGCACTTCGCGCGGATCATCTTTCCAGGCAGTACGGAAACCTTGCTCACGCAAGAAGCTCACAGAAAGCTCCGGCAGCGCGCCAAGATAAAGCACCGTCTCGGCGGGAAACTTACGTAACTCTTCCGCCAGCATTTCGGCATCATCCTGATCGGCACCAACCACGCTGGTGAAGTGTTCACGATCGAGGGCGCGGTCCAGCGCGACAATCGGGAACGGGTCGTTAGCCCAGCGTTGATAAAAAGGATGCTCTGGTGGCAACGACGTCGAAACAATAATGGCATCAACCTGACGCTGTAGAAGATGCTCAATACAACGCATTTCGTTGTCTGGCTGATCTTCTGAGCAAGCAATCAGCAGTTGATAACCCCGTTGCCGCGCCTGACGTTCAAGATAATTAGCGATGCGGGTATAGCTGGTGTTCTCCAGATCGGGGATCACAAGACCAATAGAACGTGTGCGTCCAGCACGAAGCCCAGCTGCCACGGCGTTCGGGTGGTAATTGTGCTCACGCACCACAGCCATGACTTTTTCAACGGTTTTGTCGCTCACACGGTATTGCTTCGCTTTGCCGTTAATAACATAGCTTGCAGTGGTCCGCGACACTCCCGCCAGCCGAGCGATTTCATCCAGTTTCACAATTGCCCCTTGCGTAAAATGTAAAAACCATAGCCATTGTACTGGTATGGGTTAAATTCATTAACATCTAAGCGCAGAAAATTAACTGCGGCAACTGCTTTTATTCCATGTTCCCACTGAATTCGCAAAAAAAGCCCAACGTGACATGTTGGGCTGCAAATTGCGCATTGAGATCATTCTCAACGCATTATTTTATCGCCGCGCGAAAGTCCAACTACACCAGAGCGAGCAACTTCCACAATTTTCGCCACATCGCGAATCGATGCTAAAAATGCATCAAGCTTATCGCTGGTGCCTGCCAGTTGGACGGTGTAAAGCGATGGCGTGACATCGATGATTTGCCCACGAAATATTTCCGTATTGCGCTTCACTTCGTCACGTCCGTAGCCGCTGGCCTGAATTTTCACCAGCATAATTTCCCGCTCGACGTGCGCCCCCTGCCCCAGCTCGCTCACGCGCAAGACATCGACCAGTTTGTGTAATTGCTTTTCGATCTGCTCAAGCACTTTTTCATCGCCCACGGTCTGGATGGTCATACGCGATAATGTCGGATCGTCGGTGGGCGCAACGGTCAGGCTTTCAATGTTGTACCCACGTTGGGAAAAAAGGCCAATCACGCGGGATAACGCGCCTGATTCATTTTCGAGTAAGACTGATAATATCCGGCGCATAATCAGGTTCTCTCCGTTTTGCTTAACCACATTTCATCCATTCCGCCCCCGCGAATCTGCATCGGGTAGACGTGCTCACTGCCATCGACGGTAACATCAACAAAGACCAGACGATTATTGCGCACCTGTTGCAGCGCCTCGCTAAGTTTGCTTTCCAGCTCTTGCGGATGAGAAATCTGGATCCCAACATGCCCATAGGCTTCCGCCAGACGGACGAAATCGGGTAGCGATTGCATATAAGATTGTGAATGGCGGCCGGAATAGATCATGTCCTGCCACTGCTTCACCATCCCCAGATAGCGATTATTAAGATTCACCACCAATACCGGCAACTCGTATTGCAAGGCGGTAGACAGTTCCTGAATGTTCATCTGAATACTGCCGTCACCAGTGACGCAAACCACGGTTTCTTCTGGCAGCGCCATTTTGACGCCCAGTGCCGCAGGTAAACCAAACCCCATCGTGCCGAGGCCACCAGAGTTAATCCAGCGACGCGGTTTGTCGAAAGGATAATAAAGTGCGGCGAATATCTGGTGCTGCCCGACATCAGACGTCACGTAAGCGTCCCCCTTCGTCAGCCGCCAAAGAGTCTCGATAACGGCCTGCGGTTTAATCTTTTCACTGTGAATATCGTATTTCAGGCACTGACGAGCACGCCACTGTTCAATCTGCTGCCACCAGTCGCGGATCTCATCCAGCGGTTGATGGGCGGATTCTTGCGACAGGAGTTCAAGCATTTGTTCGAGGACCTGGCGGGCATCCCCCACAATCGGGATATCAGCAGTCACGGTTTTAGAAATTGAAGTTGGATCAATATCGATATGCAGAACAGTGGCATTTGGGCAGTACTTTGCCAGATTGTTCGTCGTTCGGTCATCAAAACGTACCCCGACGGCGAAAATCACATCCGCGTTATGCATCGTCATATTGGCTTCGTAGGTACCGTGCATTCCCAGCATGCCCAGTGCCTGACGATGCGTTGCCGGAAACGCCCCCAGCCCCATTAATGAGGAAACAACGGGCAGATTCAACGCCTCCACCGTGTCTTTCAACTGCTGATGGCAGCCCGCCGTGATTGCCCCACCGCCTACATAGACAACCGGTTTTTTTGCCGCCACCAGTGTTTGCAGAGCGCGCTTAATTTGCCCTTTATGTCCGGAGGTCGTGGGATTGTAAGATCGCATACTGACCGACTCCGGCCAGACGTAGGGTAATTTGTTCGCAGGATTAAGAATATCTTTCGGTAAATCAACGACCACGGGGCCAGGGCGACCACTTGCCGCCAGCCAAAAAGCCTTTTTCAGCACCTGCGGAATGTCTTCCGTTTGCTTAACCAGAAAACTGTGCTTCACCACTGGGCGGGAAATTCCCACCATGTCGCACTCCTGAAAAGCATCGTAGCCTATCAACGAAGTTGCTACCTGCCCGGAAAGAACAACCAAGGGAATGGAGTCCATATAAGCGGTGGCGATGCCGGTAATCGCATTGGTCGCCCCTGGCCCCGATGTTACCAGCACGACGCCGACTTCCCCGGTCGCGCGTGCCAGACCATCGGCCATATGCACCGCCGCCTGCTCATGACGAACTAATACATGATCGATACCACCCACGGTATGCAATGCATCGTAAATATCAAGGACCGCGCCTCCGGGATAACCGAATACTTGTTTAACGCCCTGATCGATAAGCGATCGGACGACCATCTCGGCTCCAGACAACATCTCCATGGCCTGCCTCACTGTTTAACGGAAAAATGTGTAAAACACATTAACCGCCCGATCTTGCTTAAGCAATTGGTAGCCAGAGACATAAACACGAGGTAATAAGAATAAACAGGAGGAAAGGTGAAAAGAAACGATAAAATCCTCCATTACGGAGGATTAAATTGATAATAAATCGGCTAAATCCCACAACTTACAGCAATTTCTCTATTTTTTTAATTAATCCTAAAATAGTGAACTCACACATTCAGAATAAAATTCTATATTCAATAAAAAATACAGAATAAATCAGTAATCAATATCTGACCTATTCTGCATTCAGTTAGCGTTTGCAAATTGAGACTAATTGCTCTTCCATCCACTGATGGCCTTTGTCGCGCCCGGCAGCTTCATGCCAGGAGAGATAACAGGTTCTGCTATTTTGTTTTAATGGCAGCGGTAATACCTGTAACTCTAAAGATTCAGCGAACTCTTCAGCCAGCCAACGCGGCGCAATAGCGACCAGATGCGTTTGCGACACCACGCTCAGTACACTCATCATTGCCATGCCCTGATACGCGATACTGGCTTGCTTGTCTACCGTGTCATACCACGGTTGACTAAATGACGCGAAACGATCGAGCGAAACTGCCGCATGTTGTTCGTTATAAACATCATGTTTCAGTAACGGGCCTTTAATTGTTGGATGATTTTTGCTGGCTACCAGCACCATTTCATCTTTAAATAATGGCACACTGGTAAATTCAGGACGATGGAAGTCTTCATAACTAATCACAAACTCCGTTTCCTGATAACGCAGTTGATGTTCAGTGTTCTGATTTAATGAAGACTTGAACATAACATGTATATTTGGCGCAGTTTGCTCAATGTGATTATAAATCTGCGAGGTCAGAATGCTGTCTAACGGACTGCAAACACAAAGATGAAATACACGTTCACTGCTCGCGGGTTCAAAACCTGAACCTGGCAATTCATTTTGTACTAATTGCAATGCCTGACGAACTGAACCAAAAAGTTGAAATGCGCGAGCAGTCGGTTGAATGCCACGGCCATAACGAACAAAAAGCTCGTCATTAAACATCACCTTCAGGCGTGCAACCGCGTTACTGACCGCAGGTTGCGACATCCCCAGAACATGAGCGGCACGGGTGATGTTTTGCTCCTGCATCACGGCATCGAAAACGGTTAATAAGTTGAGATCGACCATGCGTAGTTGTGGCTTGCTTAACTCCGCCGTCTCTGGTTGCTCTGTTTGTACCTCTGGCATACTTAACTCCACTGTCACACTTAACTCCCTTTCCCTTATTGGAATGCAGAGAAATAATCCTCGAGAATATGATTTATCATGCATATAAAATAAGAAAAAGGAAAATGAGAAAAATTAGGAAAACATAAAGATACGGGTTCTTATAAAAACAGAACCCATTGCCGAGTAAAGAGTCATTTACCGCAGCATAATAATCCATAATGTTTTTGTTGCGAAAGCAATCTAATCATAACTACCGCGAATACTCAATCATCCACAAAATGGATTAAATGTGCTTTTTTAATAATTAATTTATATGTTTAATGCATTAATTCTTAACATTAATCGAACAATAATATTCACCAAATGAATATCAAAAAATTAGCAAAACATATAATTCAATACAAATCATCAAGATAGGTTTTGTAACGCGTGCATTTTATCCCCCTTTTCCTCGTTGATTAGATACAAAAATTTATTCTGAAATATGTCAACCGATGAAAAGCGTCGGTGGTTAAGCAGAAATTAATATCGCTTGTTTTAACCACTGCAGCACAATTAGCTAATTTGACGAATGCAGAACTCACTCTGGCGGAACGTTTTTGTTGCGTCAGGGTTGACATCCGTTTTTGTATCCAGTAACTCTAAAAGCATATCGTATTCATCTGGAGCTGATTTAATGACTCACATCGTTCGCTTTATCGGTCTACTACTACTAAACGCATCTTCTTTGCGCGGTAGACGAGTGAGCGGCATTCAGCATTAAGCCAGCACGCAGTCAAACAAAAAACCCGCGCCATTGCGCGGGTTTTTTTATGCCCGAAGCGAGGCGCTCAAAAAGAGACAAGGACCCAAACCATGAGCCAGCAAGTCATTATTTTCGATACCACATTGCGCGACGGTGAACAGGCGTTACAGGCAAGCTTGAGTGTGAAAGAAAAACTGCAAATTGCGCTGGCCCTTGAGCGTATGGGTGTTGACGTGATGGAAGTCGGTTTCCCCGTCTCTTCGCCGGGCGATTTCGAATCGGTGCAGACCATCGCCCGCCAGGTCAAAAACAGCCGCGTATGTGCGTTAGCTCGCTGCGTGGAAAAGGATATCGACGTGGCAGCTGAATCTCTGAAAGTTGCCGAAGCCTTCCGTATCCATACCTTTATTGCCACTTCACCAATGCACATCGCCACCAAGCTGCGTAGCACGCTGGACGAAGTGATCGAACGCGCTATCTATATGGTGAAACGCGCACGTAATTACACCGATGATGTTGAATTTTCTTGCGAAGATGCCGGACGCACACCGATTGCCGATCTGGCGCGCGTGGTTGAAGCGGCGATTAACGCCGGTGCCACCACCATCAACATTCCGGACACCGTGGGCTACACCATGCCATTTGAGTTCGCCGGAATCATCAGCGGCCTGTATGAACGCGTGCCTAACATCGACAAAGCCATTATCTCCGTACATACCCACGACGATTTAGGCCTGGCAGTTGGCAACTCACTGGCGGCGGTACATGCCGGAGCGCGCCAGGTGGAAGGTGCAATGAATGGGATCGGCGAGCGTGCCGGTAACTGTTCGCTGGAAGAAGTGATCATGGCGATCAAAGTTCGTAAGGATATTCTCAACGTTCATACCGCCATTAATCACCAGGAAATATGGCGCACCAGCCAGTTAGTTAGCCAGATTTGTAATATGCCGATCCCGGCAAACAAAGCCATTGTTGGCAGCGGCGCATTCGCACACTCCTCCGGTATCCACCAGGATGGCGTGCTGAAAAACCGCGAAAACTACGAAATCATGACACCAGAATCTATTGGTCTGAACCAAATCCAGCTGAATCTGACCTCTCGTTCCGGTCGTGCGGCAGTAAAACACCGCATGGATGAGATGGGGTATAAAGAAAGTGAATATAATTTAGACAATTTGTACGATGCCTTCCTGAAGCTGGCGGACAAAAAAGGTCAGGTGTTTGATTACGATCTGGAGGCGTTGGCCTTCATCGGTAAGCAGCAAGAAGAGCCGGAGCATTTCCGTCTGGATTACTTCAGCGTGCAGTCTGGTTCTAACGATATTGCCACTGCCGCCGTCAAACTGGCCTGTGGCGAGGAAGTTAAAGCGGAAGCTGCCAACGGTAATGGTCCGGTCGATGCCGTCTATCAGGCGATTAACCGCATCACTGACTATAACGTCGAACTGGTGAAATACAGCCTGACCGCCAAAGGCCACGGTAAAGATGCGCTGGGTCAGGTGGATATCGTCGCTAACTACAACGGTCGCCGCTTCCACGGCGTCGGCCTGGCCACCGATATTGTCGAGTCCTCCGCCAAAGCCATGGTGCACGTACTGAACAATATCTGGCGCGCCGCAGAAGTCGAAAAAGAGTTGCAACGCAAAGCTCAACACAACGAAAACAACAAGGAAACCGTGTGATGTCGAAGAATTACCATATTGCCGTTTTACCCGGAGATGGGATCGGGCCGGAAGTGATGACCCAGGCACTGAAAGTGCTGGATGCCGTGCGTAACCGCTTTGCGATGCGTATTACCACCAGCCATTACGATGTAGGCGGCGCTGCCATTGATAACCACGGGCAGCCGCTGCCGCCTGCGACGGTTGAAGGTTGTGAGCAAGCCGATGCCGTGCTGTTTGGCTCGGTGGGCGGCCCGAAATGGGAACATTTGCCGCCAGACCAGCAACCAGAACGCGGCGCGCTGTTGCCTTTGCGTAAGCACTTCAAATTATTCAGCAACCTGCGTCCGGCAAAACTGTATCAGGGGCTGGAAGCATTCTGTCCGCTGCGTGCTGACATTGCCGCTAACGGCTTCGACATCCTGTGTGTGCGCGAACTGACCGGTGGCATCTATTTCGGTCAACCAAAAGGTCGCGAGGGTAGCGGACAATATGAAAAAGCGTTTGATACCGAGGTGTATCACCGTTTTGAGATCGAGCGCATTGCCCGTATCGCGTTTGAATCTGCCCGCAAGCGTCGTCGCAAAGTCACCTCAATCGACAAAGCCAATGTGCTGCAATCCTCTATTTTATGGCGGGAGATTGTTAACGAGATCGCCACGGAGTATCCGGATGTCGAACTGGCGCATATGTACATCGACAACGCTACCATGCAGCTGATTAAAGATCCGTCGCAGTTTGACGTACTGCTGTGCTCCAACCTGTTTGGCGACATTCTGTCTGATGAATGCGCGATGATCACAGGCTCGATGGGCATGTTGCCTTCCGCCAGCCTGAACGAGCAAGGTTTTGGTCTGTATGAACCGGCGGGCGGCTCGGCACCCGATATCGCAGGCAAAAACATCGCCAACCCGATTGCACAAATTCTGTCGCTGGCGCTGCTGCTGCGTTACAGCCTGGATGCCGATGATGCGGCTTCCGCCATTGAACGCGCCATTAACCGCGCGTTAGAAGAAGGCATTCGCACCGGGGATTTAGCCCGTGGCGCTGCCGCCGTTAGTACCGATGAAATGGGCGATATCATTGCCCGCTATGTGGCAGAAGGGGTGTAATCATGGCTAAGACGTTATACGAAAAATTATTCGACGCTCACGTAGTGTACGAAGCCGAAAACGAAACCCCGCTGTTATATATCGACCGTCATCTGGTACATGAAGTGACCTCACCGCAGGCGTTCGATGGTCTGCGCGCCCACGGTCGCCCGGTACGTCAGCCGGGGAAAACCTTCGCCACCATGGATCACAACGTCTCGACTCAGACTAAAGACATTAATGCCTGCGGTGAGATGGCGCGCATCCAGATGCAGGAACTGATCAAAAACTGCAAAGAGTTTGGCGTCGAACTGTATGACCTGAATCACCCGTATCAGGGGATTGTCCACGTAATGGGGCCGGAACAGGGCGTCACCTTACCCGGAATGACCATTGTCTGCGGCGACTCACATACCGCCACCCACGGGGCGTTTGGTGCACTGGCCTTTGGTATCGGTACATCCGAGGTCGAACACGTACTGGCAACGCAGACCCTGAAACAGGGGCGCGCGAAAACCATGAAAATTGAAGTCCAGGGCAAAGCTGCGCCGGGCATTACCGCGAAAGATATTGTGCTGGCGATTATCGGTAAAACCGGCAGCGCTGGCGGTACCGGGCATGTGGTGGAGTTTTGCGGCGAAGCAATCCGTGATTTAAGCATGGAAGGTCGTATGACCCTGTGCAACATGGCAATCGAAATGGGCGCAAAAGCCGGTCTGGTTGCGCCGGACGAAACCACCTTTAACTATGTTAAAGGCCGTCTGCATGCGCCGAAAGGTAAAGATTTCGACGACGCCGTTGCCTACTGGAAAACTCTGCAAACCGACGAAGGCGCAACTTTCGATACCGTTGTCACTCTGCAAGCAGAAGAGATCGCCCCGCAGGTAACATGGGGAACTAACCCCGGTCAGGTGATCTCCGTGAACGACAACATTCCCGATCCGGCTTCGTTTGCCGATCCAGTTGAACGCGCGTCGGCAGAAAAAGCGCTGGCCTATATGGGGCTGAAACCGGGTATTCCGCTGACCGAAGTGGCTATCGACAAAGTGTTTATCGGTTCCTGCACCAACTCGCGCATTGAAGATTTACGCGCAGCGGCAGAAATCGCCAAAGGCCGGAAAGTCGCGCCGAGCGTGCAGGCACTGGTGGTTCCCGGCTCTGGTCCGGTAAAAGCCCAGGCGGAAGCGGAAGGTCTGGACAAAATCTTTATCGAAGCCGGTTTTGAATGGCGCTTGCCAGGCTGCTCAATGTGTCTGGCGATGAACAACGACCGCCTGAATCCGGGCGAACGTTGTGCCTCCACCAGCAACCGTAACTTTGAAGGCCGCCAGGGGCGCGGTGGACGCACGCATCTGGTCAGCCCGGCAATGGCTGCCGCTGCTGCTGTTACTGGTCATTTCGCCGATATTCGCAACATTAAATAAGGAGCACACCATGGCAGAGAAATTTATCAAACACACAGGCCTGGTGGTTCCGCTGGATGCCGCCAATGTCGATACCGATGCAATCATCCCGAAACAGTTTTTGCAGAAAGTGACCCGTACAGGTTTTGGCGCGCATCTGTTTAACGACTGGCGTTTTCTGGATGAAAAAGGCCAACAGCCAAACCCGGACTTCGTGCTGAACTTCCCGCAATATCAGGGCGCTTCCATTTTGCTGGCACGAGAAAACTTCGGCTGCGGTTCCTCGCGTGAGCATGCGCCGTGGGCATTGACCGATTACGGTTTTAAAGTGGTGATTGCACCGAGTTTTGCTGACATCTTCTACGGCAACAGCTTTAACAACCAGCTGCTGCCGGTGAAATTAAGCGATGCAGAAGTGGACGAACTGTTTGCGCTGGTGAAAGCCAATCCGGGGATTCATTTTGATGTGGACCTGGAAGCGCAAGAGGTGAAAGCGGGAGAGAAAACTTATCGCTTTACCATCGATGCCTTCCGCCGCCACTGCATGATGAACGGTCTGGACAGCATCGGCCTGACCCTGCAGCACGACGACGCAATTGCGTCTTATGAAGAGAAGCAACCGGCGTTTATGCGTTAGTTTGTACACCGTCCCGCACTCAATCGCCAAAAAGAAAAAAGCCAGCAGATAATCACTGCTGGCGTGGCGATTAACACCAATACTCAGTCACACATGATGTCCGCAAATCAGTAGTCAGA
Source organism: Escherichia sp. MOD1-EC5189 (assembly GCF_002966045.1). Taxonomy (NCBI): domain Bacteria; kingdom Pseudomonadati; phylum Pseudomonadota; class Gammaproteobacteria; order Enterobacterales; family Enterobacteriaceae; genus Escherichia; species Escherichia sp. MOD1-EC5189. The sequence continues at coordinate 194,047 of NZ_PTRX01000004.1, read as the reverse complement.
ATGACTCCCCTCCCACTGCATCAGTTCTTCAAGCATAGTTAATCGTTGTGGGACGCTTAACCAACGCAACCAGCACAACGTCGCTGTCGCGGTAAAATAGTGCTGATAAAACTGACGCATGGGGCACCTCCTTGCTTCATCGTTAGGAATTATTGACTTAATATAGGGAAAATAAAATTGCTGACTTTTGCGCAGGAGTTCCCCTTTTATGCCATCTGCTCGTCTGCAACAACAGTTCATCCGCCTGTGGCAATGCTGCGAGGGTAAATCGCAGGACACAACGCTCAACGAACTAGCGGAGTTATTGAGCTGCTCCCGTCGTCATATGCGCACCCTGCTCAATACCATGCAGGATCGCGGCTGGCTGACGTGGGAAGCGGAGGTCGGGCGCGGTAAACGCTCACGTTTAACATTCCTCTATACCGGGCTGGCGCTTCAGCAACAGCGGGCGGAAGACTTACTGGAGCAGGATCGTATCGATCAGTTGGTGCAACTGGTTGGCGACAAAGCGGCTGTGCGGCAAATGCTGGTTTCTCATCTGGGGCGTACCTTCCGTCAGGGGCGGCACATCCTGCGCGTTCTCTACTATCGTCCGTTGCGCAATCTGCTGCCCGGCAGTGCATTGCGCCGTTCCGAAACCCATATCGCCCGGCAAATCTTCAGTTCGCTAACGCGCATAAATGAGGAAAATGGGGAACTGGAAGCAGACATCGCCCACCACTGGCAGCAAATATCACCGCTTCACTGGCGCTTCTTTTTGCGTCCAGGAGTCCATTTTCATCATGGTCGTGAACTGGAAATGGACGATGTGATCGCCTCTTTAAAACGAATCAATACGCTGCCGCTCTATTCGCATATTGCGGACATTGTGTCGCCGACGCCCTGGACGCTGGATATCCATCTCACGCAACCGGACCGCTGGTTGCCGTTACTGCTGGGGCAAGTTCCGGCAATGATCCTGCCGCGCGAATGGGAAACCCTCAGTAACTTTGCCAGCCATCCCATCGGCACCGGTCCGTATGCGGTGATCCGCAACAGCAGCAATCAACTGAAAATTCAGGCATTCGATGACTTCTTCGGTTACCGCGCATTAATCGACGAAGTTAACGTCTGGGTTCTGCCAGAAATTGCCGACGAGCCAGCCGGCGGTCTGATGCTAAAAGGTCCACAGGGCGAGGAAAAAGAGATTGAAAGTCGGCTGGAAGAAGGTTGCTACTATTTACTGTTCGACAGCCGCACCCATCGTGGGGCGAATCAGCAAGTCAGGGACTGGGTAAGTTATGTGCTTTCTCCAACTAATCTGGTCTATTTCGCCGAGGAACAATACCAGCAACTCTGGTTTCCAGCCTACGGGCTGTTGCCGCGCTGGCATCATGCCCACCCGGCGCAGTGCGAAAAACCTGCCGGGCTGGAAAGCCTCACCCTGACCTTTTATCAGGATCATATTGAGCATCGGGTGATTGCCAGGATCATGCAGCAGATTCTGGCAAGTCATCAGGTCACACTTGAAATTAAAGAGATCAGCTACGATCAGTGGCACGAAGGAGAGATCGAGAGCGATATCTGGCTTAACAGCGCCAACTTTACGCTGCCGCTGGATTTTTCGCTGTTCGCGCATTTGTGCGAAGTGCCGCTGCTACAACACTGTATTCCGATCGACTGGCAAGCCGACGCCGCCCGCTGGCGCAATGGCGAAATGAATCTGGCGAACTGGTGCCAGCAACTGGTCGCCAGCAAAGCAATGGTGCCGCTCATCCACCACTGGCTGATCATTCAGGGGCAACGCAGTATGCGCGGTCTGCGTATGAACACCCTCGGCTGGTTCGATTTTAAATCAGCGTGGTTTGCGCCGCCGGATCCATGATTGCTGGTTGATAACAAAATCACTACACTAACGCCGTTCTCAACGGGGTGCCACGCTGCCGCGTGCGCTGAGAAAATACCCGTCGAACCTGATCCGGATAACGCCGGCGAAGGGATTTGAGGCTCCTTCTCAAGTCCTTTGCCACTCTTCTTTGAGGTGCAAAGTGTTAAAAAAATATCTTCCCCTGCTGTTGCTCTGTACAGCACCCGCTTTCGCTAAACCCGTTCTGACTGTTTATACCTACGACTCCTTCGCCGCCGACTGGGGGCCAGGTCCGGTGGTGAAAAAAGCCTTTGAAGCCGACTGTAATTGCGAACTGAAACTGGTGGCGCTGGAAGATGGCGTTTCGCTTCTCAACCGTCTGCGGATGGAAGGCAAAAACAGTAAAGCCGATGTGGTGCTGGGGCTGGATAACAATCTGTTAGATGCTGCCAGCAAAACCGGGCTGTTTGCTAAAAGCGGTGTGGCAGCGGATGCCGTTAACGTTCCCGGCGGCTGGAATAATGACACTTTCGTCCCGTTTGATTACGGCTATTTCGCCTTCGTCTATGACAAGAACAAACTGAAAAATCCGCCGCAAAGCCTGAAAGAATTGGTTGAAAGCGATCAAAACTGGCGGGTGATTTATCAGGATCCGCGCACCAGCACGCCGGGGCTGGGTCTGCTGTTGTGGATGCAAAAAGTCTATGGCGATGACGCCCCACAAGCCTGGCAGAAACTGGCGAAGAAAACGGTCACGGTCACCAAAGGCTGGAGCGAAGCCTACGGCCTGTTTTTAAAAGGCGAAAGCGATCTGGTACTGAGTTACACCACCTCTCCGGCTTATCACATTCTCGAAGAGAAGAAAGATAACTACGCCGCGGCGAACTTTAGCGAAGGTCATTATCTGCAAGTAGAAGTTGCTGCCCGCACCGCTGCCAGCAAGCAGCCGGAACTGGCGCAAAAGTTCCTTCAGTTTATGGTTTCTCCGGCCTTCCAGAATGCGATCCCAACCGGCAACTGGATGTATCCGGTGGCAAACGTCACGCTGCCTGCCGGGTTTGAACAACTGACCAAACCAGCAACCACGCTGGAGTTCACGCCAGCCGACGTGGCGGCACAACGTCAGGCATGGATTAGCGAATGGCAACGCGCCGTCAGCCGTTAATTCCCGGCTGGTTAATTCCAGGCGTAAGCGCCGCTACGCTTGTGGTGGCGGTTGCACTGGCGGCATTTCTCGCCCTGTGGTGGAACGCGCCGCAGGGTGACTGGGTGGCAATCTGGCAGGACAGCTACCTGTGGCATGTGGTGCGCTTTTCCTTCTGGCAGGCGTTTCTCTCGGCGCTGATCTCTGTCGTGCCCGCAATATTCCTTGCCCGCGCCCTCTATCGCAGGCGCTTTCCGGGGCGGCTGGCGCTGTTGCGTCTGTGCGCAATGACCTTGATCCTCCCGGTGCTGGTTGCTGTTTTCGGCATTCTTAGCGTCTATGGTCGCCAGGGCTGGCTGGCATCACTCTGCCAATCGCTCGGTCTGGAGTGGACCTTTTCGCCCTACGGCCTGCAAGGTATTTTGCTGGCGCACGTATTTTTTAATCTGCCGATGGCGAGCCGCTTATTACTCCAGGCACTGGAAAACATTCCCGGCGAACAGCGTCAGCTTGCTGCCCAGCTTGGCATGCGCGGCTGGCATTTTTTCCGCTTCGTCGAATGGCCGTGGTTACGGCGTCAAATCCCGCCGGTTGCCGCGCTTATCTTTATGCTCTGTTTCGCCAGCTTCGCCACCGTGCTATCGCTGGGCGGCGGTCCGCAGGCGACCACTATCGAGCTGGCAATCTATCAGGCGCTGAGTTACGACTACGATCCCGCCCGCGCGGCGATGCTGGCGCTGATCCAGATGGTTTGTTGCCTTGGGCTGGTGCTGTTGAGTCAGCGACTAAGTAAGGCCATTGCGCCCGGCACCACGCTGCTGCAAGGCTGGCGCGACCCGGACGATCGTCTGCATAGCCGCATTTGCGACACGGTGTTAATTGTGCTGGCGCTGTTGCTGTTGCTGCCACCGTTACTGGCGGTGATTGTCGATGGGGTAAATCGCCAGTTGCCAGAGGTGCTGGCACAACCGGTGCTGTGGCAGGCGCTGTGGACCTCGTTGCGTATTGCGCTGGCGGCAGGCGTATTATGCGTAGTGCTGACCATGATGCTGCTATGGAGCAGTCGCGAATTGCGGGCACGGCAAAAAATGCTGGCGGGTCAGGCGCTGGAGATGAGCGGAATGCTGATCCTCGCCATGCCGGGGATTGTGCTGGCAACGGGCTTCTTTTTACTGCTCAACAACACCATCGGCCTGCCACAATCTGCTGACGGCATCGTGATTTTCACCAATGCGTTAATGGCCATCCCTTATGCGCTGAAAGTGCTGGAAAACCCGATGCGCGATATCACTGCCCGCTATAGCATGCTTTGTCAGTCGCTGGGCATTGAAGGCTGGTCGCGCTTAAAAGTGGTGGAGCTGCGCGCCCTGAAACGTCCGCTGGCGCAGGCGCTGGCCTTTGCGTGTGTGCTGTCGATTGGTGATTTTGGCGTGGTGGCGTTGTTCGGTAACGATGATTTCCGTACCCTGCCGTTTTATCTCTACCAGCAAATTGGCTCCTATCGTAGCCAGGACGGCGCGGTGACCGCGTTAATTCTACTGCTGCTCTGTTTTCTGCTGTTTACCGTGATTGAAAAACTACCGGGGCGAAATGTTAAAACTGACTGATATCACTTGGCTTTATCACCATTTGCCGATGCGTTTTAGCTTAACGGTGGAACGCGGCGAGCAGGTGGCGATCCTCGGGCCAAGCGGCGCGGGTAAAAGTACCCTGCTGAATTTGATCGCCGGTTTTCTGACGCCAGCCAGCGGTTCGCTGACTATCGATGGTGTTGATCACACCACGACACCGCCATCACGCCGTCCGGTATCGATGCTGTTTCAGGAGAACAACCTGTTCAGTCACCTGACGGTCGCGCAGAACATCGGGCTGGGGCTTAATCCTGGATTGAAGCTGAACGCGGCGCAGCAGGAGAAAATGCACGCTATTGCCCGTCAGATGGGGATTGATAATTTAATGGCGCGGTTACCGGGCGAGCTTTCCGGCGGTCAGCGTCAGCGAGTGGCGTTAGCGCGTTGTCTGGTACGCGAACAGCCCATTTTATTGCTCGATGAACCGTTCTCTGCGCTCGATCCGGCGTTACGTCAGGAGATGCTGACGCTGGTGAGCACGAGCTGCCAGCAGCAAAAAATGACGCTATTGATGGTGTCGCACAGTGTGGAAGATGCGGCGCGGATCGCCACACGCTCGGTGGTGGTCGCTGACGGGCGCATCGCCTGGCAGGGTAAGACTGAAGAATTGTTGAGCGGTAAGGCGAGTGCTTCGGCAATATTGGGGATTACGGGTTAGTATGCACTGTCGGATACGGCGTGAACGCCTTATCCGACCTACGGACAGTGCGTTTTGTAGGCCTGATAAGACGCGGCAAGCGTCGCATCAGGCAACCCGCACAGACTATCCCCTAAACCCCAACCACTTTCCGCAAAATATCGATATATACCGGCATCAACGGGTGGCGAATTAACACTACCAGCGCCACTACACCGACGGCAGAAATTAACGGTGCCAGCCACAACAAACGACCGCGCGACAAATAATGACTTAAACGGTCAGTCGCTTTACCACTGCGCCATAACCGCCAGCACAGCCAGCCACCAACCCACAAAAACACCGCTGTTGCCAGCAGCAACCATTTAAACTCGCCACTCTGCATTCCGGCAGGAATATCGATCGCCGCGCCCGCCAGAATCCCCGGCAGGAAGTAAAACGGCGGCCATAACAGGCAGCCGATAATATTTGGCGTAATAAATTTCGCCACCGGGAGATCCAACATTCCCGCCACCATTGGCACCAGCGGACGCGTCGGGCCGACAAAACGACCGACCAGAATGGTAAACATGCTGTGTTGATGCAACGCATGTTCAGTTTTATCGAGTAATGCTTTGTTCTTCTTCAGAAATGACCAGCGATGCAACGGCTTTTTAAAACGCCAGCCCAGCCAGAAGGAGATCCAGTCGCCCATCAGGCAACCGACAATCCCTGCCAGCCAGGCGTGCCAGAAACTTAACTCGCCGCTGCCAATCAGCGCCCCCAGTCCCGCCATTAGCACCGTACCGGGTAAAATCAAACCGACCAGCGCCAGCGACTCCAGAAAGGCCACCAACACCACCGCCATCAATGAATACACGGTGGATTGGGTAATAAAGTGTTCCAGCAATGCTTGCATAATGTGCCTGTCAAATGGACGAAGCAGGGATTCTGCAAACCCTATGCTACTCCGTCAATTATCTGATTCGTTACCAATTATGACAACTTGACGGCTACATCATTCACTTTTTCTTCACAACCGGCACGGAACTCGCTCGGACTGGCCCCGGTGCATTTTTTAAATACTCGCGAGAAATAGAGTTGATCGTCAAAGCCAACATTGCGACCGACGGTAGCGATAGGCATCCGGGTGGTGCTCAAAAGCAGCTTCGCCTGACTAATGCGTTGGTCCTCGCGCCAGCTTAAGACGCTAATTCCTAACTGCTGGCGGAACAGATGCGACAGACGCGACGGCGACAGGCAGACATGCTGCGCGACGCTGGCAATATCAAAATTGCTGTCTGCCAGGTGATCGCTGATGTATTGACAAGCCTCGCGTACCCGATTATCCATCGGTGGATGGAGCGACTCGTTAATTGCTTCCATGCGCCGCAGTAACAATTGCTCAAGCAGATTTATCGCCAGCAGCTCCGAATAGCGCCCTTCCCCTTGCCCGGCGTTAATGATTTGCCCAAACAGGTCGCTGAAATGCGGCTGGTGCGCTTCATCCGGGCGAAAGAAACCCGTATTGGCAAATATTGACGGCCAGTTAAGCCATTCATGCCAGTAGGCGCGCGGACGAAAGTAAACCCACTGGTGATACCATTCGCGAGCCTCCGGATGACGACCGTAGTGATGAATCTCTCCTGGCGGGAACAGCAAAATATCACCCGGTCGGCAGACAAATTCTCGTCCCTGATTCTTCACCACTCCCTGACCGCGAATGGTGAGATTGAGAATATAACCCTTCATTCCCAGCGGTCGGTCGATAAAAAAATCGAGATATCCGTTGGCCTCAATCGGCGTTAAACCCGCCACCAGATGGGCGTTAAACGAGTATCCCGGCAGCAGGGGATCATTTTGCGCTTCAGCCATACTTTTCATACTCCCGCCATTCAGAGAAGAAACCAATTGTCCATATTGCATTAGACATTGCCGTCACTGCGTCTTTTACTGGCTCTTCTCGCTAATCCAACCAGTAACCCCGCTTATTAAAAGCATTCTGTAACAAAGCGGGACCAAAGCCATGACAAAAACGCGTAACAAAAGTGTCTATAATCACGGCAGAAAAGTCCACATTGATTATTTGCACGGCGTCACACTTTGCTATGCCATAGCATTTTTATCCATAAGATTAGCGGATCCTACCTGACGCTTTTTTTCGCAACTCTCTACTGTTTCTCCATACCCGTTTTTTTGGATGGAGTGAAACGATGGCGATTGCAATTGGCCTCGATTTTGGCAGTGATTCTGTGCGAGCTTTGGCGGTGGACTGCGCCACCGGTGAAGAGATCGCCACCAGCGTAGAGTGGTATCCCCGTTGGCAGAAAGGGCAATTTTGTGATGCCCCAAATAACCAGTTCCGTCATCATCCGCGTGACTACATTGAGTCAATGGAAGCGGCGCTGAAAACCGTGCTTGCAGAGCTTAGCGCCGAGCAGCGCGCAACCGTGGTCGGGATTGGCGTTGACACAACCGGCTCGACGCCCGCACCGATTGACGCCGACGGTAACGTCCTGGCGCTGCGCCCGGAGTTTGCCGAAAACCCGAACGCGATGTTCGTATTGTGGAAAGACCACACCGCGGTTGAAGAAGCGGAAGCGATTACCCGTTTGTGTCACGCGCCGGGCAAAGTTGACTACTCCCGCTATATTGGCGGTATTTATTCCAGCGAATGGTTCTGGGCAAAAATCCTGCATGTGACGCGCCAGGACAGCGCCGTGGCGCAATCTGCCGCATCGTGGATTGAACTTTGCGACTGGGTGCCCGCCCTGCTCAGTGGCACCACGCGCCCGCAGGATATTCGCCGCGGACGTTGCAGCGCCGGACATAAATCTCTGTGGCACGAAAGCTGGGGCGGCCTGCCGCCAGCCAGTTTCTTTGACGAACTGGACCCGATCCTCAATCGCCATTTGCCTTCCCCGCTGTTCACTGACACCTGGACTGCCGATATTCCGGTGGGCACGTTATGCCCGGAATGGGCGCAGCGTCTCGGCCTGCCTGAAAGCGTGGTGATTTCCGGCGGCGCGTTTGACTGCCATATGGGCGCAGTTGGCGCAGGCGCACAGCCTAACGCTCTGGTAAAAGTTATCGGTACTTCCACCTGCGACATTCTGATTGCCGACAAACAGAGCGTTGGCGAGCGGGCAGTTAAAGGCATTTGCGGTCAGGTTGATGGCAGCGTGGTGCCTGGATTTATCGGTCTGGAAGCAGGTCAGTCGGCGTTTGGTGATATCTACGCCTGGTTTGGACGCGTACTCAGCTGGCCGCTGGAACAGCTTGCCGCCCAGCATCCGGAACTGAAAGAGCAAATCAACGCCAGCCAGAAACAACTGCTTCCGGCGTTGACCGAAGCATGGGCTCAAAATCCGTCTCTGGATCACCTGCCGGTGGTGCTCGACTGGTTTAACGGCCGCCGCACACCGAACGCTAACCAACGCCTGAAAGGGGTGATTACCGATCTGAACCTCGCTACCGACGCTCCGCTGCTGTTCGGCGGTTTGATTGCTGCCACCGCCTTTGGCGCACGTGCAATTATGGAGTGCTTTACCGATCAGGGGATCGCCGTTAATAACGTGATGGCGCTGGGCGGCATCGCGCGGAAAAACCAGGTCATTATGCAGGCCTGCTGCGACGTGCTGAATCGCCCGCTGCAAATTGTTGCCTCTGACCAGTGCTGTGCGCTCGGTGCGGCGATTTTCGCTGCCGTCGCCGCGAAAGTGCACGCAGATATCCCATCAGCACAGCAAAAAATGGCCAGTGCGGTAGAGAAAACCCTGCAACCGCGCAGCGAACAGGCACAACGCTTTGAACAGCTTTATCGCCGCTATCAGCAATGGGCGATGAGCGCCGAACAACACTATCTTCCAACTTCCGCCCCGGCACAGGCTGCCCAGGCCATTCCGACTCTATAAGGACACGACAATGACGATTTTTGATAATTATGAAGTGTGGTTTGTAATTGGCAGCCAGCATCTGTATGGCCCGGAAACCCTGCGTCAGGTCACCCAACATGCCGAGCACGTCGTTAATGCGCTGAATACGGAAGCGAAACTGCCCTGCAAACTGGTGCTGAAACCGCTGGGCACCACGCCGGATGAAATCACCGCTATTTGCCGCGACGCGAATTACGACGATCGTTGTGCAGGTCTGGTGGTGTGGCTGCACACCTTTTCCCCGGCCAAAATGTGGATCAACGGCCTGACCATGCTCAACAAACCGTTGCTGCAATTCCACACCCAGTTCAACGCGGCGCTGCCGTGGGACAGTATCGACATGGACTTTATGAACCTGAACCAGACTGCACATGGCGGTCGCGAGTTTGGCTTCATTGGCGCACGTATGCGTCAGCAACATGCCGTCGTTACCGGTCACTGGCAGGATAAACAGGCACATGAGCGTATCGGCTCATGGATGCGTCAGGCGGTCTCTAAACAGGATACCCGTCATCTGAAAGTTTGCCGCTTTGGCGATAACATGCGTGAAGTAGCGGTCACCGATGGCGATAAAGTTGCCGCACAAATCAAATTCGGTTTCTCCGTCAATACCTGGGCGGTTGGCGATCTGGTGCAGGTGGTGAACTCCATCAGCGATGGCGATGTTAACGCGCTGGTCGATGAGTACGAAAGCTGCTACACCATGACGCCTGCGACACAAATCCACGGCGAAAAACGGCAGAACGTGCTGGAAGCTGCGCGTATTGAGCTGGGAATGAAGCGTTTCCTGGAACAAGGTGGCTTCCATGCTTTCACCACCACCTTTGAAGATTTGCACGGTCTGAAGCAGCTTCCAGGCCTGGCCGTGCAGCGTCTGATGCAGCAGGGCTACGGCTTTGCGGGCGAAGGCGACTGGAAAACTGCCGCCCTGCTTCGCATCATGAAGGTGATGTCAACCGGTCTGCAGGGCGGCACCTCTTTTATGGAGGACTATACCTACCACTTCGAGAAAGGTAATGACCTGGTGCTCGGCTCCCACATGCTGGAAGTCTGCCCGTCGATCGCCGCAGAAGAGAAACCGATCCTCGACGTTCAGCACCTCGGTATTGGTGGTAAAGACGACCCGGCCCGCCTAATCTTCAACACCCAAACCGGTCCGGCCATTGTCGCCAGCCTGATTGATCTCGGCGATCGTTACCGTCTGCTGGTTAACTGCATCGACACGGTGAAAACGCCGCACACCCTGCCGAAACTGCCGGTGGCGAATGCGCTGTGGAAAGCGCAGCCGGATCTACCAACCGCTTCCGAAGCGTGGATCCTTGCTGGTGGCGCGCACCACACCGTCTTCAGCCATGCGTTGAACCTCAACGATATGCGCCAGTTCGCCGAGATGCACGACATTGAAATCACGGTGATTGATAACGACACCCGCCTGCCAGCGTTTAAAGATGCACTGCGCTGGAACGAAGTGTATTACGGATTTCGTCGCTAAGTAGCCGCATCAGGTATGTAACGCCTGATGCGACGCTGACGCGTCTTATCAGGCCTACGCGCTGTGATTTTGTAGGCCGGATAAGCAAAGCGCATCCGGCACGAAGGAGTCAACATGTTAGAAGATCTCAAACGCCAGGTTTTAGAAGCCAACCTGGCGCTGCCAAAACACAACCTGGTCACGCTGACCTGGGGCAACGTCAGCGCCGTTGATCGCGAGCGCGGCGTCTTTGTAATCAAACCTTCCGGCGTCGATTACAACGTCATGACCGCTGACGATATGGTCGTGGTCAGCATCGAAACCGGTGAAGTGGTTGAAGGTACGAAAAAGCCCTCCTCCGACACGCCAACTCACCGGCTGCTCTATCAGGCATTCCCGTCCATTGGCGGCATTGTGCATACGCACTCCCGCCACGCCACCATCTGGGCGCAGGCGGGCCAGTCAATTCCGGCAACCGGCACCACCCACGCCGACTATTTCTACGGCACCATTCCCTGCACTCGCAAAATGACCGATGCAGAAATCAATGGCGAATATGAGTGGGAAACCGGTAACGTCATCGTTGAAACTTTCGAAAAACAGGGTATCGACGCAGCGCAAATGCCTGGCGTTCTGGTCCATTCTCACGGCCCGTTTGCATGGGGTAAAAACGCTGAAGACGCAGTGCATAACGCCATCGTGCTGGAAGAAGTCGCTTATATGGGGATTTTCTGCCGCCAGTTAGCCCCGCAATTGCCAGATATGCAGCAAACATTGCTGGATAAACACTATCTGCGTAAGCATGGCGCAAAAGCCTATTACGGCCAGTAATGACTGTATAAAACCACAGCCAGTCAACCAAAACCAGGCTATACTCAAGCCTGGTTTTTTATTGGATTTTCAGCGTGGCGCAGGCAGGTTTTATCTTAACCCGACACTGGCGGGACACCCCGCAAGGGACAGAGGTCTCTTTCTGGTTAGCGACGGACAACGGGCCGTTGCAGGTTACGCTTGCACCGCAAGAGTCCGTGGCGTTTATTCCCGCCGATCAGGTTCCCCGCGCCCAGCATATTTTGCAGGGTGAACAAGGCTTTCGCCTGACGCCGCTGGCGTTAAAGGATTTTCATCGCCAGCCGGTGTATGGCCTTTACTGTCGCGCCCATCGCCAGTTAATGAATTACGAAAAGCGCCTGCGTGAAGGTGGCGTTACCGTCTACGAGGCCGATGTGCGCCCGCCGGAACGCTATCTGATGGAGCGGTTTATCACCTCTCCGGTGTGGGTCGAGGGTGATATGCGCAATGGCGCTATCGTTAATGCCCGTCTGAAACCGCATCCCGACTACCGCCCGCCGCTCAAGTGGGTTTCTATTGATATTGAAACCACCCGCCACGGTGAACTGTACTGCATCGGTCTGGAAGGCTGCGGGCAGCGCATCGTTTATATGCTGGGGCCGGAGAATGGCGATGCCTCCGCGCTTGATTTCGAACTGGAGTACGTCGCCAGTCGTCCGCAGCTGCTGGAAAAACTCAACGCCTGGTTTGCTAACCACGATCCTGATGTGATCATCGGCTGGAACGTGGTGCAGTTCGATCTGCGAATGCTGCAAAAACATGCCGAGCGCTACCGTATTCCACTGCGTCTGGGGCGCGATAACAGTGAGCTGGAGTGGCGCGAGCACGGCTTTAAAAACGGTGTGTTTTTTGCCCAGGCTAAAGGTCGGCTAATTATCGACGGTATTGAGGCGCTGAAATCTGCATTCTGGAATTTCTCTTCATTCTCGCTGGAAACCGTCGCTCAGGAGTTATTAGGCGAAGGAAAATCTATCGATAACCCGTGGGATCGGATGGACGAAATTGACCGCCGTTTCGCCGAAGATAAACCTGCCCTGGCGACTTATAACCTGAAAGATTGCGAGCTGGTGACGCAGATCTTCCACAAAACTGAAATCATGCCGTTTCTACTCGAACGGGCGACGGTGAACGGCCTCCCAGTAGATCGGCACGGGGGATCGGTGGCGGCGTTTGGTCATCTCTATTTTCCCCGAATGCATCGTGCTGGTTATGTCGCGCCTAATCTCGGCGAAGTGCCGCCGCACGCCAGCCCTGGCGGCTATGTGATGGATTCGCGGCCTGGGCTTTATGATTCGGTACTGGTGCTGGACTATAAAAGCCTGTACCCGTCGATCATCCGCACCTTTCTGATTGATCCCGTCGGGCTGGTGGAAGGCATGGCGCAGCCTGATCCAGAGCACAGCACCGAAGGCTTTCTCGATGCCTGGTTCTCGCGGGAGAAACATTGCCTGCCGGAGATTGTGACTAACATCTGGCACGGGCGCGATGAAGCCAAACGCCAGGGCAATAAGCCACTGTCGCAGGCGCTGAAGATCATCATGAATGCCTTTTATGGCGTGCTCGGGACTACCGCCTGTCGCTTCTTCGATCCCCGCCTGGCGTCGTCAATCACCATGCGTGGTCATCAGATCATGCGGCAAACCAAAGCGTTGATTGAAGCGCAGGGCTATGACGTAATCTACGGCGATACTGACTCAACGTTTGTCTGGCTGAAAGGCGCGCACTCCGAAGAAGAAGCGGCGAAAATCGGTCGTGCACTGGTGCAGCACGTTAACGCCTGGTGGGCAGAAACGTTGCAACAGCAACGGCTGACTAGCGCATTAGAACTGGAGTATGAAACCCATTTCTGCCGTTTTCTGATGCCAACCATTCGCGGAGCCGATACCGGCAGTAAAAAACGGTATGCCGGGCTGATTCAGGAGGGCGATAAGCAGCGGATGGTGTTTAAAGGGCTGGAAACCGTGCGCACCGACTGGACGCCGCTGGCCCAGCAGTTTCAGCAGGAGCTTTACCTGCGTATCTTCCGCAACGAGCCATATCAGGAGTACGTCCGCGAAACCATCGACAAACTGATGGCGGGTGAACTGGATGCGCGGCTGGTTTACCGTAAACGCCTTCGCCGTCCGCTGAGCGAATATCAGCGTAATGTTCCGCCTCATGTACGCGCCGCTCGCCTTGCCGATGAAGAAAACCAAAAGCGCGGTCGCCCCTTGCAATATCAGAACCGCGGCACCATTAAGTACGTATGGACCACCAACGGCCCGGAGCCGCTGGACTACCAACGTTCACCGCTGGATTACGAACACTATCTGACCCGCCAGCTACAACCCGTGGCGGAGGGAATACTCCCTTTTATTGAGGATAATTTTGCTACACTTATGACCGGGCAACTTGGGCTATTTTGAGCAAAAAAAGAGTTCGCCAGATACCATTTTGATGCGTGACGAATGCTTTGCCATCCAGTACCATAGCGCCCTTTCCATTCCTGGACCTGAATAACACCACTACCTCATAAGCACGGTAGCGGGTGGTTATTGCCTGCAATTAAAGATATAGAGCCGAACACATATGCCTTTTACACTTGGTCAACGCTGGATCAGCGATACAGAAAGCGAATTGGGACTTGGAACCGTTGTCGCGGTGGATGCGCGAACTGTCACTTTACTTTTCCCATCTACTGGTGAAAACCGTCTGTACGCACGCAGTGATTCCCCCGTGACCCGCGTGATGTTCAACCCTGGTGATACCATTACCAGCCATGACGGCTGGCAGATGCAAGTCGAAGAAGTAAAAGAAGAAAATGGCTTGCTGACCTATATCGGTACTCGCCTGGATACTGAAGAGTCCGGCGTAGCCCTGCGTGAAGTTTTCCTTGATAGCAAACTGGTGTTCAGCAAACCGCAGGACCGTCTGTTTGCCGGGCAGATTGACCGTATGGACCGCTTTGCGCTGCGTTATCGCGCACGTAAATATTCCAGCGAACAGTTCCGTATGCCGTACAGCGGCCTGCGCGGTCAGCGTACCAGTCTGATCCCGCATCAGCTCAACATCGCTCATGATGTTGGTCGCCGCCATGCGCCGCGCGTCCTGCTGGCTGACGAAGTGGGTTTAGGGAAAACCATTGAAGCCGGGATGATCCTGCATCAGCAGTTGCTCTCTGGCGCTGCTGAACGTGTACTGATTATCGTCCCGGAAACCTTACAGCATCAGTGGCTGGTAGAAATGCTGCGCCGTTTCAACCTGCGTTTTGCGCTATTTGATGATGAGCGTTATGCCGAAGCTCAGCACGATGCTTACAACCCGTTCGATACCGAACAGCTGGTGATTTGCTCGCTGGATTTTGCCCGTCGTAGCAAACAGCGGCTGGAACATCTCTGTGAAGCCGAATGGGATCTGCTGGTGGTCGATGAAGCGCATCATCTGGTGTGGAGCGAAGATGCGCCGAGCCGTGAATATCAGGCCATTGAACAACTGGCAGAGCATGTGCCCGGCGTTCTGCTGCTGACTGCGACCCCGGAACAACTGGGGATGGAAAGCCACTTCGCCCGTCTGCGCCTGCTGGACCCGAACCGTTTCCACGATTTCGCGCAGTTCGTTGAAGAGCAGAAAAATTATCGTCCGGTAGCAGATGCCGTTGCCATGCTACTGGCAGGTAACAAACTGAGCAATGATGAACTGAACATGCTTGGCGAGATGATCGGCGAGCAGGATATCGAGCCGTTGCTGCAGGCGGCAAACAGCGACAGCCAAGATGCCCAGAGCGCCCGTCAGGAACTGGTTTCCATGCTGATGGATCGCCACGGCACCAGCCGCGTGCTGTTCCGTAACACGCGTAACGGTGTGAAAGGCTTCCCGAAACGCGAGCTGCACACTATTAAGCTGCCGCTGCCGACGCAGTATCAGACGGCGATTAAAGTGTCCGGCATTATGGGCGCACGTAAAAGTGCGGAAGATCGCGCTCGCGATATGCTCTACCCGGAGCGTATTTATCAGGAATTTGAAGGCGATAACGCCACCTGGTGGAACTTCGACCCGCGCGTTGAGTGGCTGATGGGTTACCTGACCAGCCATCGCTCTCAGAAAGTGCTGGTGATCTGCGCTAAAGCCGCTACCGCGCTGCAACTGGAGCAGGTACTGCGTGAGCGTGAAGGTATCCGCGCCGCGGTGTTCCACGAAGGCATGTCGATTATTGAGCGTGACCGCGCTGCGGCATGGTTTGCCGAAGAAGACACCGGCGCGCAGGTGCTGCTGTGTTCGGAAATCGGTTCTGAAGGGCGTAACTTCCAGTTCGCCAGCCACATGGTAATGTTCGATCTGCCGTTCAACCCGGATCTGCTGGAGCAGCGTATTGGTCGTCTGGATCGTATCGGTCAGGCACACGATATTCAGATCCATGTGCCTTATCTGGAAAAAACCGCTCAGTCGGTACTGGTGCGCTGGTATCACGAAGGTCTGGATGCATTCGAGCACACCTGCCCGACCGGACGCACTATCTACGATAGCGTGTATAACGATCTGATTAACTACCTGGCCTCACCGGATCAAACCGAAGGCTTTGACGATCTGATCAAAAACTGCCGCGAGCAGCACGAGGCGTTGAAGGCACAGCTGGAACAGGGTCGTGACCGCCTGCTGGAGATCCACTCCAACGGTGGCGAAAAAGCGCAGGCATTAGCTGAAAGCATTGAAGAGCAGGATGACGATACCAACCTGATCGCCTTCGCCATGAACCTGTTCGATATTATCGGTATCAATCAGGACGATCGCGGCGACAACATGATCGTGCTGACGCCGTCCGATCATATGCTGGTGCCGGACTTCCCGGGCCTGTCGGAAGATGGCATCACCATCACCTTCGACCGTGAGGTGGCGCTGGCGCGTGAAGATGCGCAGTTTATTACCTGGGAGCATCCGCTGATCCGCAACGGTCTGGATCTGATCCTCTCTGGCGATACCGGTAGCAGCACGATTTCACTGTTGAAAAACAAAGCGTTGCCGGTAGGTACGCTGTTGGTGGAATTGATTTATGTCGTTGAAGCCCAGGCTCCGAAGCAGTTGCAGCTCAACCGCTTCCTGCCGCCGACGCCGGTACGTATGCTGCTGGATAAAAATGGCAACAACCTGGCGGCGCAGGTGGAGTTTGAAACCTTTAACCGTCAGCTTAACGCGGTTAACCGCCACACTGGCAGCAAGCTGGTTAATGCCGTGCAGCAGGATGTTCACGCTATCCTTCAGTTGGGTGAAGCGCAGATCGAGAAATCTGCCCGTGCATTGATTGATGCAGCACGTAACGAAGCCGACGAAAAATTGTCTGCCGAGCTGTCTCGTCTGGAAGCTCTGCGCGCAGTGAACCCGAACATTCGTGACGATGAACTGACCGCCATTGAGAGCAACCGTCAGCAGGTAATGGAAAGCCTGGATCAGGCAGGCTGGCGTCTGGATGCCCTGCGTTTGATCGTTGTGACGCATCAGTAACGGAGCCAAAGATGGGGATGGAAAACTACAATCCGCCGCAGGAGCCCTGGCTGGTTATCCTGTATCAGGATGACCACATTATGGTGGTCAACAAGCCGAGCGGTTTGTTGTCTGTGCCGGGGCGTCTGGAAGAGCACAAAGACAGCGTGATGACACGCATTCAGCGTGATTATCCACAGGCGGAATCGGTGCATCGTCTGGATATGGCTACCAGCGGCGTGATTGTAGTGGCGCTGACCAAAGCCGCGGAGCGGGAATTAAAACGCCAGTTCCGCGAGCGCGAGCCGAAAAAGCAGTATGTGGCCCGCGTCTGGGGACATCCATCCCGTGCGGAAGGTCTGGTAGATCTGCCGCTGATTTGCGACTGGCCAAACCGCCCGAAACAGAAAGTCTGTTACGAAACGGGTAAACCTGCGCAGACGGAATATGAAGTGGTGGAGTATGCAGCGGATAACACAGCAAGAGTGGTGTTAAAACCGATTACCGGGCGTTCGCATCAGCTGCGTGTGCATATGCTGGCGCTGGGCCATCCGATTCTCGGCGATCGTTTTTATGCATCACCAGAAGCGAGAGCTATGGCACCGCGTTTGTTGCTGCATGCCGAGATGCTGACGATTACCCATCCGGCGTATGGCAATAGTATGACGTTTAAGGCGCCAGCGGATTTTTAATCCTTTTCTGTACGTTTATACCCTCATCCTAAGGGCTGCCTCTTGTACATAAATCCCCGAGTCCGGGGATTTTTTGTTTCTGCCAAACTGCTTTCAGTTGTTGCGTGTGGCTACGCTTTCCATTCGGTAATTCCCTTCCTGCTCCACAGCGAATTTTTGAACTTTTTCTTCACCCGTTGATCGTCTCTATTATTTCATTTTATCGGGTCTGTTATGGTCCTTTCTGATTGTTATTCATGGGCTAATTAGCAGTCTGGTTGGCGATGCCCATCTCGGTGATCCGCGTCGTGCACGACGCCTTGCATCACCAGCATCTTCTCTAGCTCATCATGCAGATCTTTCTAATTGTGAAATCATCCCACGCTACTGCTAAGGTTGAAGGGGCGTTCCAGCCCCTTCAACCTTAGCTTATTCTGGATCATTCAATAATTGCGTTGGCAATAATTTTTCAGCAGTACTTTGTTTAGTAGCAACGCCTTCAGTAACAATTTTTTTGGGGGTGATTTTATTAATAATAATTACCTCAGCATATAGGCGGGTAGCACCGTCCACGGTAGCACCGTCCAGGATAGCACCGTCCAGGTTAGCATTCCACCCAGGTTTCATGTAAAGGTTTTCATTGCTATCTTTCATTATTTTTTTACCAAAGTAACAATCCCTCATGTCAACGCCGGGAAGGTAAGCCTCTCTAAGATCAACGCCCAAGTTACCTGGGCCTTTATGCAGCTGCAACGTCTGAGTACATATCTCCTTATTTTCAATAAAAAAAGTGACACTTAACTCGATATCACCGAAGGTCTCGGCGACCCAGCGCATATTGCCCTTTGCGACCATCTCATCCGGATTTTTTACGCATGTTTTGAGTTCATTGAATAATTCCAGACTATGGATAAACTTTTCTTTCTCATTCTCATTGACAGCCCCAGTAAAGTATTTTGAGGCGTTGATGTTGCCAGCCTTTTTATTCACGAAATTGAACAGAAGTTTATAAGCCTCAGGCTGTTTATCTGACCAGAACAGATGACGTAACGTCTCCCACAAGCGTTGAAAGATATTCATCTTCACGTCCATCTTGTCCCCGCTCACCATCTTATAAATATCGTTATTGCTCATATTTAAAAGTGTAGCCGGCATGCCTGGAACTGATACTTTCATGGTAATAGCCTCGCATTGCGTTAAAAACTCATCATGCGCGCTCTCAATAAATATACTTTCAAAAATCGCTCATTCGGGTATGTGGTTTTTATTTTTAAGACGTAAAAATATAATTCCGCTCGTCGTTAAGCTCTCAACCTTAAGCAGGGTCAACGCGATAAAACCAACAGAACCCCTCCCGTAAACCGTGCATTGAGCCTGTCAACCATTCTGAGTAAACGCCTTTTCTCAAAGAAGTGACCGCCAGGGCGGCCACCTTTAATCGTGGGCAGTTACTCAGCATCATTTACAGGGTTATTTAAACCCTTTCTGCTGCTTTATCAGCTCATAGGCCTGCTGAATTTCCTGCGCTTTTTGCTTCGCCATCTCCATCATCTCAGGCGGCAAACCTTTCGCCACCAGCTTATCGGGATGGTGTTCACTCATCAGCTTACGGTAGGCACGTTTGATGGTGGTCGCATCATCCGTCGGCTTCACACCCAGCACATTACAGGCATCTTCCAGCGTCGGGCCACGCTGCGCTTGCTGCCAGTTACCACCGCCAGATTGCTGCTGATAACCGCCGCCAAACTGTGCACCGCCCTGCATCATGCGCAAAAACTGGTCAAACTGGGCACGGGAGATCCCTAATTCTTCAGCAATGACATACAGCACCGCCCGTTCATTCGGATGCAGCGAACCATCAGCAAACGCCGCCTGAATCTGGATCTCCAGAAACATACGAATTAAGTCAAAACGACCAAAGCAGACACTGCGAAACTGGCGCATCTTTTCGCGCAGCGGGTAATTGTCTGATTTTCCCACCCGGAACGCGTTTTGCGCCGCAGTACGGGAAGCGCCATGAAGGTTCATTCGGTCCATCAACTGGCTGGCGATATGAATATCAGCCTCCGTGACGCGACCTTTGGATTTGGTTAAATGGCCCATCACTTCAAAAGTGGTGGCAAAAAACAGCGCCTGACGCTCACGCTGGTTGGCGAACCACGCCATTTTACGGCTACGGGCTTTATCAAACATATGGCCAATTAACAGGCCTAACACTACGCCCCAAAAGCCGCCGCCCATCAGTAAGGCCACGGCCACGCCAATGATTTTTCCCCAATACTGCATATATTCCCCAAATCGACACACGGATATCAGGGCTATCTCCCACAATATAAAGGTGCTTTTACCGTTTTCCGGCTGCGGTCAATTGTGGGACATCGCCTATAATTTGCATTATCATACCTGTCATTCAATGCCGTGCCTAACACCACTGACGCTATTCGGACAGGATTAACACTAGCGTAGAGATGACGAGTACGTTAGTCTCTGACCGTTTGTCACGCGCAACGTTACCGATGATGGAACAATAAAATCAACGTATGAAAAAACGTATCCCCACTCTCCTGGCCACCATGATTGCCACCGCCCTTTATAGTCAACAGGGACTGGCAGCCGACCTCGCCTCACAGTGCATGTTGGGCGTGCCAAGCTATGACCGTCCTCTGGTACAGGGCGATACCAATGACTTACCCGTGACTATCAATGCTGACCACGCGAAAGGGGACTACCCGGATGACGCCGTGTTTACTGGCAGCGTGGATATCATGCAGGGTAACAGCCGTCTGCAGGCCGACGAAGTGCAGCTCCATCAAAAAGAGGCACCAGGACAGCCGGAGCCAGTACGTACCGTTGATGCGCTCGGTAATGTCCATTACGACGATAACCAGGTCATCCTCAAAGGGCCGAAAGGCTGGGCGAACCTGAACACCAAAGATACCAACGTCTGGGAAGGTGATTACCAGATGGTGGGTCGCCAGGGTCGCGGCAAAGCGGACCTGATGAAACAACGTGGCGAAAACCGCTATACCATTCTGGATAACGGTAGCTTTACCTCCTGTCTGCCGGGTTCCGACACCTGGAGCGTAGTAGGTAGCGAAATTATTCATGACCGCGAAGAACAAGTTGCGGAAATCTGGAACGCCCGCTTTAAAGTGGGTCCGGTACCGATCTTTTATAGCCCGTATTTGCAGTTGCCGGTGGGTGACAAACGTCGTTCTGGTTTCTTGATCCCGAACGCCAAGTACACCACCACCAACTACTTTGAGTTCTACCTGCCATATTACTGGAACATTGCGCCAAATATGGATGCCACCATCACGCCGCATTATATGCATCGTCGTGGCAACATCATGTGGGAGAACGAATTCCGCTACCTCTCCCAGGCGGGCGCAGGTTTGATGGAACTGGACTATCTGCCTTCCGATAAAGTCTATGAAGATGAACACCCGAACGATGACAGTTCACGTCGTTGGTTGTTCTACTGGAACCACTCCGGGGTCATGGATCAGGTGTGGCGTTTCAACGTCGACTACACCAAGGTCAGCGATCCTAGCTACTTCAATGATTTTGATAACAAGTACGGTTCCAGTACTGACGGCTACGCAACGCAAAAATTCAGCGTTGGCTATGCGGTGCAAAACTTCAATGCCACCGTTTCAACCAAGCAGTTCCAGGTCTTCAGCGAGCAGAACACCAGTAGCTACTCGGCAGAGCCGCAGTTAGACGTTAACTACTACCAGAATGATGTTGGTCCGTTTGATACACGCATTTACGGCCAGGCAGTACACTTTGTTAACACCAGAGACGACATGCCTGAAGCAACCCGTGTTCACCTGGAGCCGACCATCAATTTGCCGCTCTCTAATAACTGGGGCAGCATCAATACCGAAGCGAAGTTGCTGGCAACCCATTATCAGCAAACTAATCTTGACTGGTATAACTCCAGAAACACAACCAAGCTGGACGAATCCGTTAACCGCGTAATGCCGCAATTCAAAGTTGACGGCAAAATGGTCTTTGAACGCGATATGGAAATGCTGGCTCCGGGTTATACCCAAACGCTGGAACCGCGCGCGCAGTATTTATACGTGCCGTATCGCGATCAGAGCGACATCTATAACTACGACTCGTCTCTGCTGCAATCTGACTACTCAGGCCTGTTCCGGGACCGGACTTATGGCGGTCTTGACCGTATTGCCTCCGCTAACCAAGTGACGACCGGTGTCACATCTCGCATATATGATGATGCTGCCGTTGAACGTTTTAATATTTCCGTTGGTCAAATCTACTATTTCACGGAGTCTCGCACTGGCGATGACAACATAACATGGGAGAATGACGACAAAACGGGCTCACTGGTATGGGCAGGCGATACCTACTGGCGTATCTCCGAGCGTTGGGGATTGCGTGGCGGGATTCAGTACGACACGCGTCTGGATAACGTAGCCACCAGTAACTCCAGCATTGAATACCGTCGGGATGAAGACCGTCTGGTGCAGTTGAACTACCGTTACGCCAGCCCGGAATATATTCAGGCTACGCTGCCTAAGTACTATTCCACGGCAGAGCAGTATAAGAATGGTATTTCGCAGGTAGGTGCCGTCGCCAGCTGGCCAATTGCCGATCGTTGGTCAATTGTCGGGGCCTACTACTACGACACCAATGCGAACAAGCAAGCCGACTCTATGTTAGGTGTGCAATATAGCTCCTGCTGCTATGCGATTCGCGTCGGTTACGAGCGGAAGCTGAACGGTTGGGATAACGATAAACAACATGCGGTATATGACAACGCAATCGGCTTTAACATCGAACTTCGCGGCCTGAGCTCCAACTACGGTCTGGGTACGCAAGAGATGCTGCGTTCGAACATTCTGCCGTATCAAAACACTTTGTGATTTGTTGATTTACCACGTAATCCGCAGTGCGGTTAATTGAAATGGAAAAAGTATGAAGAACTGGAAAACGCTGCTTCTCGGTATCGCCATGATCGCGAATACCAGTTTCGCTGCCCCCCAGGTAGTCGATAAAGTCGCAGCCGTCGTCAATAACGGCGTCGTGCTGGAAAGCGACGTTGATGGATTAATGCAGTCGGTAAAACTGAACGCTGCCCAGGCAAGGCAGCAACTTCCTGATGATGCTACGCTGCGCCACCAAATCATGGAGCGTTTGATCATGGATCAAATCATCCTGCAGATGGGGCAGAAAATGGGAGTGAAAATCTCCGATGAGCAGCTCGATCAGGCGATTGCTAACATCGCTAAACAAAACAACATGACGCTGGATCAGATGCGCAGCCGTCTGGCTTACGATGGGCTGAACTACAACACCTATCGTAACCAGATCCGCAAAGAGATGATTATCTCTGAAGTGCGTAACAACGAAGTGCGTCGTCGCATCACTATCCTGCCGCAGGAAGTCGAATCTCTGGCGCAGCAGGTGGGTAACCAAAACGATGCCAGCACTGAGCTGAACCTGAGCCACATCCTGATTCCGCTGCCAGAAAACCCGACCTCTGATCAGGTGAACGAAGCGGAAAGCCAGGCGCGCGCTATTGTCGATCAGGCGCGTAACGGCGCTGATTTCGGTAAACTGGCGATTGCTCATTCTGCCGACCAGCAGGCGCTGAACGGCGGCCAGATGGGCTGGGGCCGTATTCAGGAGTTGCCGGGGATCTTCGCCCAGGCATTAAGCACCGCGAAGAAAGGCGACATTGTTGGCCCAATTCGTTCCGGCGTTGGCTTCCATATTCTGAAAGTTAACGACCTGCGCGGCGAAAGCAAAAATATCTCGGTGACCGAAGTTCATGCTCGCCATATTCTGCTGAAACCGTCGCCGATCATGACTGACGAACAGGCCCGCGTGAAACTGGAACAGATTGCTGCCGATATCAAGAGTGGTAAAACGACTTTTGCTGCCGCAGCGAAAGAGTTCTCTCAGGATCCAGGCTCTGCTAACCAGGGCGGCGATCTCGGCTGGGCTACGCCAGATATTTTCGATCCGGCCTTCCGTGATGCGCTGACCCGCCTGAACAAAGGTCAAATGAGTGCACCGGTTCACTCTTCATTCGGCTGGCATTTAATCGAACTGCTGGATACCCGTAATGTCGATAAAACCGACGCTGCGCAGAAAGATCGTGCGTACCGCATGCTGATGAACCGTAAGTTCTCGGAAGAAGCAGCAAGCTGGATGCAGGAACAACGTGCCAGCGCCTACGTTAAAATCCTGAGCAACTAATGGTTAAAACCCAACGTGTTGTGATCACTCCCGGCGAGCCCGCCGGGATTGGCCCGGACTTAGTTGTCCAGCTTGCACAGCGTGAGTGGCCGGTCGAACTGGTTGTTTGTGCCGATGCCACTCTCCTTACCGACCGGGCAGCGATGCTCGGTTTGCCGCTCACCCTCCGCCCTTATACCCCCAACTCCCCTGCACAACCGCAAACTGCGGGCACATTAACGCTACTTCCTGTCGCGCTACGTGAATCTGTCACTGTGGGGCAGTTAGCGGTTGAAAATGGGCATTATGTGGTGGAGACGCTGGCGCGAGCGTGTGATGGCTGTCTGAACGGTGAATTTGCTGCGCTGATCACAGGCCCCGTGCATAAAGGCGTCATTAACGACGCAGGCATTCCGTTTACCGGTCATACCGAGTTTTTCGAAGAGCGTTCGCAGGTGAAAAAAGTGGTGATGATGCTGGCGACCGAAGAACTTCGCGTGGCGCTGGCAACGACGCATTTACCGCTGCGCGATATCGCAGACGCTATCACCCCTGCGCTTTTGCACGAAGTGATTGCTATTTTGCATCACGATTTGCGGACCAAATTTGGTATTGCCGAACCGCGCATTCTGGTCTGCGGGCTGAATCCGCACGCAGGCGAAGGCGGTCATATGGGTACGGAAGAGATAGACACCATTATTCCGGTGCTCGACGAGTTACGGGTGCAGGGGATGAAACTTAACGGGCCGCTGCCTGCCGATACCCTGTTTCAGCCGAAATATCTCGATAACGCCGACGCCGTGCTGGCGATGTACCACGATCAGGGTCTTCCCGTGCTAAAATACCAGGGCTTCGGGCGCGGTGTGAACATTACGCTGGGCCTGCCCTTTATTCGCACATCAGTGGACCACGGCACCGCACTTGAACTGGCGGGACGTGGCAAAGCCGATGTCGGCAGTTTTATTACGGCGCTTAATCTCGCCATCAAAATGATTGTTAACACCCAATGAATAATCGAGTCCACCAGGGCCACTTAGCCCGTAAACGCTTCGGGCAAAACTTTCTTAACGATCAGTTCGTGATCGACAGCATTGTTTCTGCCATTAACCCGCAGAAGGGCCAGGCGATGGTCGAAATCGGCCCCGGTCTGGCGGCATTGACCGAACCGGTCGGCGAACGCCTGGACCAGCTGACGGTCATCGAACTTGACCGCGATCTGGCGGCACGTCTGCAAACGCATCCATTCTTAGGCCCGAAACTGACGATTTATCAGCAGGATGCGATGACCTTTAACTTTGGCGAACTGGCTACGAAAATGGGCCAGCCGCTGCGTGTTTTCGGCAACCTGCCTTATAACATCTCCACGCCGTTGATGTTCCATCTGTTTAGCTATACTGATGCCATTGCCGACATGCACTTTATGTTGCAAAAAGAGGTGGTGAATCGTCTGGTTGCAGGACCGAACAGCAAGGCGTATGGTCGATTAAGCGTCATGGCGCAATACTATTGCAACGTGATCCCGGTGCTGGAAGTTCCGCCGTCAGCCTTTACACCACCACCCAAAGTGGATTCCGCCGTCGTGCGCCTGGTTCCTCATGCAACGATGCCTCACCCGGTCAAAGATGTTCGCGTGTTGAGCCGCATCACCACCGAAGCCTTTAACCAGCGTCGTAAAACCATTCGTAACAGCCTCGGCAACCTGTTTAGCGTCGAGGTGTTAACGGGAATGGGGATCGACCCGGCGATGCGAGCGGAAAATATCTCTGTCGCGCAATATTGCCAGATGGCGAACTATCTGGCGGAGAACGCGCCTTTGCAGGAGAGTTAACGATGATCAATTCGCCCCGAGTGTGTATTCAGGTTCAAAGCGTCTACATTGAGGCACAATCTTCACCTGATAATGAACGTTACGTTTTTGCTTATACCGTAACCATACGCAATCTGGGGCGAGCGCCAGTGCAGTTGTTGGGGCGTTACTGGCTGATCACCAATGGCAATGGCCGTGAAACCGAAGTCCAGGGCGAAGGAGTGGTTGGCGTCCAGCCACTTATCGCGCCTGGCGAAGAGTACCAGTACACCAGCGGTGCAATCATTGAAACCCCGCTGGGCACCATGCAGGGTCACTACGAAATGATCGATGAAAATGGCGTCCCTTTCAGCATCGACATTCCCGTATTCCGACTCGCCGTTCCCACACTCATTCATTAAAAGAATATGGCGACATACCTTATTGGCGACGTTCATGGTTGTTACGATGAACTGATCGCATTGCTGCATAAAGTAGAATTTACCCCTGGGAAAGACACCCTCTGGCTGACAGGCGATCTGGTCGCGCGCGGCCCTGGTTCGCTGGATGTTCTGCGCTATGTGAAATCCTTAGGCGACAGCGTACGTCTGGTGCTGGGCAATCACGATCTGCATCTGCTGGCGGTATTTGCCGGGATCAGCCGCAATAAACCGAAAGATCGCCTGACACCGCTGCTGGAAGCGCCGGATGCCGACGAGCTGCTTAACTGGCTGCGTCGCCAGCCTCTGCTGCAAATCGACGAAGAGAAAAAGTTGGTGATGGCCCACGCAGGGATCACGCCGCAGTGGGATCTGCAGACTGCCAAAGAGTGCGCGCGCGATGTAGAAGCGGTGCTGTCGAGCGACTCCTACCCCTTCTTCCTTGATGCCATGTACGGCGATATGCCAAATAACTGGTCACCGGAATTGCGGGGGCTGGGAAGACTGCGGTTTATCACCAACGCCTTTACCCGTATGCGCTTTTGCTTCCCGAACGGTCAACTGGATATGTACAGCAAAGAATCGCCGGAAGAAGCCCCTGCCCCACTGAAACCGTGGTTTGCGATTCCTGGCCCCGTCGCTGAAGAGTACAGCATCGCCTTTGGTCACTGGGCATCGCTGGAGGGCAAAGGTACGCCGGAAGGTATTTACGCGCTGGATACTGGTTGCTGCTGGGGTGGGTCATTAACCTGCCTGCGCTGGGAAGATAAGCAGTATTTTGTCCAGCCGTCGAACCGGCATAAAGATATGGGTGAGGGAGAGGCGGTCGCGTCTTAAATCCCGTCGAGCATAAAATCTAATGCTCCTTTAATCAAAGTTCGGTGCGCGCTGGCATCGCAAAATTTCGTTCCCAGCGTGTTAACTGGAACAGTTGCAGTCTCATGCGTCATGAGCACATATTCTTTGCCGTCTACCAGTAAAAGGATTGGGTTAAGCCGTTCTGGTGGGCGAATATGGCTAAATCGTTCAATAGGTGTTAATGGAATAACGATACGGCGATTAATCTCACCAATAATGTCGCTGGTAACATCGATAACAAAGGGAAACGCGGCGTTCCTGCCGCGACTGCGGTATACCGTAAATTGCATCGCTAGAAGCTCCGGTACTCATCAGAGAAACATCCGGTTTCATCAGCCAATTGATTTAACGCAGCGATAGCTTCTGCGTTCTCTTCACGCCAACGTGTTGCTACATGTTTTTTAAGTTCAGCATTGAGCGCAACCGTAAGGGTGGCGCTCATATTTAAGCCTGCATCACGAGCGCGATTGACTAACTCACGGTCGACGGTGACGGTCACACTTTGTGTGGTACGTTTTGCAGTCATGATATCGTGCTCCTGTACAATTTATACGTCTAGTATACACGGATATCTGCACGTATCAGTGATGCCGGAATTCTAATATACAAACTTACCGCCGCTCCAGAATCTCAAAGCAATAGCTATGAGAGTTCTGCGCATCAGCGTCGTGGAATTCGCTGAATACCGATTCCCAGTCATCCGGCTCGTAATCCGGGAAATGGGTGTCGCCTTCCACTTCTGCGTCGATATGCGTCAGATACAGTTTTTGCGCTTTGGGCAGGAACTGCTCATAAACGCGACCACCGCCAATCACCATGATTTCTGGTACGTCACCACACGCCGCGATGGCTTCATCCACCGACTTCACCCACGTTACGCGATCATCCGTACCCGGTTGACTGCTGAGGATAATATTTTTGCGTCCTGGCAGCGGACGACCGATGGATTCCCAGGTATGGCGGCCCATAATCACGGGTTTATTTAAGGTGTTGCGTTTAAACCAGGCGAGATCGGCAGGCAGGTTCCACGGCATGGCGTTTTCCATGCCGATAACGCGATCTACCGCTAACGCCGCAATCAGACTAATCATTGATTTATCCTGGATATAAAAAATTGTCGCCACTATACGTAAAGCGTAAACCGTCGTCGACTGGTGCGAGGATGATGTTGAGGAAAATTTTATATTCTGCTGGCGAGTCCACGCTCTCCCCCTGGACTCGCCGCATTACAATGAAACAAAAACAATCAGTTATCTGTAAAGTGTGATTTACGTCACTCTTTATTAGGATGAGGGTTTCGTTTCCGGTTCATCCGCTATGTTGCCGGTATGTTTACCTTCTTCGGTGCCCTGCCAGCCATGTCGTTGAATTAATGACAGATGTTCGCGGTCTTCGGTAATGATCTCACTTAACATCGCACTGGTGCGTTTATAGACCGCTGCGCGGGCTTTGGTGTCGTTCTCAACTACTGACATCTCTTCCACCATCTGAATATTAAAACGGCGGAATACATCTGCACGCTCCCGCGCTTCATACGGCCCCAGACCTAAACTTTCCAGCGCCAGACGCCCGGTTTTCAGTGCCCCTTCAAAGGTTTCACGCTCTGGTTTTTCAACGCCTGCCTGACGCAAACGAATGTAGTGATCGACATCACGGGCGCGGGCAATAATCTGCAGATGCGGGAAATGTTCTTTCACCATCTCCGTCAGTTGCAGGTTGGTTTGTGGATCGTCAATGGCGTTAATCAGCACTTCTGCTTTCGCCGCTCCGGCAGATTCCAGTAAATCCATCCGCGTGGCATCGCCGTAAAACACTTTCATGCCAAATTTGCGCAAGGTTTCGATATGGTCAGGATCATGATCGAGCACCACCATTTTCACCCCGCTGGAGAGCAGTAAACGTCCGGTAATCTGTCCATAACGACCGAATCCAGCAATGATCACCCGCGGTTGTTCTTCATCAATCTCATCGGCTTCACGCGCTTGTTCGGTAGAAGATTGCTCAAGGCGATTGAGGATCACCAGCAGAATCGGCGTTGCCGCCATCGACAGCGCCACCGCCAGGGTCAGCGACTTCGCCCACTCCGGCTCCAGCACATTCGCCATTTGCGCCGCGCCAAATACCACAAAGGCAAACTCACTGCCCTGCCCTAACAGCACCGCAAACCAGCGACGCTGTTTATCCGGCACCTGCAACGGTCGGGCAATCAGCCACAGCATAGCGATTTTGATGATGAGGAAACCAAGCAGCAAAATGACAATACGCAATGGGTTTTCAATCAGCGTGCCAAAGTCTATCGACATGCCAACACCGATGAAAAACAGCCCCAACAGCAAACCTTTAAATGGCTCGATATCGCTTTCCAGCGCATGGCGGTATTCCGAGCTTGCCAGCAGTACGCCCGCCAGAAACGCCCCCATCGCCATCGACAAGCCGACCTCTTCCAGCAGCAAACCAAAGCCAAACACGAGGAATAACGCCACGGCACTAAACACTTCCCGCAAGCCAGAGCGGGCAACAAAACGCAGCGCCGGACACGTGACATAGCGCCCCAGCAGTACCACCAGCACCAGTGCACCCGCCACTTTTAACGCCGAGAGAGCAAATGCGCCCATCGTCGTCGAGGCACTGCTCGCCGCCAGTAGCGGGATCATCGCTACCAGCGGGATCGCGGCGATATCCTGGAACAGCAGCACCGCAAAGGCGCTACGGCCCATTTGTGTCACCATCAGGTTGCGTTCATTCATCGCCTGCATGGCAATTGCCGTTGATGAGAGCGCCAGTGTCATGCCGATCAGTTCCGCTACCTGCCAGCGCAGACCAAGGAACATGCAGAACAGCCCCAGCAGGCCGCCGCAAATCACCATCTGTAATGCACCACCACCAAACACTGCCGCACGCAACTTCCACAGCCTTTGTGGATCGAGTTCGAGGCCGATAATAAACAGCATCAGCACCACGCCGATCTCGGCAAAGTGCAGAATAGATTCGGCATCGGTCACCAGTCGCAGCCCCCACGGGCCAATAATGCAGCCGGCGATCAGGTAGCCAAGTACCGATCCCAGACCAAGACGTACCGCAATGGGTACAATCAGCGCCGCCGAACCGAGATAAATCAGCGCCTGAATCAGCGTATGGCTATCCATGATGTGCCTCCTGCCATTCCAGCAGACGTTGCTTATAGTGACGCGCCTGCCCTTCGAGGGTTTCGTCGTCACAAATAAAGGTACAGTGCATGGCAAACGGTGGCAGCCAGTTCAGCCCGCAGTAGATTGCCGTCGCCTGTAGCGGCTGCGACAGCACATCAAAGCCCGGATGTGCACCAATCTCAAAATGGCTTTCCCCGCCGCCGGTCGTCACCGCCCACAGCAAATGTTTGCCATGCAGCGCCGTACCGCCGTGACCGTAAGCCCAGCCGTGCGAGAAAACTTTATCGATCCAAAGTTTGAGGAGCGGTGGAATGCTGTACCACTGCATCGGGTGCTGCCAGACGATCAGATCGGCGCGAGACAACGCCTCCTGCTCGGCAGCAATATCGATATTGAAGTCAGGATAGAGTTGATAAAGAGAGCGAATTTCGACGCCTTCCAGCGTCCTTGCCTGTTCAAGCATCCGTTTATTCGCATGAGAATGATGCGGATACGGATGCGCATAAATTATGAGGATCATAGTTAACTCGCGTGTTTACGCCTTTGTTTTCCCACAAAGTGTAGTCACATATTCACGCAGCTAATAGTCAATAATATTGATTCAAAAAAGGCAGAAATCTGAATAAATTACCCCATTCTCTGCCCGCGGATCGTCATATTGCTGGTCTGCGCCAGTGACATCCCTCGAGTCTCCGGGGCAAACGCTACGGAAATCAACAAACCAAACAGCGAGATACCCGCCCCCATTAGCATCGTGTTACTGATACCGTAATTGTTGATAAAGATTGGCAGTGCCCAGGTCGAAACAATAGTGCCAATACGGCTTAAGGACATAATCACGCCCACGGCAGAGGCGCGGATATCCGTCGGGAAGAGTTCATTAGGATAGAGCCACTGCAAATTACCCGGCCCGCCAGAGAAAAAGGCATACACCGCAAAGGCCATCACTACCAGCCAGATCCCCATATCCGGGATCAGCCCCAAAACCGCCAGCGCCAGCGTCATCATGGCAAAACTGCCAATCAACAATGGACGCCGTCCGGCAGTGTTTAGCCACAGCATCGGCGGAATACAGCCGAGCATAAAGAACAGGCTAATCACCACGTTCCCCAGTGCCGCGTTTTTGCCAACGCCCAATCCCAGCAGACCAACAATTTGCGGGCCAAAGGTGTAAATAGCGAACATCGGGATCACCTGGCAGGTCCAGATGGCGGCAACAAACAGAACAAAAGGAAAATGGCGGCGATTAAACAGATCGCGAAAACGGGCTTGCTGCGGCGGCTCTTCGTCGAAAGCCACCGGCTCACCAAACAGTTTGATCATCATCTCTTCGCACTCTTTTACTCGCCCTTTGCGTAACAACCAGCGGGGAGATTCAGGCAGTTCGAATCGACCAATCAAAATCAACAAACAGGGAATCGCTGCGCTACCCAGCATCCAGCGCCAGCCGCCTTCCACATCATAAAGCCAATAGCCGACCAAATCGGCGCAAGTCGCGCCGACATACCACATCGCGGCGATAAAGCTGATGGAAAACGCCCGCTGACGGGTACTGGAGAACTCAGTGATCATCGAAGTCGCGATGGGATAATCCGCACCGATGACAATGCCGATGAGTACCCGCATCACTAACAGTTCGACGGGGGATGAGACAAACATCGTCGCCACCGATATCACGCCGATGGCGATGATATCAATGAGGAACATTTTGCGCCGTCCGACTTTATCGGAGATATAGCCAAACAGCGATGTGCCAACGAACAGCCCGGCGAGCGTTCCCGCGCCCAGCAAGCCAATCCAGTCAGCGTCCAGTTTCAGCGCCGGAGTCAGTTGCTCCAGCGCCACGCCAATCATTACCAGTACATAACCATCCAGAAACGGACCACCGCTTCCCCACAGCAAAATGCGGCGGTGAATAGAAGAGAATTTAAGATCGTCAAAGTTTCTGGACGGTTGCATGGGT
This sequence comes from Escherichia sp. MOD1-EC5189, assembly GCF_002966045.1. Taxonomy (NCBI): domain Bacteria; kingdom Pseudomonadati; phylum Pseudomonadota; class Gammaproteobacteria; order Enterobacterales; family Enterobacteriaceae; genus Escherichia; species Escherichia sp. MOD1-EC5189. Next base: position 162,018 of record NZ_PTRX01000004.1, on the reverse strand, counting down.
TATTCCTGTTTTTTTTGCAATGAGAGTCAGTACGGCGTTACGTATCAAACCAACATCAGCCGTAACGAAACTCCACACCAAAGGTGCCGCGCGGGTATTCCCACTGTTCCAACGCCGACCCCAGCCCCAGAATGCGACAGGTGCCGCACTCCAGACATCCGGCGTAATCGAAGCGCACACTGCCATCATCCTGCTTCTTATACAGACCTGCGGGGCACGCTTTTACCAGCAGCTCCAGCGCCTGTTTATCCGCGTCGGCCTTTACAACAATGTGCGGATGCTCTTCATCGACATTGAATTTATTGACGCCCAGTTTGACGTCCACATTGACGGGAGAAGTCATAAAACGGTCACTCCTTTCATGCCATCCTTGATCAGATTGATGAAGCCCACTTTCTTGCCGTGGCGGAGGATTTTCTTGCGCATCAGTTCCGGCGCGCTGCCGTCAATGGTGAACAGGTCACGCGCCACGCCCACCGCCAGTTCCGGGTAACCGCTAAACATGCGTGGGTTATCAAGGAACGCCGGTAGTTTCTGGTACATGCGCATATCGCGCAGTGGGCCACTCTCCAGATGCTGACGATATTCCGCCAGTTTTTGCTTACTGAAATCGTCGCTTTTCATCGCTGAAAGCACGGTTTTTGCAGCAGCTTCCCCGGCGGCAATCGCCAGATCCATACCGCGAATAGTAAAACCGAGGTTCATACACATTCCGGCGGCATCACCGGCAATCAGTACGCCTTCACCGACCAGCTCCGGCAGCATGTTGATGCCTGCTTCCGGCACTACGTGAGCGGAATATTCCACCAGCTTGCCGCCTGCGATCAGCGGTGCAACGGCCGGATGTTGTTTGAAATCTTCCAGCATTTGCGGCACCGATTTTTTCGCGTCATGCAGATGATGCAGACCACAAACCAACCCCAGCGATAGAGTGTTTTCATTGGTATAAAGAAAGCCGCCGCCCATCAGGCCATCGGTGGGTGATCCCGCAAACAGGCAAGCCGCGCCCTGATTACCCTTCAACTGAAAGCGGTCTTCGATTACCGACTTCGGTAACTCGATCAGTTCCTTCACGCCAACCGCCACATCCGTCGGTTTAACACGTTTAGCCATCCCCAGCTTTTCGGCAAGGATGGAGTTCACCCCGTCAGCAAGGATCACCGTTTTCGCTTCAATCACATCGCCATCGGCTTCTACGCCGACAACTTTGCCATCGCGCTGTACGAGGTTATCGACACGAATCCCGGTAATTAACTGCGCGCCCGCCTCTTCGGCCTGCTCCATCAGCCAGGCATCAAATTTACTGCGCAAAACGGAGTAAGAACGCTGGGATGGCGAGGTTTCGTCACCGTTGCAGTAGTCCATAGTCATCGCTGACTTCTCCGTCATAAACGCGAGTTTTTCATGGGTGATCAGGCGTTCTACGGGGGCGGATTCGGCGAAACCAGGAATAATGTGTTCCAGACTGTGGGCATAGAGACGCCCGCCGGTGACGTTCTTGGCACCTGCGGAATTGCCACGCTCGATAACTAACACTTGCGCACCTTCGCGGGCGAGCACCAGTGCGGCAACCGAACCGGCAAGCCCTGCACCGACGATGATGGCGTCAAAGATATCTTCGGACATAAGAGCTCCCTGTCAGAGGCAGGGCCAAAATGCAGCCCTGCCAGAGTGGATCAACGTGCTAAAGCTGCGGTCAGCGCCGGAAGGATCTTCACGGCGTCACCAACAATGCCGTAATCCGCGAACTGGAAGATCGGCGCATTTTTATCTTTGTTGATGGCGAAAATGGTTTGCGACGCGTTAGCGCCAACCATGTGCTGGATCTGCCCGGAGATCCCCACCGCCAGGTACAGTTCAGGTTTCAGCATCAGGTTGGAGATACCGACATAGCGTTCGTGCTCCATCCATTTTTCGTTTTCCGCCACCGGACGAGAACAGGCCAACTCCGCACCTATCGCCTTGCAAAGCTGTTCTGCCAGCGCAATGTTTTCTTTGCTGCCAATGCCGCGACCGACGCTGACCACCAGACGGGCTTTGTCGAGATCGACGCTGTTGCTCTGGCGCGCCTGCGTTGCCGTGCGGGTAATCGCCACCGCCGGAGCCTGCCACGCCACGGTGTGTGTTTCGCCAGTACGTGACGCGTCTGGCTGAGCCGCATCAAACGTGCCGCTGCTGATGGTCAGTACCGCATACGGCGTGGCAATGCGTTCTTCGCCAATCGCCAGACCGCCGTAAACCATGTGTTTCACTGTCGCTTTACCGTCCTGCACGCTAACGGCGCTGGCATCGTTCGAAACCGCCGCTTTAAGGCGGTAACCCAGTTTTGCCGCCAGTAATTTGCCGCGACGGGTATTCGGCAACAGCACCAGACCGTCTGCGCCGTGCTGGCGAATAGTGTCAGCCATGACATCGGCGTAATCTTCGATCATCCGATCGTCCGGTTTGCCGCTTAATGTCCAGACATGATTAGCGCCAAGCTGGATTGCCAGTGCGCCATCGGCATCATTGAGGACAAATGTGTTGATTTGATTAGCTAAAGCCTGCGCACCGTTCATCAGTTCCGGCAGACGAGAAGGGGTATCGCTGAATACCCAGACTTGAGAAAACGTGTTCATAGCATCCCCTGTAATTAAATGACTTTGCGAAGATTTTCAGCAAATGCGGCGATCTGTTCTTCGCCGTCGCCTTCAATCACGATGCGCTGACGCTCGCGCTGTTTCGGCGCGGCAACCTGTTGTTCTGACCAGGCTGCCTCTGCGTTAAAACCGATATCCGCCGCCGACCATACCTGGACTGGCTTTTTCGCCGCGCCGAGAATGGCTTTCATCGAAGGAATTTGTGGGGAGTTGATATCAGTGGAAACAGCAACAACCGCAGGCAGCGGAATGCTTAAGGTTTCGGTTTCATCTTCCAGTTCGCGCTCAACGGTGAGGGTATCTGCCGTCAGGGAGATAATTTTGCTGACGCCGTTAACTGCCGGAATATTGAGGATTTCGCCTACCAGCAAACCAACCTGCTGGGCATAAAGGTCGGAAGAACCATCGCCACAGAGGATCAAATCAAAGCCTGCTTTCTGGGCGGCAGCAGCCAGTGCGCTCGCCGTTTGTTGCGGCAGTGCCTGCTCGAACTGGTCATCAATCACCACAATCAGTTCATCCGGGCCGCGCGATAGCACATCTTTACGCCCTTTGGCGTTGGTCAGGGCTTTACCGCCCACACTTAAGGCTGTCACCTGCGCCTCTGCTGCCTGTTGCTTTAGCTGGCAAGCCGCTTCAATAGCGTTGAGATCGTATTGGCTTATTTTGGCATCGGCTTTACTGAAGTCTAACGAACCATCAGCATTATTGACCGCAATATCCTGTTCATCAGGCACGCACTTATAGCAAGTAATAATCTTCATTGCATCTCCAGAAATCATGAAGGAAACGTCGTTCATATCGGTGGTGTTAATTACAGATATCACGCCCTTTAATTTGGAAATAAAACTTTAATCACCAATATTGAAAATGTCACACGCAGATAAATCCAACTTTCAATATTGTTAAGTTCCTCACCAATATTGAAAACACGGCGTAGCAAAAAGAAATTTTCAATATTGTTTTATGGATCACCAATATTGAAAGTCAGATGCTATTTTTTTACTCACATCAGAACATAACACACTGATTAATAATCAAAATTAACACAAAAATGCCATCTATTCACCCGAAACAAAAATGTGATAACAATCACAGAATGCAGCTTGTTGAATACCCATTATGAGTTAGCCATTAACGCGTCCACGAGGTTAATAATAATTATATTAAATGTTAACAAAAATAAAACAAACGGGAACGCAAATAAATATTCGTTTTCACAGTGGAATTAACTCATGAAGAATGAAAAGAGAAAAACTGGAATAGAACCGAAGGTTTTCTTTCCGCCGTTAATAATCGTCGGCATACTTTGTTGGCTTACAGTTAGAGATCTGGATGCGGCGAATGTCGTTATTAATGCTGTATTCAGTTACGTCACCAATGTATGGGGATGGGCATTTGAATGGTATATGGTGGTGATGCTTTTCGGCTGGTTCTGGCTGGTATTCGGCCCGTATGCCAAAAAGCGTTTAGGTAACGAACCGCCCGAGTTCAGTACCGCCAGTTGGATCTTTATGATGTTCGCCTCCTGTACCTCTGCCGCAGTACTGTTCTGGGGGTCAATTGAGATCTACTACTACATCTCCACCCCGCCGTTTGGCTTAGAACCGAACTCGACAGGGGCGAAAGAGTTGGGGCTGGCTTACAGTTTGTTCCACTGGGGACCTCTGCCGTGGGCCACTTACAGCTTCCTCTCCGTCGCCTTCGCTTACTTCTTCTTTGTCCGCAAAATGGAAGTGATTCGCCCCAGCTCGACCCTGGTACCGCTGGTAGGTGAAAAACACGCCAAAGGGTTGTTCGGTACCATCGTCGACAACTTCTATCTCGTCGCCTTGATCTTCGCGATGGGTACCAGTCTGGGCCTTGCCACGCCGCTGGTAACCGAGTGTATGCAGTGGTTGTTTGGCATTCCGCATACCCTGCAACTGGACGCTATCATCATTACCTGCTGGATTATCCTCAACGCCATTTGCGTCGCCTGCGGTCTGCAAAAAGGCGTACGTATCGCCAGTGACGTGCGTAGTTACCTGAGCTTCCTGATGCTGGGTTGGGTGTTCATCGTCAGCGGTGCCAGCTTCATCATGAACTACTTCACCGATTCGGTGGGGATGTTGCTGATGTATCTGCCGCGCATGTTGTTCTATACCGATCCCATCGCTAAAGGCGGCTTCCCGCAGGGCTGGACCGTGTTCTACTGGGCATGGTGGGTGATTTACGCTATCCAGATGAGTATCTTCCTCGCCCGCATCTCCCGTGGTCGTACCGTGCGTGAACTGTGCTTCGGCATGGTGCTGGGTCTGACCGCATCCACCTGGATCCTGTGGACTGTACTCGGTAGTAACACTCTGCTGTTGATGGATAAAAACATCATCAACATTCCGCATCTGATCGAACAGTACGGTGTGGCGCGCGCCATCATCGAAACCTGGGCCGCTCTGCCACTCAGCACCGCCACCATGTGGGGCTTCTTCATCCTCTGCTTTATTGCCACCGTTACGTTGGTTAACGCCTGCTCTTATACCCTGGCGATGTCCACTTGCCGCGAAGTACGCGATGGTGAAGAACCACCGCTGCTGGTGCGTATCGGCTGGTCAATTCTGGTCGGCATTATCGGTATCGTTCTGTTGGCGCTCGGCGGCCTGAAACCGATTCAAACCGCCATTATCGCCGGAGGATGCCCGCTGTTCTTCGTCAATATTATGGTGACGCTCTCCTTTATTAAAGACGCGAAACAGAACTGGAAAGATTAATTAACCCACAAAATATCAAGAGGTTGAAAGATGGATTTTAATTTAAATGATGAGCAGGAACTGTTTGTCGCCGGTATCCGCGAACTGATGGCCAGCGAAAACTGGGAGGCCTATTTTGCCGAGTGCGACCGTGACAGCGTCTACCCGGAACGTTTTGTCAAAGCACTGGCAGATATGGGTATCGACAGCCTGCTTATCCCGGAAGAGCACGGCGGGCTGGACGCAGGTTTTGTCACCCTCGCCGCCGTGTGGATGGAATTGGGTCGTTTGGGGGCACCAACCTACGTGCTGTACCAGTTGCCGGGTGGATTCAACACCTTCCTGCGCGAAGGCACACAAGAGCAGATCGACAAGATTATGGCGTTTCGTGGTACTGGTAAGCAGATGTGGAACTCAGCGATTACCGAACCAGGGGCTGGCTCTGACGTGGGTAGCCTGAAAACGACTTATACCCGTAGAAATGGTAAGATTTATCTTAATGGTAGTAAGTGTTTTATTACCAGCAGCGCCTACACCCCGTACATCGTGGTGATGGCGCGTGACGGGGCTTCTCCGGACAAACCTGTCTACACCGAATGGTTTGTTGATATGAGCAAACCGGGCATCAAAGTGACCAAACTTGAGAAGCTCGGTCTGCGTATGGACAGCTGCTGTGAAATCACCTTTGACGATGTGGAACTGGACGAGAAAGACATGTTCGGTCGGGAAGGTAACGGCTTTAACCGCGTCAAAGAAGAGTTCGACCATGAACGTTTCCTGGTAGCTCTCACCAACTACGGTACGGCGATGTGCGCCTTTGAAGATGCGGCGCGCTACGCCAACCAGCGCGTGCAGTTTGGCGAGGCTATTGGTCGTTTCCAGTTGATTCAGGAAAAATTCGCCCACATGGCGATCAAATTAAACTCCATGAAAAACATGCTGTATGAAGCAGCGTGGAAAGCAGACAACGGCACCATCACCTCTGGCGATGCAGCAATGTGCAAATACTTCTGCGCCAATGCGGCATTTGAAGTGGTGGATAGCGCAATGCAGGTGCTGGGCGGTGTCGGGATTGCGGGCAACCACCGCATCAGCCGCTTCTGGCGTGACCTGCGTGTAGACCGCGTTTCCGGAGGATCTGACGAAATGCAGATCCTGACGCTGGGTCGCGCGGTGCTGAAGCAATATCGCTAAGTCCGTGCGCTGCCTGATGCGACGCTGACGCGTCTTATCAGGCCTACGGGAGCACGAATGTCGGCCGGATAAAGCGTTTACGCCGCATCCGGCAGTCATGCGCTACATAAATTTTTCAGGAGCTAATAATGGATCATCTACCCATGCCGAAATTCGGGCCGCTGGCCGGATTGCGCGTTGTCTTCTCCGGTATCGAAATCGCCGGGCCGTTCGCCGGGCAAATGTTCGCAGAATGGGGGGCGGAAGTTATCTGGATCGAGAACGTCGCCTGGGCCGACACCATTCGCGTTCAACCGAACTACCCGCAGCTCTCCCGCCGTAATTTGCACGCGCTGTCGTTAAATATTTTCAAAGATGAAGGCCGCGAAGCGTTTCTGAAATTAATGGAAACCACCGATATCTTCATCGAAGCCAGTAAAGGTCCGGCCTTTGCCCGTCGTGGCATTACCGATGAAGTCCTGTGGCAGCACAACCCGAAACTGGTTATCGCTCACCTGTCCGGTTTTGGTCAGTACGGCACCGAGGAGTACACCAATCTTCCGGCCTATAACACCATCGCCCAGGCCTTCAGTGGTTACCTGATTCAGAACGGTGATGTTGACCAGCCAATGCCTGCCTTCCCGTATACCGCCGATTACTTTTCTGGCCTAACTGCCACCACGGCGGCGCTGGCAGCACTGCATAAAGTGCGTGAAACCGGTAAAGGTGAAAGTATCGATATCGCTATGTACGAAGTGATGCTGCGTATGGGCCAGTACTTCATGATGGATTACTTCAACGGCGGCGAAATGTGCCCGCGCATGACCAAAGGTAAAGATCCCTACTATGCAGGTTGCGGTCTGTACAAATGCGCCGACGGCTACATCGTAATGGAACTGGTGGGTATTACTCAGATTGCAGAATGTTTTAAAGATATTGGCCTCGCACATCTGCTTGGCACGCCAGAAATTCCGGAAGGCACTCAGCTTATCCACCGTATCGAATGCCCTTATGGCCCGCTGGTTGAAGAGAAACTTGATGCCTGGCTGGCGGCACATACCATCGCAGAAGTAAAAGAACGCTTTGCTGAACTGAATATCGCCTGCGCCAAAGTGCTGACCGTACCGGAACTGGAAAGTAATCCACAGTATGTGGCCCGTGAATCGATCACCCAGTGGCAAACAATGGATGGTCGCACCTGCAAAGGGCCAAACGTGATGCCGAAATTCAAAAATAACCCCGGTCAAATCTGGCGCGGAATGCCATCACATGGCATGGACACAGCCGCCATTTTGAAAAATATCGGCTACAGCGAAAACGACATTCAGGAGTTGGTCAGCAAAGGTCTGGCCAAAGTTGAGGACTAAACGCGTGGCGTCAGTCAGCTTACCTGACTAGCGCCCGCCCAATAACAAACGACTAAAATGGATAGAGGTGCAATGGATATCATTGGCGGACAACATCTACGTCAAATGTGGGACGATCTGGCTGACATTTACGGTCATAAAACGGCGTTGATTTGTGAATCCAGCGGCGGAGTCGTTAACCGGTACAGTTATCTTGAGTTAAATCAGGAAATTAACCGCACGGCAAACCTGTTTTATACGCTGGGGATTCGCAAAGGCGACAAGGTTGCTCTACATCTCGACAACTGCCCGGAATTTATCTTTTGCTGGTTCGGGCTGGTAAAAATTGGCGCAATTATGGTGCCGATTAACGCCCGCCTGTTGCGCGAAGAAAGCGCGTGGATCCTGCAAAATAGCCAGGCGTGCCTGCTGGTGACCAGTGCGCAGTTCTATCCCATGTATCAACAGATTCAGCAGGAAGATGCCACGCAACTGCGGCACATTTGCCTGACAGATGTGGCACTTCCCGCTGATGATGGCGTGAGTTCGTTTACTCAACTGAAAAATCAACAACCTGCCACCTTGTGCTATGCACCGCCGCTATCGACTGACGATACGGCGGAAATTCTCTTTACCTCCGGTACCACTTCCCGGCCGAAAGGGGTGGTGATTACCCATTACAACCTGCGCTTCGCCGGATATTACTCCGCCTGGCAATGTGCACTGCGTGACGATGACGTCTACCTGACGGTAATGCCTGCGTTTCATATTGACTGCCAGTGTACTGCGGCGATGGCGGCGTTTTCTGCCGGGGCCACCTTTGTGCTTGTCGAGAAATACAGCGCCCGCGCCTTCTGGGGACAGGTACAGAAATACCGGGCCACCGTTACAGAATGTATTCCGATGATGATCCGTACCTTGATGGTGCAGCCGCCTTCTGTGAACGATCGGCAACACCATCTGCGGGAAGTGATGTTTTATCTCAACCTGTCGGAGCAGGAAAAAGACGCGTTTTGTGAACGCTTTGGCGTCCGCTTGCTAACGTCTTATGGGATGACGGAAACCATTGTTGGCATTATCGGCGATCGCCCCGGCGATAAACGACGCTGGCCGTCAATTGGCCGTGCAGGATTTTGCTACGAAGCGGAGATCCGCGACGATCACAATCGTCCGCTCCCGGCTGGTGAAATCGGTGAAATCTGCATTAAAGGCGTACCAGGGAAAACCATCTTCAAAGAATATTTTCTTAACCCGCAAGCCACTGCCAGAGTCCTGGAAGCCGATGGCTGGCTGCACACTGGCGATACCGGATACCGCGACGAAGAGGGCTTTTTTTATTTCGTCGATCGCCGCTGCAATATGATTAAACGCGGTGGCGAGAATGTCTCCTGCGTGGAGCTGGAAAATATTATCGCCGCACATCCGAAAATTCAGGACATCGTAGTTGTTGGTATTAAAGATTCGATTCGTGATGAAGCTATCAAAGCATTTGTAGTGTTGAATGAAGGTGAAACATTGAGCGAAGAGGAGTTCTTCTGCTTCTGCGAGCAGAATATGGCGAAATTTAAAGTGCCCTCTTATCTGGAGATCAGAAAAGATCTGCCACGTAATTGCTCGGGAAAAATAATCAGAAAGAATCTGAAATAAATGAAACGGCAGGGAACTACCCTGCCCGCTAATAATCACGCTCTAAAACAATATGCATTTTTTGCAGGGATGTTGTCGTCCCTGAAAAAGCAAAAATGGAGAAAAGGAATGAGTGAATCATTACATCTGACCCGCAATGGATCAATTCTGGAAATTACCCTTGATCGCCCAAAAGCGAATGCTATTGATGCAAAAACCAGCTTCGAAATGGGCGAAGTCTTTCTAAGTTTCCGTGACGATCCGCAATTACGCGTCGCCATTATTACCGGTGCCGGAGAGAAATTCTTTTCCGCAGGCTGGGATTTAAAGGCGGCAGCAGAAGGCGAAGCACCTGATGCTGACTTTGGCCCGGGTGGTTTTGCGGGATTAACCGAAATTTTCAATCTCGACAAACCGGTTATCGCAGCTGTGAACGGCTACGCCTTTGGCGGCGGCTTTGAACTGGCACTGGCGGCAGATTTTATTGTCTGTGCCGATAACGCCAGCTTCGCCCTGCCGGAAGCCAAACTGGGCATCGTTCCTGACAGCGGCGGTGTGCTGCGTCTGCCGAAGATCCTGCCGCCTGCTATCGTCAATGAAATGGTGATGACCGGCAGAAGAATGAGCGCAGAAGAGGCGCTGCGTTGGGGGGTAGTCAACCGCGTGGTTAGCCAGGCGGAACTGATGGATAACGCCCGCGAACTGGCGCAACAACTGGTTGACAGCGCCCCGCTGGCGATCGCAGCGCTGAAAGAGATCTACCGCACCACCAGCGAAATGCCAGTAGAAGAAGCGTATCGCTATATTCGCAGCGGCGTGTTGAAACACTATCCATCGGTTCTGCATTCGGAAGATGCCATTGAAGGGCCGCTGGCATTTGCCGAGAAGCGCGATCCTGTGTGGAAAGGACGTTAACAACCGTGAGCTATTACGCCTTTGAAGGGTTAATTCCGGTGGTTCACCCGACGGCGTTTGTCCATCCCAGTGCAGTATTGATTGGCGATGTGATTGTGGGAGCCGGTGTCTACATCGGCCCACTCGCCTCACTGCGTGGTGATTACGGGCGGTTGATCGTGCAAGCGGGAGCCAATATTCAGGATGGCTGCATTATGCATGGCTACTGCGACACTGACACCATCGTTGGGGAAAACGGCCATATCGGGCACGGAGCGATCCTGCATGGTTGTGTGATTGGTCGCGATGCATTGGTCGGGATGAACAGCGTGATTATGGATGGCGCGGTCATTGGCGAAGAGAGCATTGTTGCCGCCATGAGCTTTGTCAAAGCAGGCTTTAGCGGCGAGAAACGCCAGTTGTTGATGGGTACGCCTGCCCGCGCTGTACGCAGTGTTAGTGACGACGAGTTACACTGGAAGCAGTTGAATACCAAAGAGTATCAGGATCTTGTCGGCCGCTGCCATGTAGCGTTACATGAAACGCAGCCGTTGAGACAAATGGAGGAAAATCGTCCCCGTTTGCAGGGGACGACGGATGTGGCGCCAAAGCAGTGACATCGTCGGATGCGGCGTAAACACCTTATCCGACCTGACTGGAGAGCAACCGTAGGCCGGATAAGATGCCAGCATCGCATCCGGCAACCAGACCGCACGGTATCAACGAAATTAAATTAACGACGCATACTCTTCGACAACATCATTTGCCACTTCTGCTCGCGGTTAAGTTCCGTGAGTGGAACGGCAGGAATACGCGGCGTCTTTCTGACACCGACGACTTTTTCCCGACTGTTATTGCGCAGGCGCGCGTAAATTTGCTCATCGATATCGATCACTTTAACCAGCCGCTGGCACTGGCATCCCCGCCCTTCCAGCTTATTAGGGATCATCTTAACTTCGCAGCTTATTTCTGCGACTTCCGACAGAATATAAGTGAGGGTATTAACCGCCTTGCTGTGTTCAATATCGAAATGAATAGAGATCTCTCTTGCTATCACCCACCGATTTTCAGCCATCATCCATTCGGCGATTAACAAGTAGAGTGGTTTTTCAACATATCCTTCACACATACGAACTCCAGTTTCACAAATTAAAAGTCTGGCTATGACTCGTTTTGAAGCAATTAAACAAGGCCATATTAAAATTGTGGATATATCGATAGTATGCAACTTCACCGTCGATAAGTGTGAGCTAAATCCTGCTTATGTCATCAAAAAATATCGATTCCCCAAAAGATTTACTTAATGGGCAAAAAAAACGGTCCTCATCAGAGAACCGTATTAGTTATTCGATCAAATTAGCGGATGAAAAATATCCGCCATGACACGCTATTATTTGATCTGCGCGTGCATTTCCTGCACCGAAATTACTTTTTCAGTCGCATCGGCATTCAGCGCCATCGCGGTAGCGAAACCACCGTTCAGGGTGGTGTCATAGTGCACTTTATATTGCAGCGCACTGCGACGAATCACGCGGGAGTCTTCAATCGCACGACGGCCTGAAGTGGTGTTGATGATGTAGGTATATTCGCCATTCTTGATGCGGTCCTGAATGTGCGGACGACCTTCATGCACCTTGTTTACCAGACGCGGATTGATACCCGCTTCGCCCAGCACAATCGCCGTGCCGTGGGTCGCATCCAGCTCGAAGCCCTGTTTCAGCAGTTTTGCCGCCAGGTCTACCACGCGTTCTTTATCGCCTTCGCGCACGGAAAGCAGCGCACGACCGTGTTTCTTCATGGTGGAGTTGCTGCCCAGCTGCGCTTTGGCAAACGCTTCAGCGAAGGTGCGGCCCACGCCCATAACTTCCCCGGTGGAGCGCATTTCTGGCCCTAACAGCGGGTCAACGCCGGGGAATTTGTTGAACGGCAGCACCACTTCTTTCACCGAGTAGTACGGAGGGATAACTTCTTTGGTTACGCCCTGCTCAGCCAGCGATTTGCCAGCCATCACACGCGCCGCCACTTTTGCCAGCGGTACGCCGGTGGCTTTGGAGACGAACGGAACGGTACGCGCCGCACGCGGGTTAACTTCAATCAGGTAGACTTCGTTGTTTTTCACCGCAAACTGCACGTTCATCAGGCCGCGCACCTGCAATTCGAAAGCCAGTTTCTGCACCTGCTGGCGCATCACATCCTGAATTTCCTGACTTAAAGTGTAGGCTGGTAGAGAACATGCAGAGTCACCGGAGTGCACGCCCGCCTGCTCGATATGCTCCATGATGCCGCCAATCAGCACCATTTCACCGTCGCAGATGGCGTCCACATCCACTTCTACCGCGTCATCGAGGAAGTGGTCCAGCAATACTGGTGCATCGTTAGACACGCTCACCGCCGTCTGGAAGTAGCGACGCAGGTCAGCTTCGTCATAGACGATTTCCATCGCCCGACCGCCGAGAACGTAAGACGGACGCACCACCAGCGGGTAGCCAATCTCTTTCGCTTTCTCAACAGCCATCTCGATAGCAGTAACGGTGGCGTTCGCCGGTTGTTTCAGTTTCAGACGGTCAACCGCATGCTGGAAGCGTTCACGGTCTTCCGCACGGTCGATAGCATCCGGGCTGGTGCCGATAACCGGTACGCCAGCGGCTTCCAGTGCGCGCGCCAGTTTCAGCGGGGTCTGACCGCCGTACTGGACGATAACGCCTTTCGGCTTCTCAATACGCACGATTTCCAGTACATCTTCCAGGGTTACCGGCTCAAAGTAGAGGCGATCGGAAGTGTCGTAGTCAGTGGAGACGGTTTCCGGGTTACAGTTAACCATGATGGTTTCGTAACCGTCTTCACGTAGCGCCAGCGAGGCGTGTACACAGCAGTAGTCGAATTCAATACCCTGACCGATACGGTTCGGGCCGCCGCCGAGCACCATGATTTTTTCACGGTCGGTAGACGGATTCGCTTCGCACTCTTCTTCATAAGTGGAGTACATATACGCGGTGTCAGTGGCGAACTCTGCCGCACAGGTATCTACGCGTTTGTAGACCGGGTGCAGATCATACTGGTCGCGCAGCTTGCGGATTTCCGCTTCGCGCACGCCCGCCAGTTTAGCCAGACGCGCATCGGCAAAACCTTTGCGTTTCAGCTGGCGCAGGAAGTCAGCGTTCAGGCCGGTGATGCCCACTTCTGCGACTTTCTCTTCCAGACGCACCAGTTCTTCTATCTGCACCAGGAACCAGCGGTCAATGTTGGTCAGGTTAAAGACGCCGTCTACAGACAGGCCCGCACGGAAAGCATCGGCGATGTACCAGATACGCTCTGCGCCTGCGTCTTTCAGCTCGCGACGGATTTTGGTCAGCGCTTCCGGGTCGTCGAGACTCACTTTCGGGTCGAATCCAGTCGCACCGACTTCCAGGCCGCGCAGCGCTTTTTGCAGGGATTCCTGCTGCGTGCGACCAATCGCCATCACTTCACCAACCGATTTCATCTGAGTGGTCAGACGGTCGTTCGCCCCGGCGAATTTCTCGAAGTTGAAGCGAGGAATTTTGGTGACCACGTAGTCGATGGACGGCTCGAAGGAGGCCGGAGTACGCCCGCCGGTGATGTCGTTCATCAGCTCGTCGAGGGTGTAACCCACCGCCAGTTTCGCCGCCACTTTGGCAATCGGGAAACCGGTGGCTTTCGACGCCAGCGCCGAAGAACGCGATACACGCGGGTTCATTTCGATAACAATCAGGCGACCGTTTTTCGGGTTCACCGCAAACTGGACGTTGGAACCACCGGTTTCAACGCCGATTTCACGCAGTACCGCCATCGAGGCGTTACGCATAATTTGATATTCTTTGTCGGTCAGCGTTTGGGCTGGCGCGACAGTGATGGAGTCACCGGTATGGATGCCCATCGCATCGAAGTTTTCGATAGAGCAGACGATGATGCAGTTGTCGTTTTTATCACGCACCACTTCCATCTCGTACTCTTTCCAGCCGATCAGCGACTCATCAATCAGCAGTTCTTTGGTCGGAGAGAGATCCAGACCGCGGGCGCAAATTTCTTCAAACTCTTCGCGGTTATAAGCGATACCACCACCGCTACCACCCATGGTAAAGGATGGGCGAATAATGCACGGGAAGCCCACTTCAGCGGCAACTGCCAGCGCTTCTTCCATCGTGTGTGCGATACCAGAACGCGCGGTTTCCAGACCAATTTTCTTCATCGCTACGTCGAAACGGCGGCGGTCTTCTGCTTTATCAATCGCATCGGCGGTAGCACCAATCATGGTGACGCCGAACTCCTCCAGCACGCCTTGACGCTCCAGCTCCAGCGCACAGTTCAGCGCTGTCTGACCGCCCATCGTTGGCAGCACCGCGTCCGGACGCTCTTTTTCAATAATCTTGCGTACCACTTCCCAGTGAATCGGCTCGATGTAGGTCGCATCGGCCATTTCCGGGTCGGTCATGATGGTCGCTGGGTTGGAGTTCACCAGAATGACGCGGTAACCCTCTTCACGCAGGGCTTTACATGCTTGCGCGCCAGAGTAGTCAAACTCACACGCCTGACCGATAACAATCGGGCCCGCACCCAGAATCAGGATACTTTTTATATCTGTACGTTTTGGCATGGCTCTTTTACTCCTGATTACTTAGCGGTTTTACGGTACTGCTCAATTAACGCGATAAAGTGGTCAAACAACGGCGCGGCGTCGTGTGGACCAGGGCTGGCTTCCGGGTGCCCCTGGAAGCTGAACGCCGGTTTATCGGTGCGATGAATCCCTTGTAACGTACCGTCGAACAGGGATTTATGTGTGACACGCAGGTTTGCAGGTAATGTTGCTTCATCCACCGCAAAACCGTGGTTCTGGGCGGTGATCATCACCACATTTTTCTCAACATCTTTAACCGGGTGGTTGCCGCCGTGGTGACCAAATTTCATTTTGACAGTCTTCGCACCGCTCGCCAGCGCCAGCAGCTGATGACCGAGGCAGATGCCGAATACCGGGATGTCGGTTTCGAGGAATTTCTGGATGGCAGTAATAGCGTAATCACACGGTGCCGGGTCGCCAGGACCGTTGGAGAGGAAGATACCGTCTGGATTCATTTTCAGTACATCTTCGGCAGATGTTTGCGCCGGAACGATGGTCAGGCGGCAGCCTCTATCCACCAACATGCGCAGGATGTTGCGCTTGGCACCAAAATCATAAGCCACAACATGGAACGGCAGCTCGTCTTCTTTCTTCGCTCCTGGCAGGCCGCCGGTCAGCGTCCAGCTCCCTTGTGTCCAGCTATAGGCTTCTGCGGTGGTCACTTCTTTTGCCAGATCCATGCCGTTCAGACCTGGGAACGCGCGGGCTTTTTCTAACGCCAGCGCCGCATCCGGGTTATCGCCCGCGATAATGCAGCCATTCTGTGCGCCTTTCTCGCGCAGTAAACGCGTCAGCTTACGAGTATCGATATCGGCAATCGCCACGATGTTATGGCGCTTCAGGTAAGAAGAGAGGTCTTCGGTATTACGGAAGTTGCTGGCAATCAGCGGCAGGTCGCGAATTACCAGACCTTGAGCATGTATCTGAGAAGATTCTTCATCGGCGTCATTAGTGCCGACATTGCCAATATGGGGATAAGTAAGAGTAACGATTTGACGAGAATAGGAAGGATCAGTGAGGATTTCTTGATAACCGGTCATTGAAGTATTGAAAACGACTTCCCCAACCGCCGAACCTGTTGCCCCTATGGCCCGACCGTGAAACTGGGTTCCGTCTTCCAGAACCAATAGCGCTGACTTAATCAAAACACCCTCCAGAGAATATTCACTCACTTTATTTGCATATTAATTCACAATGATGACGTAAATCAATGCAAATCTGCTTACCGACGAATTTCTGGCAAACGGCGGCATTCTGGAGAGATGAGAGCTAAAAGTCAACTTAATGGTGGTATTTTTTATATTATTTTGTGGCTCATGCATGTTTTGCAGGCATTAAGCGACAAAAAGATCATATAACCCGTTCTGGAAAACGCTTGCGCAGCGAGAAGATTGCATGAAATAAAAATGAGCAGAAAAAAGTGGACCAGATGGTCAAAATTTACATTAAAACAACAAAAAAAGAAGGAAAAACGTGTAATTTTTAGCACTTACATAAAATTTAAAAACATAATACAAAAAATAAAAGGGCCAAAAATTAAAGCCCTTTATAATCAATAAATTAAATGTGTTATTTTTGCATCATCATAAACATTTTGTGGTTACAAATTATTGAGATAAAGCACATCTCGCATATCAAAAAGACCACTTTCCTTACCACTCAACCACAAAGCCGATCTTACCGCACCGTTAGCAAATGTCATGCGGCTGGACGCCTTATGGGTGATCTCCAGACGCTCACCAATATCGGCAAACATCGCGGTATGTTCGCCAACGATGTCACCTGCACGCACGGTGGCAAAACCAATGGTGCCAGGCACACGTTCACCGGTATGGCCTTCACGACTGTAGACCGCGCAATCTTTCAGATCTTTATCCAGGGCGTGGGCGATCGCCTCTCCCATTGCCAGTGCGGTGCCTGAAGGCGCATCAACTTTATGTCTATGATGTGCTTCAATAATTTCGATATCGGTGTAGTCACCCATCACTTTGGCTGCTTTCTCCAGCAGCTTAAGCATGACGTTAACGCCAACGCTAAAATTGGCGGCAAAGACAATCGCAATATCGGCGGCGGCGTCACGAATCGCCTGTTTACCGGCTTCGTCAAACCCCGTAGTGCCGATCACCATCCCTTTGCCATGCTGGCGACAAAAAGCGAGATGGTTCAGCGTACCTTCCGGACGGGTAAAATCGATAAACACATCAAAATCATCTTTTATCGCATCAAGGCTGCTTTGCACAGTAACGCCTGTTTTTCCTGCACCCGCCAGCTCACCGGCGTCGCTGCCCAGTAAAGAAGATCCTTCGCGCTCCAGCGCCGCGCCCAGCTGCACGCCTTCTAATGCCAGCGCCGCCTGAATCAACTGGCGGCCCATACGCCCCCCGGCTCCCGCGATGGCAACGCGGATGTTTGCATCATGCATAGCTATTCTCTTTTGTTAATTTGCATAGACCGTTTTCAGAGTAACCAGCGCATCGCTACGCCGCCAGCCAAAAACGCTGATAATTAGAAATTAATGATAAACAGGGAGGGATATCAGTGAAAGGCATGAGTCGATGAATGACTGCATGCCGATAACATGTGACAGGTTACGACGCCAGAGCCAGCACCTCAGCCACCCACTGCTGGAAACCTTTCACATCCAGATCCAGCGCCACCTGCACGTTTGCAGGTTTACTCAGGCAACCATCAATATCAACAACCGTAGTACCTGAGGTAAATTCACCCTGAGTTTCCACCGCCACAAAACACGGTTTGAGAGTGAACAAGTCTGGGCGCACCAGCCAGGCGATGGCGCAGAGATCGTGCATACGCAGACCGCTTTGCAAACTGCCGCTACGGTAGTGGCTAAACAGGGCGTGCAACATTTTCCCGGTACGATTCAACTCCGGCAAAGTAACGAGATAGTCAGGAGTTAATATTGCCTGATTGGTGACATCCAGACCGCACATAACGATTTCGATGCCGCTACGGAAGACACAGGCTGCCGCTTCTGGATCGGCAGCGATATTAAACTCGGCGTTTGGCGTACAGTTGCCGCGTCCGGCAGAACCGCCCATGATCACCAGACGGCGAATATGCGGTTTGCATTCCGGGCATTGTGAAAGTAACAGCGCAATATTGGTTAACGGGCCGATGGCTACCAGCGTAACAGGCTCAGGCGCACGCAGCAGGGCATCACGAATCGCCAGAAATGCGGGTTTGTCCAGTGGGCTTCTGTTGTGCTCGACAAAGTCGTAGCCAGCCATTCCCGATTCACCGTGCACAGATGCTGCATTACGCGGTGCGCGTACCAGCGGCACAGCGGCTCCCTGGGCGAGCGGAATATCCGCATTCCAGAAATGCAGCAGTTGCAGGGCGTTGCGGGTAGTTTTCTCAACCGAAACATTACCCGCGACGGTGGTCATCAGTTGCAGGTCGAGTTCGGGGGCAAAAATCGCGGCGGCAATGGCGACCGCATCGTCAATGCCTGGGTCTGTATCAAGGAAGATGGGTATAAGTTTTGTCATTACTGTCTCTCCTGGCTTGTTACTTGCTCATGGCTTTGAACTCATCGCGGCTGATACAGATATCCGAAATATCTTTATTCGTCACCAGACGCGGGCTAAGTTTATCGCCTTCAACAAACGGTACTAGCGGGCAAAATTCCCCTGGAGACGCTTTATCTTCCTGCCACTGAATTTCAATGGATTCCGGCTTCATACCTGGTTTCTCTGACTGAATGACTGTGCGGATATCCGTGGTTAACTGAAATGGCTCACACCCCTTCACATCAGTAAAAGTCGGCGTCAGATGACCATTCTTACGTTCCTGCAGATAAAAAATGCGGCCATCGTGATAGGAAGGAATTACGTAGCAGGTATACATTTTACCTTTGCTTAGCACGGGCTGAAGATAACTTGAACCTCTCTCGATCAATTCAACCTCTTTCCCCTTCCAGCGATAAACGTCAACCCCGTGACTACAGCAGCTTCCTCGCCAATGGCTGACGATCTGCTTATATTCTGCATCTGGCTCCGGCGAGGTGATTTCCTGATAAGACGCAGGCGCATCAACAAAACGTTGTGTTGAGGGATCGTAAAGCCAGGTTTGTTCGGGGATATTGGGTCCAGCGGGTAACTCTTGCGGAATGGAAAGATCCGGATAACCATCAAAATTAACATCCTTCCATTGAGGCGTAAAAATGCTACAAGTGCCGATAGAAGCAGTATATAAGGTCTGTATCGGTTTCCCATCACGATATAATTTTATTGCTGAAATGACCGGAACATTATTACAGTCGATCGCTTTGGAAGGGTCGTAATCGTCATTCACTTCCGCCACCAGCACCAGATCAATGCCCGGATCGTTTTTGGGTTTGTTATAGTGAAGCGCAATGGGGAAATGGTGTTTTTTATCGGCTGAAGTCCATACTCCTTTTATCTCAATCGGTGAAACTTCAGCATCCCATTGACCAGAAAGTGTCTGTGCGCGCTCCTCAAGAAGCAACCGCTTAACCTGGAGAGATCCACGCAGAATTAATCGCATTTTTCTCTGATTGCAGGGTTCATAGCAATAGCTACCATGAAGGTCGTTGTTAATCCGCGTGATATCGACACTTACCTGCTTACCCGCAATCGTCCCGGAATAATTTCGATCCCAGAACGGAAATTCAAGCTGCGAAGCGCCATTGGCCGCTCCCAAACAAAATACAAAAGCCAAAAATCCCGCCAATCCATAAGCTATCTTGCTCATCATCCTTGCCTCCGCAGAAGAGTACAGCTAAAAAAAACCAGCAACGAATGTGCTGGTTTTGAATGATTAATCTTTACTCGACTTCACGAATATCGACACGCAGCTCTTTTGGCACTTCGAAAACAATGTTTTCTTCACGGCCTTCCAGCGGAATGGCTTCACCACCGCCCAGCTGCTGCAAACGTGCCACCACATTCTGCACCAGAATATCCGGAGCCGATGCGCCCGCAGTCACGCCGACGCAGTTCACGCCTTTTACCCACTCTTCCTGGATATCTTTCGCATCGTCAATCAAAAACGCGCGTTTGCCCATACGCTGGGCCAGTTCCGCCAGACGGTTGGAGTTGGAAGAGTTTTTTGAACCAACCACCAGTACTACTTCCGCCTGTTCTGCCAGAGCGCGTACCGCTTCCTGACGGTTAGTGGTGGCGTAGCAAATGTCATCTTTGCGCGGCCCGACAATTTTCGGGAAGCGTTTACGCAACGCATCGATCACATCAGACGTGTCATCCACCGACAGCGTAGTTTGGGTCATAAAGGAGAGTTTCTCTTCGTTTTTGACCGTCAGTTTCCACACATCGTCCGGCGATTCGACCAGATACATTCCCCCTTCCGGGTTGCTGTACTGACCCATCGTCCCTTCCACTTCCGGGTGACCGGCGTGACCGATAAGAATAGACTCTTCACCACGGCGGCTGGCACGGGCGACTTCCATATGCACTTTGGTCACCAGCGGACAGGTGGCATCAAACACCGTCAAATCACGGCTTTTCGCTTCGTTACGTACCGCCTGAGAAACACCGTGTGCGGAGAAAATCAGGATCGCG
This sequence comes from Escherichia sp. MOD1-EC5189, assembly GCF_002966045.1. Lineage (NCBI taxonomy): Bacteria > Pseudomonadati > Pseudomonadota > Gammaproteobacteria > Enterobacterales > Enterobacteriaceae > Escherichia > Escherichia sp. MOD1-EC5189. Next base: position 141,417 of record NZ_PTRX01000004.1, on the reverse strand, counting down.
CCGTCCGGGACTTCGCTAATCTGCTCAATAAAGATAGCCCCACGCTCGCGCAGGCTATCGACCACGTAGCGGTTATGCACCACTTCGTGACGGACATATATCGGTGCGCCGTAAATGGCCAGCGCGTTTTCAACAATGCTGATAGCGCGGTCTACCCCGGCACAAAAACCACGCGGGTTGGCCAACAGGATCTGCATGTTACGCCTCCAGTGCCGGATCGATTTCCAGCACTTCAATATCAAAATGAACGGTCTGCCCGGCCAGCGGATGATTGAAATCAACGGTAATGGAGTCGCCGTTAATTTCGCGGATCACGCCAGGCATCTCACTGCCATCCATTGCGGTAAAAAGCATGATTGCACCAATTTCTGGCTCGCCTGCATCCATAAACTCACGGCGGGAGAAGTACTGAATCAGGTCCGGTGACGGCACGCCAAACGCCGCATCTGGCTCCAGCGAGAAGGTGGTTTTATCACCCACTTTCAGCCCCAGCAGGTGTTGCTCCAGACCTTCGGAGAGAGAAGCATCGCCCAGGCGGAACAGCGCCGGTTTACCGTTGTTGCGGGTAGACTCGGCGGTGGTGCCATCGTCGAGTTTTAGCGTGAAGTGCACCAGGACGGCGCTATTGCTCTGTACAGATTCAGACATGCAGGTTTGCTCTTATATTTTGAGGATTTTTGCCGGATGCGGCCTACGATTTCACAGCAATCTGTAGGCCGGATAAGATGCGTCAGCATCGCATCCGGCAGGGTTTATTATTGTTTTTTCGCTTTCGAAGGTAAAAAACCTTCCAGCACAATCAGTGCCGCACCGACACAGATAGCAGTATCGGCGAGGTTGAAGGTGGCGAAGTGCCAGTCGCCGACGTAGAAGTCGATCATATCGACAACGAAGCCGTGCCACAGGCGGTCGAACAGGTTGCCCAGCGCGCCGCCAATAATCAGCGCGTAAGCGATATTGTTCAGCTTCTGCGTGGCCTTCGAGCGATACATCATCACTACCAGAATCACGCTAATACCAATCGCAATACCGGCAAAGAACCAACGCTGCCAGCCGCCGCTATCGGCAAGGAAACTAAACGCCGCGCCATAGTTACGCGCATAATGCAGATTAAGCGACGGGAACAGCGGGACCGTATCCCCCAGAGCAAAGTTCTGGAGGATCAGGTATTTGCTGCCCAGATCGATAATCAGCACGACTACCACCAGCCACAGCCAGCGTAGCCCTGTTGAACAGATCGATTGACTCATCAGGCAAACTTACGTTTTTCACCGTCACCGGCGACGTTGCTGACACAGCGGCCGCAGATTTCTGCGTGTTCCGCCACCTTGCCGACATCCTGGGTGTAGTGCCAGCAGCGTGGGCACTTCTCACCTTCGGCTTTACTCAACGCGACTTTCAGCCCTTTGAGTACTTCGCTCTGCTGAGCATCAGCAGGGGCGTCGTTATAGTCTGCAACGGTAGCGCCGGAGGTCAACAGGACAAATCGTAATTCATCGCCCAGCGCGGTCAGTTTCGCCGCCAGTTCCGGTTCTGCATACAAGGTTACTGCCGCTTCCAGCGAGCCACCCACTTTCTTGTCGGCACGTGCTTGCTCAATGACTTTGTTCACTTCGCCACGCACTTTCAACAGCTCGTCCCAGAACGCATCGTTCATCGCTTCACTGTCTGCCAGACCAAACAGGCCTTCGTACCACTCGCCGGTGAAGACGTATTTTTCACGTTCACCCGGCAGGTAGCCCCACACTTCATCAGCGGTGAAGGAGAGGATTGGTGCCATCCAGCGAACCAGCGCTTCCGCGATGTGGTACAGCGCGGTCTGGCAGCTACGACGCGCCACGCTGTCCGCTTTGGCGGTGTACTGACGGTCTTTGATGATGTCGAGGTAGAAGGAACCCATCTCAACGGAGCAGAAGCGCATCAGACGCTGTACCACTTCGTGGAAATCGTATGCTTCGTATGCCTTGAGGATGTCTTCCTGTGCCGCTTTCGCACAACCTACGGCCCAGCGATCCAGTACCACCATCTCTTCCGGTTTCACCATATCTTTTGCCGGATCAAAACCGTTCAGGTTTGCCAGCAGGAAGCGTGCAGTGTTACGGATACGACGATAGCTGTCGGCTGCACGTTTCAGGATCTCGTCAGAAACGGCCATTTCACCGGTGTAGTCAGTTGATGCCACCCACAGACGCAGAATATCCGCGCCCAGTTTGTTCATCACGTCCTGCGGCGAAACGGTGTTGCCGATGGATTTAGACATCTTGCGACCCTGACCATCCACGGTAAAGCCGTGGGTCAGTACCTGACGATACGGCGCTTTGCCTTTCATCGCGGTGGAGATCATCAGGGAAGACATGAACCAGCCACGGTGCTGGTCAGAACCTTCCAGATACATGTCCGCTGCGTGACCAGCAAATTCCGGACGCACGTCAACAACAGAAGAGTGGGTAGATCCGGAGTCAAACCATACGTCCAGCGTATCCGGCACTTTCACGTACTGGTCAGCTTCGTCGCCGAGGATCTCTTTCGCATCAAGATCCCACCATGCCTGAATGCCATCAACTTCAACGCGTTTTGCCACTTCTTCCATCAGTTCGAGGGTACGCGGATGCAGCTCTTCCGTGTCTTTGTGCACGAACAGTGACATCGGTACGCCCCAGGTGCGCTGACGGGAGATACACCAGTCAGGACGGTTAGCGACCATCGACTCGATACGCGCCTGGCCCCAGTCAGGGATCCACTGCACGCCTTTGATCTCTTTCAGTGACTGCGCACGCAGACCTTTCTGATCCATGCTGACGAACCACTGCGGCGTAGCGCGGAAGATGATCGGCGTTTTGTGACGCCAGCAGCACGGATAGCTGTGCTGCATTTTCTCAACGTGCAGCAGCGCGCCTTTTTCCTGTAGCAGCGCAACGACGATGTCGTTCGCTTTGAAGACGTTAACGCCATCCAGCGTCGGGTAAGTACCCGGCAGATAAGTACCGTCCGGGCCAACCGGGTTAGCGGTTTCCAGACCGTATTTCTGACCGATCACATAGTCGTCTGGGCCGTGGCCAGGCGCGGTATGAACGGCACCGGTACCGGCATCCAGCGTAACGTGATCGCCAAGAATTGCCGGAACGTCGAAGCCCATAAACGGATGGGTAAAGCGCAGCAGCTCCAGCTCCGCACCTTTTACCGTGCCGAGAATGGTGTAATCGGTCACGCCGATACGCTGCATTACGCTTTCAACCAGATCTTTTGCCAGAATCACAGCCTGACCGTCGATCTGCACCAGCGCATAGTCGAAATCAGGTGCAATAGAGATTGCGCGGTTGGCAGGCAGAGTCCACGGCGTGGTGGTCCAGATCACCAGCGAGATTGGGCCGTTAACGTTGCTTACGGCAAATTTTGCTTTCAGCGCATCCTGATCGACCGCCTGGAAAGCGACGTCAATGGACGGAGAAGTTTTGTCGTAATACTCAACTTCCGCTTCCGCCAGCGCAGAACGGCAGTCAACGCACCAGTGTACCGGCTTCGCGCCTTTGTGCAGGTGACCGTTGCCGATGATTTTGCCCAGCGCGCGGATGATGTTGGCTTCAGTTTTGAAGTCCATAGTCAGGTACGGGTGCGACCAGTCGCCCAGCACGCCCAGACGGATAAAGTCTTTGCGCTGACCGTCAACCTGGGTCGCAGCGTATTCGCGGCACTTGGCGCGGAACTCGGCAGCGGTGAATTTCTCACCCGGCTTACCGTATTCTTGCTCTACTTTCAGCTCGATCGGCAGACCGTGGCAGTCCCAGCCAGGCACATACGGCGAGTCATAACCGGAAAGCCCTTTGGACTTCACGATAATGTCTTTCAGAATCTTGTTAACCGAGTGACCAATATGAATGCTGCCATTCGCATAAGGAGGGCCATCATGCAGAATGAAGGTTTTTTTGCCTTTTTTAGCCGCACGGATGATGCCGTACAGATCATCATCAGTCCAACGCGCCAGCATTCCCGGTTCGCGCTTGGCGAGATCGCCACGCATCGGGAACCCTGTTTCCGGCAAATTCAGGGTTGATTTATAGTCACTCATCAGATTCTCGGTTCCGTATTTCGGTTTGATTACATAACAGGCTTAAGCCGGTTTTGTTAGCCCAAAAAATTCGCGGGCGGTTAATTCATCACGCGCAATCTGCGCTTTCAGTTCGTCCAGCGACGCAAATCGCTGCTCATTGCGTATTTTTTTACGCAGCACTACTTGTATATGGCGACCATACAGGTCCATTGCAACATCTAACAAATGCACTTCCAGCTGCTGGCGAATACCGGCAACCGTTGGGCGTGTTCCGATGTTTGCAACGCCGGGTAACGGCTTTTCACCGAGGCCCAGCACTTCTACCGCATAAACCCCTTTCACCGGGGAAACCTGACGGCGCAGCGGTACATTCGCCGTCGGGAAACCTATAGTGCGCCCTAATTCATCACCGTGGACCACACGCCCGGAGATGGCAAACGGGTGCCCCAGTAAACTTTCTGCCAGAGCCAGATTGTCATCCGCCAGCGCCTGACGTACAGCGGTACTGCTGATGCGCACGCCACCTTCGCAAAAAGTTTGCGTACTGGTGATATCGAAGCCGTATTCCGCGCCAGCTTTCTGTAATAACAAGAAATCGCCTTCACGACCAGCGCCAAAGCGGAAATCATCCCCTACAGCAAGAAATTTTACCCGCAAATGCTTCACCAGAAGATCGCTGATGAAATTTTGCGCGGTTAACGCCGCGAAACGCCTGTCGAAACGCACGCACAGCACGTAATCAACGCCACACTCTGCAAGGTAACGCAGTTTTTCCCGCAGTCGGGTCAGCCGTGCCGGGGCTTTATCGGTAGCAAACAGTTCCAGTGGTTGAGGTTCAAAAAGCATCACCATCACCGGTAAGTTGCGCTTGCGCCCTTCTTCCTGCAAGCCCTGTAACAGCGCGCGATGACCGCGATGCACGCCGTCGAAATTACCAATAGTCAGCACACACCCTTCTTGCGGGGCCTGGCTGAGATTATGTATGCCGCGTATCAGCTTCATGTCTGGCTCAAAACAGTGAAAATCGTCCGAGTATACCTTGTACAGCGGTCAAGGTTAACCGGCGATTGAGTACTGAAATCAGAAAGAAGTGGCTTTTCATTGCCATGCCGCAAATTACGGGAAGAAACAGACCGCCTGCTGCAATTTTTATCGCGGAAAAGCTGTATTCGCACCACGCAAGCTGGTAGAATCCTGCGCCATCACTACGTAACGAGTGCCGGCACATTAACGGCGCTTATTTGCACAAATCCATTGACAAAAGAAGGCTAAAAGGGCATATTCCTCGGCCTTTGAATTGTCCATATAGAACACATTTGGGAGTTGGACCTTGGCTAATATCAAATCAGCTAAGAAGCGCGCCATTCAGTCTGAAAAGGCTCGTAAGCACAACGCAAGCCGTCGCTCTATGATGCGTACTTTCATCAAGAAAGTATACGCAGCTATCGAAGCTGGCGACAAAGCTGCTGCACAGAAAGCATTTAACGAAATGCAACCGATCGTGGACCGTCAGGCTGCTAAAGGTCTGATCCACAAAAACAAAGCTGCACGTCATAAGGCTAACCTGACTGCACAGATCAACAAACTGGCTTAATCGCCAATTTGCTGAAGCTTTGTGAAAAAGCCCGCGCAAGCGGGTTTTTTTATGTCTGCACGCCTGGAAGTTTCAAATGAAAGGCATATCTCTTTTACTTATTTCTGCCGCCATATATTTCCCCAAGTATAAAACATTTAACATTTCATCATAAAAGTTAAAATGTTTTATTCTCTGATAAAACGTGAACTGCATAACAAAATACAGAGAAACAAAGCCAAAAACGAATTAACGCAAACTTAAAACGAAAAATTATAATTGTCGCCATCACTCTCCTTAACTAACCTCATTCCCACAACGTTGTTTAAATCATTAATAAATATGCATTAAGGAAAGTCAGTATGTATTTACTTAGAAAATAAAAGCTTTTTTTTCTGAGACAGGCATTCTTGTTCTGGAGAGAATATAATGAGTTCCGTCATTGAAACTACTCAATCAACTTCATCCGATTCCTTACCTTTAATACAGCGGATTAGCTACGGCTCACTGGATGTTGCCGGTAATCTGCTCTACTGTTTTGGCTCTACCTACATTCTTTATTTCTACACCGACGTAGCAGGGATTAGTCTGGCGGTTGCAGGCATAATCCTACTGCTGGCGCGCATTGTAGACGGTATTGATGCGCCAGTGTGGGGAATCATTATCGATAAAACCCATTCGCGTTATGGAAAATGCCGTCCATGGTTTTTATGGTTACCATTACCTTTTGCTGTATTTAGTGCGCTTTCTTTCTGGTCACCCGATATCAGCATGACAGGGAAAGCTGTTTATGCAGCAATATCGTACATGTTAGCCAGCATTCTGTTCACTGGGTTGAATACACCATTAAGCGCTATATTACCGCTAATGACGCTGTCACCAAAGGAACGCTTGGTATTAAACTCATATCGCATGACTGGTGGGCAAATTGGCGTACTATTAATGAATGCGACAGCATTGCCATTGGTCGCTTTCCTTGGTAATGGTAACGATAAAGCAGGCTTTATATATACTGCCATAGTCTTTGCCGTAATATCCTGTGCCTTAACGTTGTTTGCCTTTAAAAATATTCGCGAACTGGATACCGATAAAATACAGCAAGAACCACGACTGCCGATGAAAAAGAGTTTTTCGGCAATGAAAGGGAACTGGCCGTGGCTCCTGATGGTAGTGGCGAACCTTATCTTCTGGATTGCCCTACAGCAGCGCAACACCACTATTGTTTACTATTTAACCTACAATCTGGATCGCAAAGATCTGGTCCCGCTGGTTAACAGCCTCGCCACCATTCAGATCCTGTTTATCATTGCCATTCCGTTCTTCAGTCGCTATCTCACCAAAACCTGGATTTGGATTACCGGGCTGCTGGTTGCGATGTTAGGCGGGGGCCTCATGTGGCTGGCTGCCGACAGCATCCCTTTGATGATCGCCGCCTGGGTACTCGCCAATATCGGCAGCGGTATCGCCTGTTCTATGCCTTTCGCGATGCTCGGTTTCGCCGTTGACTTTGGTCGCTGGAAAACCGGCATTAAAGCTACCGGCATTCTGATCGCCTTCGGCAGCACCTTCTGCATCAAGATGGGCAGTGGTATCGGTACAGCTTTCGCTGCCTTTATTATGGACAGCTTTGGTTATATCCCCAACCAACAACAGACGGCTGCGGGGTTGGAAGGTATCAGCCTGGCATTTATCTGGGTCCCTGCGCTGCTCTTTGCTCTCGCGGCTGTACCACTGCTCTTCTTTCGCCAGTATGAAGCGATGGAAGGTCGTATCCAACACGATCTGCAAGCCCACAATCGTTGAATTTAATCAACATGCCACTTGCTCCTGGGAGGAACAATTATGTCGTTTATTAAGCAAGATCCCCACCGTCTGGTCTGGCAACAAGACGATCGTTATCTCTGGATTGAAGCCTGGGGCGAAAACAGTTTACGCGTGCGAAGCGGCCGCCATTTACCGGTAATGCGCAATGAAAACTGGGCGTTAACTCAGGATCCTGGCGATGCTGTCGCTCATATCACCTGGGATGAAAAACAGGCAACGCTGAGAAATGGTAAAATCACTGCCATCGTAAATCTTCAGGGCCAGCTCTCTTTCTGGCGTAATGATGATAAATGCCTGCTGCAAGAGTTCTGGCGTCAACGTGGCGAAATTGGTGAAGATGAGTCAGCACACGGCCAATATGTGAGCGCTCTTAATCTACAGGCCCGTGAATTCAAGCCTATTCCTGGCGGGAAATTTACGATTAAGGCACGATTTGAAGCCAACGATGGCGAGAAACTCTTTGGCATGGGTCAGTATCAGCAACCAAACCTGGATTTAAAAGGTTGCATGCTGGAGCTGGCACAACGTAACTCGCAGGCTTCTGTTCCCTTCCTGCTATCAAATCAGGGTTATGGTTTTCTGTGGAATAACCCAGCAATTGGCCGCGTCACCTTCGCGCAAAACGGTACGGAATGGGTAGCAGAAGTCAGTGAACAACTGGACTACTGGATCACTGCGGGCGATACTCCGGCTGAGATCAGTGAAGCCTATGCACGAGTAACCGGTACGCCACCGATGATGCCTGATTACGCAATGGGGTTCTGGCAATGCAAGCTTCGCTATCGTAATCAACAAGAATTGTTAGAAGTCGCACGCGGCTACAAGCAACGCAATCTTCCGATCTCGGTGATTGTCATCGATTTCTTCCATTGGCCGAATCAGGGTGACTGGATGTTCGATCTGCGTGACTGGCCCGATCCCGATGCGATGATCGCCGAATTAAAAGAAATGGGTATCGAACTGATGGTTTCATTCTGGCCTACCGTAGATAACCGTACCGAGAGTTATCGGGAGATGAAAGAAAACGGCTGGCTAGTCCACACCGAGCGTGGTTTGCCTATCAATATGGATTTCCTTGGCAACACCACGTTCTTTGATGCGACACATCCTGGCGCACGGGAATATGTCTGGAACAAAGCCAAACGCAATTATTACGATAAAGGAGTGAAACTGTTCTGGCTGGATGAAGCCGAGCCAGAGTTCGGTGTTTACGATTATGACAACTATCGTTACTACGCAGGGCCAGTGCTGGAAGTCGGTAATATCTATCCGCGTATGTACGCCAAAACGTTCTTCGATGGCATGCAGGCAGCCGGAGAAAAGCAGGTGATCAACCTGCTACGCTGCGCCTGGGCCGGTAGTCAGAAATATGGTGCTCTGGTGTGGTCAGGCGATATCCACTCCTCCTTCCGTTCTCTGCGTAATCAGTTTGCTGCGGGGCTGAACATGGGAATTGCCGGGATCCCGTGGTGGACGACGGATATTGGCGGTTTCCACGGTGGCAACATACATGATCCAAAATTTCATGAACTGCTTATTCGCTGGTTCCAGTGGGGGGTATTCAGCCCAGTAATGCGTTTACATGGCAACCGCGACCCGCAAGTTTTGCCTGAACAACCCTATCGTGATGGCATCGCACAATGTCCGACTGGCGCGCCGAATGAAGTCTGGAGCTATGGTGAAGAAACCGGTGAAATTCTCACTTCCTGCCTGCAGTTGCGTGAGAAGCTGAAACCTTATATCAGTAAAATTATGGCTGAGACGCACGAGAAGAACAGCCCGGTAATGCGCACGATGTTCTTTGAGTTTCCAGACCAGGCAGAAAGCTGGAATATTTATGATCAGTACTGCTTTGGCCCGGACCTTCTCGTTGCCCCTGTAATGCACGAAGGTACACGTTCACGTGATGTCTGGTTGCCTGCCGGAGAGACATGGATCGATTTTTATACCCATGAACACTACGCGGGTGGGCAAAAGCTTCATCATTGCGCGCCGCTGCACCAGATACCGGTATTCATTCGTGAGAAAGGGAAATATCGCCAGTTATTACCCGTTTAAAGGACATCGTTTGTTCATTAGCACGCCCCGTATATAGCGGGGCGTGAGTTTTAATATCTATCGTGAGGCGGGAGAAAACAACGAAGAATAATCCGTATTACAGATACGCTGTACTGCCGGATGCTGAATCATCCGCTCAGCAAAAATGGCATGGTACTCTTCCATTACATTTTCTACGCGACCAATTTCCACGACAGTTTTATCGGCATAAAAGTCATAAGCATAAAGCGTTGGAGCAACGAAGATTGCATTGTGCATCGCACCAAAAGCTTTCATTAATGCGGCATCATCAAACTCGCCAAGGATTTCTACGTTTAATCCCTGGGAGTTAAACCAGTTAAGCAATTTGCGTCCTAACATTGAACGCCGTCCAGGAATCAAAAGCCGCCGTTCTTCCAGACAAGCCGGGAATGGTTTTTCCGGTGGTGGATTTGTACACCAGAAGCTCACGCCACATTCGCCAATTCTCACGGAGAACAGGCCTTCCTGCTGCGTAGAATCTATCGGGCAATCGGAAATGATCATATCCAGTTTATGCTGACTTAATTGCTCCAGCAGCATTTCGTGGGTGGATTCGAAGCAGCGAAGATGAATCGGCTCACCTTCTACCACTGCGGCGTTCAGTACGCTACTGACCAGGCGTTTGGAAAGTGCATCAGCCACGCCAACGTCAAACAATAAATTGGACTCTTTGCGATAGTTCACGATATCCAGCATTTCCTGGCTTAAGGTAAACATTTTATCGGCATAGCGATAGACCAGCTCTCCCAGTTCGCTGGGTTCGAGACCACGTCCCTTGCGCTTAAATAGTTTACCTTGCAGACGCTCTTCCAGCGCCCTGATCTGCCCGGTAATCGTTTGTGGTGTTAAATAGAGCGCCTCCGCTGCGCCAACCACAGAACCTTCTTTGTAGACATGCCAGAAGTAGTATAAGTGGTTGTAATTGATATGAGACATGCTCATTTCTCTCCCTGATAACAATGAAAAGGGAGCCGTTTATGGCTCCCCGGTAAACCGTCCTGTCAAACTGATGGACGCAAACGAACGCGTAACCAGCTGTATCCAATTACCGCCGAAGAGATAGAACCAACCAGGATACCGAGTTTCGCCCAGTTAATCAGTTCTGGATCTACGCTACCAAAGGCAAGGCTGGCAATAAAGATAGACATAGTAAAACCGATACCGCACAGGATCCCCACCGCCATAATTTGCTGATAAGTCGTTCCCTCAGGCAGATGCGCCAGTTTCAAACGCAGCGCCAACCAGCAGAACAGACTAATCCCCAGCGGTTTGCCAATCAGCAAGCCAGCGATGATCCCCAATGGCAGAATGGAGGTCAAGCCATCCAGCGTGACGCCTTGCAGTGAAACGCCAGCATTAGCAAATGCAAACAGCGGTAAAATCAGATACGCCACCCACGGGTGCAACACATGCTCCAGTCGCTTCGCTGGAGAACGCCCATGCTTCTCTTTCAAAGGAATAAAGAAGCCGACAATTACCCCCGCCAGGGTTGCGTGAACCCCCGATTTCAACACCGCAGTCCACAACACCACGCCAACCAGAATATAGACGCCCGTGCGGCGTACACCACACAGATTCAATACCGCGAGTACCGCAATTGCTACAGCCGCGACACCAAGAGAGGCCATCGATAAGTCATTAGTGTAGAACAATGCGATGATAATGATGGCCCCAAGATCGTCGATAATAGCCAGAGCCATCAAAAAGATCTTCAGCGCTAACGGAACACGACTTCCCAACAGCGCCAGCACACCAAGTGCAAAGGCAATGTCAGTAGCCGCCGGGATCGCCCACCCTTCGCGGGTAATCGAATCGGCATAGTTAAAGGCAAGATAGAGTAATGCCGGAACAATCATCCCACCAATAGCGGCGATAACTGGAAATGCGGCCTGCCGTAAGCTGGCTAGCGATCCTTGCATCAGTTCACGTTTAACTTCCAGACCGACTAACAGGAAAAATACCGCCATCAGCGCGTCATTTATCCATAACAGCATGTTTTTGTTGATTTCGAGTGAACCAACCCGGAGCTGAACCGGCGTCTCCAGAAAGTCGTGATACCATCCACTGGTTGCGCCGCTATTGGCCATAATCATCGCCAGGATAGCGGCAATGATAAGAATAATGCCTCCCGAGGCATCACTGCTAAAGAATCGATGCAGATGTTTCACTTTTTATTTCTCTTTCAGGTGAATAGATCGTTTTTACTATTTTACCCCGCACGAATCATCGTTAAAATCAGATTATAGTGTAGGAATAATTCGTTTTTTACGAACCATTGAAGGATTTGTGCCATCAGCGATGAGATGAGTTTTTGACGGCTGTAAGCGCTCACGAGTGACCCTAAGCCCTGATAATCATAGCTTAAGGTCAGGATTTCTGAGGGATTAATTAGGAAAAGTAATAATAAAATCGCACTGTGCTATAGCTGTTTATTCCAGAGATGCTTGAAAATATCTAATGTTGAGACAACATTGGCAGGCGACATTCGGTTTAATGAGAGTAGAAAGGGATGAGCCTCCAGGAAGTTGATAAAACGAGTCGCGCTTGCTAACGTCGAATACCGCATTTCATTTGCTTTCTTGTTTCCTGTAAGGTTACAAACAGCCATTGAATAATCACGGGCGGAAAATGCACGCCAGACATTATTTCTCACGCCACCACTCAAAAACAACCGCGGCGGCGTATCATAATGAGTCGTTTTCTCGCCGCGTTCTTTCACAAAGGAAATATGGCACCGGCTTTGATGAATATGCTGTAAATTAGCCATTAGACAACCGCCTAATATAAAGCACTCGTGATCAAGGTAGTGTTGAATATTTATAGAATATGCTTCAGTCAGTGCTCTAACCAGTTCAAAATGGCGATATGCCGGAAGAACCGGTTTCACCAGCATCCCCGGATCGTTTTGATGTAATATCGCCCGACCATAATCAATATCAAATAAGGTATCACGCCGCATAGTAAGTAACTCCTTGCGTTGTACGTGATGCGCCAGTGTACCTGGAGACAAACGCTCTTCATAACTTGATGCATATTGATAATGCGACTCTACCGCTGATGAAGAATAATTTGTTGAAATAGCGACGACTCTACCGCTTTGTTCTTCTGCGGTAACAAGACTATAAAGATAGTTGTTACTACCGTTAAACTTTACGCGAAAAGCGCGGGTAGCGAGAGAAATATCAGAAGCAGAAGAGTACTGGCAACTTTCTTTATAGTTTACTTCCCGGGCTAGTTTCATCAACTCACGGTTAAGCCCTGTGCTATTAAGAAGTAATAATTTACGGATATCTGCAAGTGAAGCGCCTTGCTCAATCATCAATGCTAAATGTGTTCTTCGCGGCGTTGTATTTACATGATCCAGAGTGATAAAAGTTCTGGAACAATGATGACAATACATTCTCCTCTGCCCCTGAGCTGAATAGCCATACTTTTTCAGAGATGTGCTTCCGCAAGCTGAACATTGTGGAACCAACCCTCTCCATGAATGATTAACACGATTACGATAAATATTAAGAGATCGTTCAGATATCACAGGAAACAAGTAACCGCATTCCCGACATAAAATATTTTTGCCTTGTGCAATATAATCCTGGCTATTCAACAACCCCAGGTTTTTGCATCCTGGTGTTTTGCAACAATCAACATTTACGTTGGTAAACATATTCACTCCCTGCGAATACCCGGATATTATCGTCATATGTCAAAGAAAAGAACCTGATTCAATGTGTAACATTGAATCAGGCGGGCATAGCCCTGAAAGGCATACATTACATTTATTATGGTTATCAGATTAGCCCCAGGTTACCGCTTCCGGTTTATCACCTCTGGCTTTCATTAATGAATCATTATCAATATCGGCTTTATACTTTAAGAACTTACCATACATTTGTTTTTCAATGTCTGGATTTTTACCTATCTGATTAATGGTCTCAAAACGATCGGTTTTGAGGTTGTATAAGTACTTTGGCTTATTGTTACGATCGATGATCATTTTCCAGTCACCATCACGTATCGCCCATTCGTCGGTTGGATCATCCTGGAATGGCATGTCAATTCCGAAGATTAATGGCTTTTCACGTTTTAGCGCCTTGTTCTCAAGGACAGGAACCAACGATTCGCCATCAAAAGTGCGGTCCGTCGGTAATTTGAAGTTCATTATTTTCGCCAGCGTAGGCATCCAGTCCAGACCATAAACGGGAGTATCTGAAACCATTCCCTTTGGAAGATGCTTTCCGTATTTAATAATCGCCGGAACACGGATGCCGCCTTCCCAAAGATTATCCTTGCGACCGCGTAATCCATCAGTTTCCCCTGCCAAATTCAGCTCATACACTTTGCGCGCTTCACGGGTTACTGGGCCGTTATCACTGGTAAAAATAACGATGGTGTTATCTTCTTCACCCATCGCTTTGATTTTATCCAGTACTTTTCCAACCTGAGCATCCAGATAACTGATGTTGGCATAATATTCTCCTGTACCACGCCAGGGTTTATCCGCCCAGTCGCCATAAAATAAATCAGGATGCTGCTTCTGATAGTCGCTCATATAATGTGAGTACATGTCGAGGTATTTTTTGGGCGAAGCCAGGGGACTGTGCACTTCGGTAAAAGCGACATAAAGGAAGAAAGGCTTACTATCCTTTTTGTTATCCAACCAGTTAACGACTTCCGAACTGACATACTCACCACTCATTTTATCGGCACGAGGTGTGGGTTGCCCGTTACGCAACCAACCCGTCGGATACACCATACCAAAACGGGGACGCTCCTTCGCATTATCCAGAGTAGCGTCGGTAACAAAACCCGCCGTATTAACCAGTGAGTAATCAAAGCCCATATCTTTTGCCTGAGGCTGATCGGTACGATCGCCGCCTGCATTCAGATGCAGCTTACCCATCATTGCCGTGTCGTACCCTTGCGCTTTGAGTAGATTAGCAATCGTGAGTTCGTTACGCCCTAAGGCAACATCTTTGCCTGAAGGAATCCATGAGCGAATTCCAGTACGAAATGGCATCCGGCCGGTTAATAGCCCAGCGCGTGAAGGTGAACTTAAAGGGGCGGGCCCATAGTAGTCAGTAAATTTGACCCCTTCCTGGGCAAGCCTGTCGATATTAGGTGTTTTAACGATCTGATGACCATATGTTGCTAAATCGCCATAACCTAAATCATCCGCCATAATAATGACTAAATTAGGTTGTTTAGCCTCTGCGGCTAAGGCAGGACTAAAAGCATTCCCTGTGCAAACTGCAAGGCCGATCAAACTGGCCATTAACGTTTTCTGCATAATTATTCCCTGATAAAAAATTAGAAATCATAACCAAGCATATAAATCATTTGATCGCCAAAGCCATCGTAGCCCAGCTTATTATCGAAATAACGCCACGTCACACTGGCTTTCCAGCGAGGATAGAACTTCCAGGCCACTGTTAAACCGCCATTTAGCCCATTCCGACCAAATTGTTGTTCCGCATAGGCATCATTTCTGTCCAGTTCTATTTCATTCCAGTTAGATAAAACAAATTTTTCGTCAAATAACGTAAAAGGTAATACTGCTGTCCAGCCAACAACATAACCATTCCAGCCATTTGTTTGTCCATATTTGGCTGAGACGTAGTCTCCAGATTGATTATGTAATCCAATATACGGTTTAAAAACCCCCCATGAACCATTCCAGCCGAGGTAGCCCAAACCATAAAACATATCAAGATCGTCACCCCATGAGTTATCCCATTGACCATAGATCTTGCCAAAGAAAGTCATATTGGAGTCAAAGAGTCTGACATGTGTCATAGCAGAAACGGTATGATTACGCCCCGCTACGGCATGGTTAAGCACATTGCTTTCATAAAATGAGTAAAACTCGGCTTCTTTAAAATTCACACCAAAGTCCGCAGTCACTTTCCATACTTCACCACGATGAGTGTTAACGAAGCCACTATTCCAGTCAGCATAACCTGCATTTATTGAGCCAAAGGAACCTTTATATTCTAATGAAGAATATGCAGGAAGATGATAGAAAATCGTTGTCAGGGCACACGCAATAAGAAGCCGTCTTTTGGCAGACATATAATATGTTCTCCATTCATTGTTTTTATGATTCCATAGAAATCAATACATCAGATAATTCATTTTGATTAAGAACGACTCAGAAAGTATATTTAAAGGTGAATGGCAAAGCGTGATGGAGATCGCAGATTACTTTTACCCCCGGGTGTGGAGGTATTGTGTTTCAAAAAGTGTGTCGATTTTAAATATCACTCATTGATTTATAAACATTTTTCCTCACAAAAAGAAAATTCAATTCTGTACAAGAATATTTTGTATCTTCTATTACTTTCTCCAGTAATAACTCACCATTCAGGCATAACTTAAACCTCTTGTTCATAATCTCAACTTTTGTAAATGAAAACGCACATAAGAGTTAAAATAAACAATGTACTAAAGATTAATTACGCAAAAATGCGAGGCGTCTTCAGGATTAGAATCGATAAAACAGAATGGGTTAAAGAGAGCGATATAATAGCGGCGGGTGCTTGAGGCTGTCTGTCTCAGGCATTAGCTGAACGGCAGATAGAGAAAAGCCCCGAGTGATATTTTACCATCAACCCGAGGCCCCCTATATGCAGAACACATGTAGAGTGCCTCTTACTGACCGTAAGGTCAAGGAGAAGAGAGCAATGAAGCAGCATAAGGCGATGATTGTCGCCCTGATCGTCATCTGTATCACCGCCGTAGTGGCGGCGCTGGTAACGAGAAAAGACCTCTGTGAGGTTCACATCCGAACTGGCCAGACGGAGGTTGCTGTTTTCACGGCTTACGAATCCGAGTAAGAGCAACGGCGGGGAGTGATCCCCGCCACTTTACAGGTGCTCGCATATCTTCAACGCACCCTATTTTTACCCAAGCCGGCCCACAGGCAGGCTTTTGGGGAGGTTAGCGAGTCAGGTCGTCAAAAAACTTCTTCACACCATCAAAGAAGCTCTTTGAACGCGGGCTGTTGTGCTCGCCGGTTGGGCCACCGAAGCTTTCCTGCAGCTCTTGCAGCAGCTGTTTCTGCTTCTCGTTCAGGCCTACCGGTGTTTCGACGACAACGCGGCACAGCAAATCACCCTGTGCGCCACCGCGGACAGACTTGACGCCTTTACCGCGCATACGGAACAGCTTACCGGTCTGGGTTTCGCCAGGCACTTTCAGTTTGACGCGACCATCAAGAGTCGGTACTTCGATTTCGCCACCCAGCGCCGCCATAGCGAAGTTGATCGGGACTTCGCAATACAGGTTGTTGCCTTCACGCTCGAAAATCGGGTGCTGTTTAACCTGAACCTGAACGTACAGATCGCCTGCCGGTGCGCCATGCTCGCCCGCTTCACCTTCGCCCGCAAGACGGATGCGGTCTCCAGTGTCCACTCCTGCCGGGATTTTAACGGACAGCGTTTTGCTGCGCTCAACACGACCATGACCATGACATTTGTTGCACGGATCTTTGATCAGCGTACCGCGGCCCTGACAGTGTGGACAGGTCTGCTGTACAGCGAAGAAGCCCTGGCGCATCTGCACCTGACCAGAGCCATGACAGGTCGGACAGGTCTGCGGCTGTGTACCTGGTTTTGCACCGCTACCGTGGCAAACGTCACACTCTTCCAGAGTCGGAATGCGGATCTCTTTGGTCACGCCACGTACAGCTTCTTCGAGGGTGAGCTCCATGTTATAGCGTAAATCAGCACCGCGCGCCGCACGTTGACGACCACGTCCGCCGCCAAAAATATCGCCGAAAACGTCACCAAAAATATCGCTGAAGTCTGCGCCGCCGCCAAAACCGCCGCCGCCCATGCCGCCTTGCTCAAAAGCAGCATGACCATACTGATCGTATGCCGCACGTTTTTGCGAGTCGGTCAGAACTTCATAAGCTTCCTTGATCTCTTTAAATTTCGCCTCGGCCTCTTTGTCACCCTGGTTACGGTCCGGGTGGTATTTCATGGCCAGGCGTTTGTAGGCCTTTTTGATTTCACGCTCTTCCGCTGTTTTGGAAACGCCTAAAATCTCGTAATAATCTTGCTTAGCCATCTTTTTTGATTTGCCCCTAGATGAATGCACGGGCGGAGAGGAAATTCCCCTTCGCCCGTGTCAGTATAATTACCCGTTTATAGGGCGATTATTTTTTGTCTTTGACTTCTTCAAATTCAGCGTCGACAACATCGTCATCTTTCGCGTTGTTTGCAGAAGCATCAGCACCGGCAGTCTGCTGCTGGGCATGTTGCTGCTGGGCGATTTCCATCAGTTTCTGGGAAACCTGTGCCAGTTCCTGCATTTTCGCTTCGATAGCGGCTTTGTCTTCACCTTTCAGAGCAGTTTCCAGTGCAGTCAGCGCAGACTCGATAGCAGTTTTGTCGTCAGCCGGCAGTTTGTCGCCTGCTTCTTCAACCTGCTTACGGGTGCTGTGCAGCAGATGGTCGCCCTGGTTGCGAGTCTGTACCAGCTCTTCAAACTTACGGTCAGCTTCGGCGTTCGCTTCTGCGTCGCGTACCATTTTCTGGATTTCATCTTCGTTCAGACCAGAAGAAGCCTTGATGGTGATCTTCTGCTCTTTACCGCTGTTTTTATCTTTCGCGGAAACGTGCAGGATACCGTCAGCATCGATATCGAAGGTAACTTCGATCTGCGGCATACCGCGCGGTGCCGGGTTGATACCATCCAGGTTGAACTGACCCAGAGATTTGTTATCAGCTGCACGTTTACGTTCACCCTGCAGCACGTGGATGGTTACCGCAGACTGGTTGTCTTCAGCGGTAGAGAACACCTGGCTGTGCTTGGTCGGGATAGTGGTGTTTTTCGCGATCAGCGTCGTCATCACACCGCCCATGGTTTCGATACCCAGAGACAGCGGGGTAACGTCAAGCAGCAGTACGTCTTTTACGTCACCAGTCAGAACACCACCCTGAACAGCAGCACCGATTGCTACAGCTTCGTCCGGGTTAACGTCTTTACGCGGCTCTTTACCAAAGAATTCAGCAACTTTCTTCTGAACCATTGGCATACGAGTCTGACCACCCACGAGGATAACGTCGTCGATATCAGATACGGACAGGCCAGCGTCCTGCAGTGCAACTTTCAGCGGCTCAATGGAACGGTTTACCAGGTCTTCAACCAGGCTTTCCAGTTTCGCACGAGTCACTTTGATGTTCATGTGTTTCGGACCGGTCGCGTCTGCAGTGATATACGGCAGGTTAACGTCGGTCTGCTGAGCGGAAGAAAGTTCGATTTTCGCTTTTTCTGCCGCTTCTTTCAGGCGCTGCATTGCCAGCGGATCGTTGCGCAGGTCAATGCCCTGATCTTTCTTGAATTCTTCAACCAGGTAGTTGATCAGACGGCTGTCGAAGTCTTCACCCCCCAGGTGGGTATCACCGTTGGTTGCCAGAACTTCAAAGGTTTTTTCGCCGTCAACTTCGTCGATTTCGATAATAGAAATATCGAAAGTACCACCACCCAGGTCATAAACCGCGATAGTACGGTTGCCAGTACCTTTGTCCAGACCATAAGCCAGCGCAGCTGCGGTCGGTTCGTTGATGATACGTTTTACTTCCAGACCAGCGATACGGCCTGCGTCTTTGGTTGCCTGACGCTGAGCATCGTTAAAGTATGCCGGTACGGTAATAACAGCTTCAGTTACCGGTTCGCCCAGGTAATCTTCCGCGGTTTTCTTCATTTTTTTCAGCACTTCAGCAGAAATCTGCGGCGGTGCCATTTTTTGGCCTTTAACTTCGACCCAAGCGTCGCCGTTATCAGCAGCAATAATTTTGAATGGCATGATGGAAACATCACGCTGTACTTCTTCGTCCTGGAAGCGGCGGCCAATCAGGCGTTTAATCGCAAACAGGGTGTTTTGCGGGTTTGTCACTGCCTGACGTTTAGCCGGCTGACCAACCAGAGTTTCACCATCCTGGGTATAGGCAATGATAGAAGGCGTGGTGCGATCGCCTTCGGCGTTCTCCAGTACACGAGGAGTGGTGCCATCCATAATCGCTACACAAGAGTTGGTAGTACCCAGGTCGATACCAATTATTTTACCCATCTAAACGTCTCCACTATATATTCGGTCATCATGTGGTTGTGAGTCTGTAATAGGGGCGAAACGTTTGGTTTCAACAGCCCAATTTCATTTTTTTGCAGACTCACTCACTGCGGTTGACTACTAAATGGGGTCGTAACCCACGTCATCAAGGGGGAGATGCAAAAATTTTTTGTGCTTTTGCGCAGAAATTTCGCGATATGCCAGAAGAAGCCATGAAACAGACAGTAATTTCATTCATACAATGAATGAATCGCAACCAAGGCATTCACAAAAAAATTGTAATAAAAAGAAAAGATTACATGACTGAAACTTCTTTTCATCAGCAGTAAACTAGTGAGTATTCTTCCCCCTTCCCTCCCCACGAAGAGAATCCTTATGAAATCCGTTTTTACGATTTCCGCCAGCCTGGCAATTAGCCTGTTGCTTTGCTGCACAGCGCAGGCAAACGACCATAAAATCCTCGGCGTCATTGCCATGCCGCGTAACGAAACCAACGATCTGGCGCTGAAACTTCCTGTTTGCCGCATTGTTAAGCGTATACAACTCTCTGCCGACCATGGCGATTTACAGTTAAGTGGTGCATCGGTTTATTTCAAAGCCGCCCGTAGCGCCAGTCAGAGCCTGAATATTCCTTCAGAAATAAAAGAAGGGCAAACCACTGACTGGATCAACATTAACAGCGATAACGACAATAAACGCTGCGTCTCAAAAATCACCTTTTCCGGCCATACGGTGAACTCATCGGATATGGCCACGCTGAAAATTATCGGCGACGACTAACGCCAGAATATAGAAGCCACAAAAAATGAATGTTAATTACCTGAATGATTCAGATCTGGATTTTCTCCAGCATTGTAGTGAGGAACAATTGGCAAATTTCGCCCGGCTGCTCACCCATAATGAAAAAGGCAAAACTCGCCTCTCCAGCGTACTGATGCGCAACGAACTGTTTAAATCGATGGAAGGACATCCCGAGCAACATCGCCGCAACTGGCAGCTGATTGCCGGAGAATTACAGCATTTTGGTGGCGATAGTATCGCCAACAAACTGCGTGGACACGGTAAATTGTATCGGGCCATTTTGCTCGATGTTTCAAAACGATTGAAGCTGAAAGCCGACAAAGAGATGTCTACGTTTGAAATTGAGCAACAGTTACTGGAACAATTTCTGCGTAATACCTGGAAGAAAATGGACGAGGAACATAAGCAGGAGTTTCTGCACGCGGTCGATGCCAGGGTGAATGAGCTGGAAGAGCTGCTGCCGCTGCTGATGAAAGACAAATTATTGGCAAAAGGCGTGTCGCATTTGCTTTCCAACCAATTGACCCGCATTTTACGCACCCACGCAGCAATGAGCGTACTTGGGCATGGTTTGCTGCGCGGCGCGGGGCTGGGAGGCCCTGTAGGCGCGGCACTAAATGGGGTTAAAGCGGTCAGCGGCAGCGCCTATCGCGTGACGATTCCAGCCGTACTGCAAATCGCCTGCCTGCGCCGGATGGTTAGTGCCACTCAGGTCTGATACCGGAAACCGGGGAAAATTTTCATTTTCCCTTCAAAAGATCGTAGACACTGCCCCACTGGCTGATTATTATGCCGCGCCCTGAAAACACTACAGTTATTCAGGGAAATTATTTCACCATTCATTCGATGATGATTTTTGAGGAATTATGGGCAACACTAAGTTGGCTAATCCGGCACCGCTGGGCCTGATGGGCTTCGGCATGACCACCATTCTGCTTAACCTGCACAACGTGGGTTATTTCGCTCTTGACGGTATTATTCTTGCAATGGGCATTTTCTACGGCGGCATCGCGCAAATTTTTGCTGGTCTGCTGGAGTACAAAAAAGGCAACACTTTCGGTTTAACCGCATTCACCTCTTACGGTTCTTTCTGGCTGACGCTGGTTGCGATTCTGCTGATGCCGAAACTGGGTCTGACCGATGCGCCAAATGCACAGTTCCTTGGTGTCTACCTTGGTCTGTGGGGCGTATTTACGCTGTTTATGTTCTTCGGCACGCTGAAAGGCGCACGCGTTCTGCAATTCGTTTTCTTTAGCCTGACCGTGCTGTTTGCCCTGCTGGCGATCGGTAACATTGTCGGTAATGCCGCGATCATCCACTTTGCCGGCTGGATTGGTCTGATCTGCGGTGCCAGCGCAATCTATCTGGCGATGGGTGAAGTACTGAACGAGCAGTTTGGTCGCACCGTTCTGCCGATTGGTGAATCCCACTAATTGTTTTGAGATCCCCCCGCTCGGGGGGATTTTTTTATTCGCTAACTTCGCGTCTTGCACTCTTCGGTCTGAATGCTGCAACCACTTCCGGTGCCGTTTCAACGTATGGCCCTTCCAGCAACTGAATGCAGTACGGTACGCTGGCAAAAATACCGTGCACCACAACGTTACCCTCAGCGTCCTTCACACCTTCCAGCGTCTCTTTAATAGACTTCGGCTGACCGGGTAAGTTAAGGATTAGTGCTTGTTTGCGAATCACGCCCACCTGGCGCGAAAGGATCGCGGTTGGAACAAAATGCAGGCTAATTTGGCGCATCTGTTCACCAAAGCCCGGCATCTCGCGGTCCGCTACTGCCAGCGTCGCATCGGGCGTGACGTCACGACGCGCCGGACCAGTTCCGCCCGTGGTGAGCACCAGATGGCAACTCATTTCATCCACCAGCTCACACAACGTTTGCTCAATGATCGCCTGCTCATCGGGGATTAAGCGGGTTTCCAGTTCAAACGGCGTGGTTAGCGCCGATGTCAGCCATTCTTCCAGCGCAGGGATGCCTTTATCCTGATAAACGCCGCTGGATGCGCGATCAGAGATGGAAACTAAGCCAATACGTAAAGTATTCATCAAGATTTTTCCGTTTAAACAGTCTCGTTAAACAGAATGATACACTGCGAAGGGAGTGACAGACAGGCTTCAGAAGAGGTAGCGTGACCGACTTCCCGGTCACGCTAAGAATGATTACAGCAGATCGCCGATCATTTTTTCCAGTTTTTCCTGGTCAACAGCAAACTTACGGATACCTTCTGCCAGTTTATCTACTGCCATTGGATCCTGGTTGTGCTGCCACAGGAACTCGGACTCAGTGATACGCGCCGGACGCGCTTTCACTTCGCCGGTGTAAGACAGTTTACGTTCGATAGCCCCTTCGCTCTCAGCCAGCTCTTTCAGCAGTGCCGGTGCGATGGTCAGACGGTCGCAGCCTGCCAGTTCCAGAATTTCGCCGATGTTACGGAAGCTTGCGCCCATCACCACGGTTTCATAACCGTGCTCTTTGTAGTACTGGTAGATTTCAGATACAGAAACCACGCCCGGATCTTCTGCCGGAGCGTACTCTTTCTTATCAGTATTCGCTTTGTACCAGTCAAGAATACGGCCAACAAATGGCGAGATCAGGAACACGCCTGCTTCCGCACAAGCACGAGCCTGAGCGAAGGAGAACAGCAGGGTCAGGTTACAGTTGATACCTTCTTTTTCCAGCTGTTCTGCAGCACGGATACCCTGCCAGGTAGAAGCCAGTTTGATCAGAATACGATCGTTGCTAATACCTGCATCGTTGTAGAGCTTGATCAGGCGTTTTGCTTTCGCAATTGACGCTTCGGTGTCATAGGAAAGACGCGCATCAACCTCAGTTGAGATACGGCCCGGAACCAGTTTCAGGATTTCCAGACCAATATTTACTGCCAGTTTGTCGGTCGCGTCCACGATCTGCTGCGCGCGATCGTTGCTCTGCTGTTTCGCCCAGGCGACAGCATCATCAATCAACTTACGATATTCCGGAATCTGCGCTGCGTTAAGAATGAGAGAAGGGTTAGTTGTGGCATCCTGCGGTTGATACAGCTTCATTGCCGCGATGTCCCCAGTGTCGGCCACTACGGTGGTGTACTGACGAAGGGAGGTCAATTTGTCCGTCATGATAGTATTTCTCTTTAAACAGCTTGTTAGGGGGATGTAACCGGTCTGCCCTGATGATATCACGACGCAACGTCAGCGCAACCGCCGACAAGACGGTTATCGCCTGGCGAGACTGTTTCGGATTTCTGACACTGCGTTGATATCGCCCGCCATTTTTATACAAAACCTCATGTATGCTACGCAGAAGTTATCAAGTACCTCGTAGCGTATATACTTCTTAAACAATTGGTAACGTTTACACAGGAAAGTCATCGCGACCGGCAATAAGAGGGATATGCATGCCAGATTTTTTCTCCTTTATTAACAGCGTCCTTTGGGGATCGGTAATGATTTACCTGCTCTTCGGCGCAGGTTGTTGGTTCACTTTTCGCACCGGATTTGTGCAGTTTCGCTACATCCGCCAGTTTGGCAAAAGTCTTAAAAATAGCATTCATCCACAGCCAGGCGGTTTAACCTCATTTCAGTCATTGTGTACCAGTCTTGCGGCGCGCGTGGGTAGCGGCAACCTGGCTGGCGTTGCACTGGCTATTACCGCCGGTGGACCAGGTGCCGTCTTCTGGATGTGGGTTGCCGCGTTTATCGGCATGGCGACCTCGTTTGCCGAATGTTCCCTTGCACAACTATATAAAGAACGTGACGTTAATGGGCAGTTTCGTGGCGGACCGGCATGGTATATGGCGCGCGGGCTGGGGATGCGCTGGATGGGCGTTCTGTTCGCCCTCTTTTTGCTCATCGCCTACGGCATAATTTTCAGCGGAGTTCAGGCGAACGCCGTTGCCCGAGCCCTGAGTTTTTCTTTTGATTTTCCCCCGTTGGTGACAGGCATTATTCTTGCTGTCTTTGCTCTGCTGGCAATCACTCGCGGTCTTCATGGCGTCGCCCGGCTCATGCAGGGGTTTGTCCCGTTGATGGCGATAATCTGGGTACTGACCAGCCTGGTAATTTGCGTAATGAATATCGGGCAACTTCCCCACGTCATTTGGTCTATTTTTGAGAGTGCTTTTGGCTGGCAGGAAGCGGCAGGCGGCGCGGCGGGATATACCTTAAGCCAGGCGATTACTAACGGTTTTCAGCGCAGTATGTTTTCCAATGAGGCGGGAATGGGGTCGACGCCAAACGCGGCAGCGGCAGCTGCGTCCTGGCCTCCGCATCCCGCAGCGCAAGGGATTGTCCAGATGATTGGCATTTTTATCGACACCCTGGTCATCTGTACGGCAAGCGCCATGCTGATATTACTGGCTGGCAACGGCACAACCTACATGCCACTGGAAGGTATTCAGCTTATCCAGAAGGCGATGCGGGTGTTAATGGGTTCCTGGGGTGCGGAGTTTGTTACCCTCGTGGTTATTCTGTTTGCCTTCAGCTCCATCGTTGCCAACTACATTTATGCCGAAAACAATCTCTTCTTCTTACGCCTGAACAACCCTAAAGCGATCTGGTGTCTGCGAATCTGCACCTTCGCAACGGTCATCGGCGGCACCTTGCTAAGTCTTCCGCTGATGTGGCAACTGGCAGATATCATAATGGCCTGCATGGCTATTACCAATTTGACCGCCATATTACTGCTCTCGCCTGTGGTTCATACCATTGCCAGTGATTATCTACGCCAGCGTAAACTCGGCGTGCGCCCGGTGTTTGATCCGTTGCGTTATCCGGATATTGGTCGCCAGCTTTCTCCGGACGCGTGGGATGATGTTTCGCAGGAGTAATCACAACTATCGATCAACTCATTCTCTTTTTTTGCTAAAGTCGGCATAAATTTCCTGCAAGGACTGGATATGCTGATTCTTATTTCACCTGCGAAAACGCTCGATTACCAAAGCCCGTTGCCCACCACGCGCTATACGCTGCCGGAGCTGTTAGACAATTCCCAGCAGTTGATCCATGAAGCGCGGAAACTGACGCCTCCGCAGATTAGCACGCTGATGCGCATCAGCGACAAACTGGCGGGTATCAACGCCGCTCGCTTTCATGACTGGCAGCCAGATTTCACGCCAGAGAATGCCCGACAAGCGATTCTGGCATTTAAAGGTGATGTCTATACTGGCTTGCAGGCCGAAACCTTCAGCGAAGACGATTTCGATTTTGCCCAACAACATTTGCGAATGCTTTCCGGCTTGTATGGCGTACTGCGCCCGCTCGATTTAATGCAGCCTTATCGTCTGGAAATGGGGATCCGTCTTGAGAATGCCCGAGGGAAAGATCTGTATCAATTCTGGGGAGATATCATCACCAACAAGCTGAACGAGGCGCTCGCAGCACAAGGCGATAATGTGGTGATTAATCTGGCGTCAGATGAGTATTTTAAATCGGTGAAGCCGAAGAAATTGAATGCCGAGATTATCAAGCCAGTGTTCCTCGATGAGAAGAACGGCAAATTTAAGATCATCAGCTTCTACGCTAAGAAAGCACGCGGTCTGATGAGTCGTTTCATTATTGAAAATCGGCTGACCAAACCAGAGCAACTGACTGGTTTTAATAGCGAAGGTTACTTCTTTGATGAAGCTTCCTCCAGCAACGGCGAACTGGTGTTTAAACGCTACGAGCAGCGTTAAGTTTGCAGTAAATGCCGGATGCGGCGTGAACGCCTTATCCGGCCTACAAAAGCATGCAGATTCAATATATTGCAGAATTAACGTAGGCCTGATAAGACGCGCCAGCGTCGCATCAGGCGCTGAATGCCGGATTGTTACCCGGCATTTGTCATTTAGCGGTGATGTTTGCCTGGACCATGACCGCCGTGATGATCATGAGGAGCTTTCTTATGGTGGCGCGGCGGTGGCGGCGGTCCGTGTGGGTGCCAGCGATTGCCTCGCCATTCATAATGTTGTTTCCACCAGCCGTGGTCGCGCCAGTGACCGCCATCCCAGTAATAGCCACGATTATCACGATCGCCTATCTGTAATTTTACTGACGGGACTAACGTAATTTCCGCAGCCTGTGCTGCCATGGGAGCGACCAGAACCAGGGAAAGTGCGAGTACGATAGATTGCATCTTTTTCACAGGTTACTCCTTTTATCATTGCCCGTTATGGGTCGATATCCGGAGATTACGCGATGAGAACGGCGGTTGTTATTCTCCGCAATCCTAATCTCTAAGTTACCGCATTTATTGAGAATTTCTCCTTTTTTCCTGTCGTTTTTCTCCATATTTTCTTCATAAAAAAGCCGGGCTGTATAAAAGCAAACCCGGCCTGATTGAGATAATGAATAGATGTTACTGATGATTCATCATCAATTTACGCAACGCAGCAAAATCGGCGGGCAGATTATGCGAAAGCAAGGGTAAATCAGCACGTTCTGCCAGCTCTTTTGGCAGATCCAATGTTTCACCGAGAATCGCTTCCACGCTCTCTTTAAATTTCGCCGGATGCGCGGTGCCGAGGAACAAGCCATATTCGCCTGGATGCAACTGGTCACGCAGCGCACGATAAGCTACGGCAGCGTGCGGCTCCGAGGTATAGCCCAGCGCTTTTAACTCACGCATTGTCTGTTGCGTGGTTTCATCATCTACGGCTGCATAACCCAGCTCTTTCAGTTGCCAGATTTTGCGGCGGAACAACTCTTCCACACGCGGCCAGTTGTTCGGTTGACTCACGTCCATCGCGTTGGATAACGTCGCCTGAGTCGCTTTAGGGGACCACTGCCCGTCGTGCAGGAAACGCGGCACTGTATCGTTCACGTTAGTGGCAGCGATAAAACGCTTCACCGGCAGGCCAAGAGATTTCGCCAGCAGGCCCGCAGTCAAATCGCCGAAGTTACCGCTCGGCACCGAGACAACCAGCTGGTTGCGCGCTTCCTGCGGCAGCTGCGCAACAGCTTCAAAGTAGTAGCAAATCTGCGCCAGCAAACGGCTGATGTTAATGGAGTTAGCAGAGTTTAGCCCCAGCGCCACTTTCAGTTCTTCATCATCAAACGCCTGCTTCACCAGCGCCTGACAGGCATCGAAATCGCCGTCGATGGCAACAGTTTCAATATTGCCGCCCAATGTACAGAACAGTTTTTCTTGCAGTGGACTGATTTTGCCTCTTGGATAGAGGATAACCACTTTCACATTCGGTAAACCGTAGAAAGCATGAGCCACTGCCGCTCCGGTATCACCGGAGGTCGCAGTCAGAATGGTCACTGGCTTATCGCCCGCAATATGGGTCAGCATTTGTGCCATAAAGCGACCGCCGAAATCTTTAAATGCCAGCGTTGGCCCGTGAAACAACTCCAGACAACCGACATCGCTTTCAACATTGGCGACCGGAGCCGGGAAGGCAAACGCCGCGCGTACGCGCTCTTCCAGGATTTCCTGCGGGATTTCATCACCAATAAACGCCGAGAGGATCTTCGCACTGCGGGTGACAAAATCCAGCTTCAGCATCTCATCAATTTCAGTCAGGCTGAATTCCGGCAGGTCGTGCGGGAAAAACAGCCCCTGATTTTTGCCCAACCCCTGGGTTACGGCTTGCGCAAAGCTGACCTGCTCATTGTGATCTTTCAGATTGTAGAGTTTCATTTAGTTTTCCAGTACTCGTGCGCCCGCCGTATCCAGCCGGCAAATATGAACAAAACCTTCCTGATTTTGCAGGTAGTTCTTACCCAACCAGTCGGCAACGCGCTGGGCGGTATCCGGCTTG
The DNA here is from genome assembly GCF_002966045.1 of Escherichia sp. MOD1-EC5189. Lineage (NCBI taxonomy): Bacteria > Pseudomonadati > Pseudomonadota > Gammaproteobacteria > Enterobacterales > Enterobacteriaceae > Escherichia > Escherichia sp. MOD1-EC5189. The sequence goes on along the minus strand of NZ_PTRX01000004.1, from coordinate 113,272 downwards.
TCACACAGAGCGAACAAGGTCGGCCCGGAGCCGGAGATACCGCTCGCTACCGCGCCGATTTCCGCGACCGCCTGCCGCGCCTGCTTGAAGCCAGGCAGTAAACGTTCACGGTAAGGTTCAGCGATAACATCTTTCATCAACTTCGCGGCAAGCTCAGGCTGACGGGAATAGCAGGCGTGAATGAAGCCTGCCAGATGTCGCCCGTGCGCAATGCAATCCTGGCGGCGATACTGTGCCGGTAAAATAGCCCGGGCTTCTGCCGTCGAGACTTTAATCCCCGGATATGCCAGCACCCACAGCCACTCATCAAACCCCGGCACTTGCTGGCTGATGATGTCGTTTTCTTCGATCATCAACTGCATACCACCAAGAAAACACGGTGCCACGTTGTCGTAATGAATGCTGCCGGAGATACGCCCTTCCAGCTCGCCCATCAAAGCCAGCAAACGAGTGTCATTAAGCGGCTTGCCGCAGTGTTCATTCATCGCCATCAGCGCCGCGACCACCGAACAGGCACTGGAGCCTAAGCCCGAGCCGATCGGCATATTCTTTTCCAGAGTCATCGCCACTGGAATTTGCTTGCCCAGCTCCTGGCAAAAACGCTCCCAGCACTGATAAACGATATTTTCCCTTGGTTCTGACGGCAGCTTATCGGCAAAGCGTCCAAGGTTGTTGAGACTGAATGTCTCTGCCGCCTCAACCGTGACTACATCTCCGAGCAATGCACCATCAACGGGTGTCACCGCCGCCCCGAGCACATCAAACCCGACGCTCATATTGGCACTGGAAGCCGGGGCATAAACTTTAACCATGTCAGACTCCTAACTTCCATGAGAGGGTACGTAGCAGATCGGCAAAGACACCAGCAGCTGTAACGTCATTGCCCGCGCCATATCCGCGCAGAACCAACGGCAGCGGCTGATAATAGTGGCTATAGAAGGCCAGGGCGTTTTCGCCATTTTTCACTTTGAACAGCGGATCATTGCCATCCACTTCGGCAATCTTCACGCGGCAGATGCCATCTTCATCAATATTGCCAACATAGCGCAAAACTTTGCCCTCATCACGAGCCTTCGCCACGCGTGCGGCAAAGAGATCGTCGAGCTGTGACAGATTCGCCATAAAAGCTGCAACATCACCCTCTGCGTTAAACTCTGCGGGCAGCACAGGTTCAATTTCAATATCCGCCAGTTCCAGTTCACGTCCCGTTTCACGGGCGAGAATCAATAGCTTACGCGCCACATCCATACCAGAAAGATCATCTCGCGGGTCCGGTTCGGTATAACCCATTTCCCGCGCCAGCGTGGTCGCCTCGGAGAAACTCATGCCTTCGTCTAACTTGCCGAAGATATAAGAAAGCGAACCGGAAAGAATGCCGGAGAACTTCATTAATTCATCACCTGCGTTGAGCAGATTTTGCAGGTTCTCAATAACCGGTAATCCAGCCCCAACGTTAGTGTCATAGAGGAATTTACGCCGCGATTTTTCCGCCGCATAACGCAACTGATGGTAGTAATCCATCGACGAGGTGTTGGCCTTTTTGTTTGGCGTAACCACGTGGAAACCTTCGCGCAGGAAGTCAGCATACTGATCCGCCACCGCCTGGCTGGAGGTACAGTCGACAATCACCGGATTCAGCAAATGATATTCTTTCACCAGGCGAATTAAGCGCCCGAGGTTAAACGGCTCTTTGGCTTGCGCCAGTTCTTCCTGCCAGTTCTCCAGATTAAGGCCATGCACATTGGTGAGCAGAGCCTTTGAGTTGGCAACGCCGCAGACACGTAAGTCGATATGTTTATTCTTCAGCCAGCTTTGCTGGCGCTTCAGTTGCTCCAGCAGCGCACCGCCAACACCACCGACGCCAATCACAAACACTTCGATAACCTGATCGGTATTGAACAGCATCTGGTGGGTAACGCGCACGCCAGTGGTCGCATCATCGTTATTTACCACGACAGAGATTGAGCGTTCAGAAGATCCCTGAGCAATGGCGACAATGTTGATATTGGCGCGGGCCAGCGCGGCAAAGAATTTCGCCGAGATCCCACGCAAGGTGCGCATACCATCACCTACCACCGAGATAATGGCTAGCCGTTCCGTCACCGCCAGCGGCTCCAGCAAGCCTTCCTTCAGTTCAAGATAGAACTCTTCCTGCATCGCCCGTTCAGCTCGCACACAGTCGCTTTGTGGAACGCAGAAACTGATACTGTATTCAGAAGACGATTGCGTAATCAGCACCACTGAAATGCGAGCGCGTGACATCGCTGCAAAGACGCGCGCCGCCATGCCGACCATCCCTTTCATTCCCGGACCGGAAACGCTAAACATTGCCATGTTATTCAGATTGGAAATGCCCTTGACTGGTAATTCGTCTTCATCACGGCTGGCGCCAATGAGCGTACCTGGTGCTTGAGGATTTCCGGTGTTTTTAATCAGGCAAGGGATTTGGAACTGGGCGATAGGGGTAATGGTGCGGGGGTGAAGAACTTTAGCGCCGAAGTAGGAAAGCTCCATCGCTTCCTGGTAGGACATCGACTTCAACAACCTCGCATCGGGCACCTGACGCGGGTCGCAGGTATAGACCCCGTCAACGTCCGTCCAGATCTCGCAACAATCGGCGCGTAAACAGGCAGCCAGTACCGCGGCGGAGTAGTCGGAACCGTTACGTCCAAGCACCACCAGTTCGCCTTTTTCATTACCGGCGGTGAAACCTGCCATCAGCACCATGTGGTCAGCCGGAATGCGGCTTGCCGCAATACGGCGGGTGGACTCAGCAATATCGACGGTAGATTCGAGGTAATGACCGACTGCCAGCAGTTTTTCGACCGGATCGATTACGGTAACGTTGTGACCACGCGCTTCTAACACGCCGGCCATAATGGCGATCGACATTTTCTCGCCACGGCAAATCAGTGCCGCGTTGATGCTATCCGGGCACTGCCCTAACAAACTAATACCATGCAGGACATGTTTAATTTGGGCAAATTCCTGGTCGACGAAAGTTTTCAGCTGCGCCAGCGGGAATCCCGGCTGGGCGGCGGCGAGTCCCGTCAGAAGTTCGGCAAAAATACGTTCGGCATCGCTGATATTGGGTAAAGCATCCTGGCCGCTAATGGTTTTTTCAATCATCGCCACCAGGTGGTTGGTGATTTTGGCGGGGGCAGAGAGGACGGTGGCCACCTGCCCCTGCCTGGCATTGCTTTCCAGAATATCGGCAACCCGCAGAAAACGTTCTGCATTTGCCACTGATGTACCGCCGAACTTCAACACTCGCATGGTTGTTACCTCGTTACCTTTGGTCGAAAAAAAAGCCCGCACTGTCAGGTGCGGGCTTTTTTCTGTGTTTCCTGTACGCGTCAGCCCGCACCGTTACCTGTGGTAATGGTGATGGTGGTGGTAATGGTGGTGCTAATGCGTTTCATGGATGTTGTGTACTCTGTAATTTTTATCTGTCTGTGCGCTATGCCTATATTGGTTAAAGTATTTAGTGACCTAAGTCAATAAAATTTTAATTTACTCACGGCAGGTAACCAGTTCAGAAGCTGCTGTCAGAGACACTTTTTTTAATCCACACAGAGACATATTGCCCGTTGCAGTCAGAATGAAAAGCTGAAAAATACTTACTAAGGCGTTTTTTATTTGGTGATATTTTTTTCAATATCATGCAGCAAACGATGCAACATTGCCGTGTCTCGTTGCTCTAAAAGCCCCAGCCGTTGTTGTAACCAGTCGACCAGTTTTGTGTCATCTGCCACTGCCAGGGTCGTCAGCAATGACATGGCTCGTTCGCGTAAAGCTTGCAGTTGATGTTGGTCTGCCGTTGTGTCACTTTTGGCCGGTTGTTGTATTAATGTTGCTAATTGATAGCAATAAACCATCACCGCCTGCCCCAGATTCAGCGAAGGATAATCTGCCACCATCGGCACACCAGTAAGAACGTCAGCCAAGGCTAACTCTTCGTTAGTCAGCCCGGAATCTTCGCGACCAAACACCAGCGCGGCATGGCTCATCCATGAAGATTTTTCCTCTAACAGCGGCACCAGTTCCACCGGCGTGGCGTAGTAATGATATTTCGCCCGACTGCGTGCAGTGGTGGCGACAGTGAAGTCGACATCGTGTAACGATTCAGCCAGAGTTGGGAAAACTTTAATATTATCAATAATATCACCAGATCCATGTGCAACCCAGCGGGTAGCTGGCTCCAGGTGTGCCTGACTATCGACAATTCGCAGCTCGCTAAACCCCATCGTTTTCATTGCCCGCGCCGCTGCCCCAATATTTTCTGCTCTGGCGGGTGCGACCAGAATAATCGTTATACGCATATTGCCACTCTTCTTGACCTAATAACCGCGCACAGGGTGATCATTGTCAACTTATTACGCGGATCGAATTTACAAACCCTTAACGTAAGTCGCAGAAAAAGCCCTTCACTTAACTTAAAAAAGGCTAAACTATTTCCTGACTATACTAATGGTTGAATTGTTAAAAAATGCTACATATCCTTCTGTTTACTTAGGATAATTTTATAAAAAATAAATCTCGACAATTGGATTCACCACGTTTATTAGTTGTATGATGCAACTAGTTGGATTATTAAAATAATGTGACGAAAGCTAGCATTTAGATACGATGATTTCATCAAACTGTTAACGTGCTACAATTGAACTTGATATATGTCAACGAAGCGTAGTTTTATTGGGTGTCCGGCCCCTCTTAGCCTGTTATGTTGCTGTTAAAATGGTTAGGATGACAGCCGTTTTTGACACTGTCGGGTCCTGAGGGAAAGTACCCACGACCAAGCTAATGATGTTGTTGACGTTGATGGAAAGTGCATCAAGAACGCAATTACGTACTTTAGTCATGTTACGCCGATCATGTTAATTTGCAGCATGCATCAGGCAGGTCAGGGACTTTTGTACTTCCTGTTTCGATTTAGTTGGCAATTTAGGTAGCAAACATGCAGACCCCGCACATTCTTATCGTTGAAGACGAGTTGGTAACACGCAACACGTTGAAAAGTATTTTCGAAGCGGAAGGCTATGATGTTTTCGAAGCGACAGATGGCGCGGAAATGCATCAGATCCTCTCTGAATATGACATCAACCTGGTGATCATGGATATCAATCTGCCGGGTAAGAACGGTCTTCTGTTAGCGCGTGAACTGCGCGAGCAGGCGAATGTTGCGTTGATGTTCCTGACTGGCCGTGACAACGAAGTCGATAAAATTCTCGGCCTCGAAATCGGTGCAGATGACTACATCACCAAACCGTTCAACCCGCGTGAACTGACTATTCGTGCACGCAACCTGCTGTCCCGTACCATGAATCTTGGTACTGTCAGCGAAGAACGTCGTAGCGTTGAAAGCTACAAGTTCAATGGTTGGGAACTGGACATCAACAGCCGTTCGCTGATCGGCCCTGATGGCGAGCAGTACAAGCTGCCGCGCAGCGAGTTCCGCGCCATGCTTCACTTCTGTGAAAACCCAGGCAAAATTCAGTCCCGTGCTGAACTGCTGAAGAAAATGACCGGCCGTGAGCTGAAACCGCACGACCGTACTGTAGACGTGACGATCCGCCGTATTCGTAAACATTTCGAATCTACGCCGGATACGCCGGAAATCATCGCCACCATTCACGGTGAAGGTTATCGCTTCTGCGGTGATCTGGAAGATTAATCGGCTTTACCACCGTCAAAAAAAACGGCGCTTTTTAGCGCCGTTTTTATTTTTCAACCTTATTTCCAGATACGTAACTCATCGTCCGTTGTAACTTCTTTACTGGCTTTCATTTTCGGCAGTGAAAACGCATACCAGTCGATATTACGGGTCACAAACATCATGCCGGCCAGCGCCACCACCAGCACACTGGTTCCCAACAACAGCGCGCTATCGGCAGAGTTGAGCAGTCCCCACATCACACCATCCAGCAACAACAGCGCGAGGGTAAACAACATGCTGTTGCGCCAGCCTTTCAATACCGCCTGCAAATAAATACCGTTCATTAACGCCCCAATCAGACTGGCGATTATCCATGCCACGGTAAAACCGGTATGTTCAGAAAGCGCCAGCAAGAGCAAATAAAACATCACCAATGAAAGCCCCACCAGCAAATATTGCATTGGGTGTAAACGTTGCGCGGTGAGCGTTTCAAAAACAAAGAACGCCATAAAAGTCAGTGCAATCAGCAGAATGGCGTACTTAGTCGCACGGTCCGTTAATTGGTATTGATCGGCTGGCGTCGTCACTGCGACGCTAAACGCCGGGAAGTTTTCCCAGCCGGTATCATTACCTGAAGCAAAACGCTCACCGAGATTATTAGCAAACCAGCTGCTTTGCCATTGCGCCTGAAAACCAGACTCGCTGACTTCCCGTTTGGCTGGCAGAAAATCACCTAAAAAACTGGGATGCGGCCAGTTGCTGGTTAAGGTCATTTCGCTATTACGCCCGGCAGGCACCACAGAAAGATTGCCGGTACCGCTTAAATTCAGCGCCATATTCAGCTTCAGGTTCTGCTTCCGCCAGTCCCCTTCGGGTAAAGGGATATGCACGCCCTGCCCGCCTTGCTCTAACCCGGTACCGGGTTCAATGGTCAGCGCCGTTCCGTTAACGTCAGGTGCTTTCACCACACCTATACCACGCGCATCCCCGACGCCAATCACAATAAATGGCTTGCCTAAGGTGATATTTGGCGCATTGAGTTCGCTAAGACGCGAAACATCAAAATCGGCTTTTAGCGTTAAATCACTATGCCAGACCTGACCGGTATAAATCCCAATCTTGCGTTCTTCCACGTTCTGATTGCCATCAACCATCAATGACTCAGGTAACCAAAAATGGATAAAACTTCGTTTCCGCTCCACGGTTTTATCCTCTTCCTGCACCGTATAAAGCTCGGTCACAGGAATAGCGATGAGCGGTCCAACAAGTTTCTGCGGCCCGCTGGTACTTTGCCGAATCGCATCTTCCACATCGCTACGGTAATCGGCACGTTCGACAATCACCTGCCGAATCAGCATTATCGGAATCAACAACAGCAATACTGCACCAAACAGGGTGGTCATTTTCCAGAACAGGGGGGATTTCAACATAGTCTTCTCCTTTGCAATGACCGCAGGTTACAAAGGCTATGTGGGAAGAATTTGAAGCTATGTGAAGTGACGGTGAAGTCGAAGCGAGGCCAGCACGCCACCTTCCTGCACGTTGTGCAGCGTGACTTCGCCGTTAAACAAACGGGCGACCTCACTGACGAACGCCAACCCCAGACCGCTGCTTTTTTGCCCATTTGCACGCGGCAAAGAGTAAAAGCGTTCAAAAATACGTGAAAGCGCGTAGTCAGGAATACCACTACCGGTATCCAGCACCTTAAGCGTGACGTGTTCCTGCTCCACTTCGGCGCTTAGCGTTATACGACCGCTCTCGGGGGTAAAATCGATGGCGTTATCCAGTAAATTCCCCAGCGCCTGCTCCAGTAACGTCGGTTCAGCAGCAACATTAACCTCGGTGGGCATAACATGTAGAGTGATGTTTTTTTCCGCCAACTGCACGGTGCGCGCTTCGCTGACGCGGCGAAATAATGCCGCCACATCAACAGCAGTCAAAACGACTTCCTGACGATTCTCCAGTCTTGCCTGGCGTAGTAACGTTTCCACCAGTGCCTGCATTCGCGCATTTTGCGTCAGAATGTTGTCGGTAAAACGAGCCACCACTTCCGGCGGCGGACCTTCGCGTAAAATTTCCGCCGCTCCACGAATCGCCGCCAGTGGGCTTTTTAGCTCATGAGTTAACGCATAAACATACTGCTCAATATAGTTTTTCCCTTCCAGCTTCACGCGCATACTTTCCAGCGCCTGCGCGAGTTTACGCAGCTCGCTACTACCGAGATCGGGGAGAGGAACGGGCTTATTGTCAGTGACAGAATCAGCATAGCGAGTGAGCCGGGCAATGGAGCGGTTGATCCACCAAACCATGCCTGCGCCAATCACCAGTGCAATCCCCAACAAAATGGCGCTGGCCCATAAAATTCGCCGCTCGCTGCGCTTAATGACCGGAGCCATCGCCGCGTTCGGTTTGCCTACGCTCAAAACACCAATAAGCCGCGAGCCGTCCATAATTGGCGCGGCAACATACATCACAGAACTTTCGGGATCGTCAGGATTTTGCAACGTGCTGCGCGCACCATACTGACCACGCAACGTTAGCCAGACGTCATTCCAGCGCGAGTAATCCTGTCCAACGGCTTTATTTGCCGAATCGAACAATACTTTGCCCTGCGCATCAGTCATGTAGACATGATATTCATTGCGCACTTTGTGAATGCCACCGATATTGGCGCGAAACGGGCGATGTTGTAGCTGATTAAACGCCTGCGCCAGTTGCCCATGCGTTGGGTCCCCAGAGAGCAAATCGGGACGCGCCAGCTCCGCCAGCAACGTTGCGGTGTCGATCAACGTCCCCTCCGTTGCTCTTCGCACGCCCGGTTTAACTTCTTTGACAAAAATTGCCAGTACGAACCAGGCCGCCACTGCCACCAGTAAAAAATAGCCCAGCAACAACCTCATGCCGATACGCATTACAGTCCCCTCAGGCTATATCCCATGCCGCGATGAGTATTAATCGGGGAAAGATCGGGGTTAATGGCGCGCAGCTTGGCACGCAGCGTTTTAATGTGGGTATCGACGGTGCGATCGTAGGTGTCCTGCGCATCTTCCCACACGCTATCCATCAGTTGCAGGCGGGACCAGACGCGGCCCGGCGACTTGAGTAATGTTTTCAGCAGCAAAAACTCATACCGCGTCAGCGTTAATGGCGTGTCAAACCAGCTGATCTGCGCCGCAGGTTCATTCAATTCAAAATGACCAATACGGATAACGGGAGACGGCGTCGAGAACTTCCTCACCCGACGCAGTAAGGTGCGCACTCTGGCGCACACTTCGCGAGGTGAAAACGGTTTAGCCACGTAGTCGTCAGCGCCAATTTCCAGCCCAAGCAGGCGATCGACCTCTTCACTTCGGGCCGTCAGGAACAGTACAGGTAACGCCGGATGGAGCGCCAGTAACTGGCGGCACAATTCAAAGCCGCTGATATCAGGCAAACCAACATCGAGAATCATGACATCGGGAACCTGCTGGCGAGCTTTATCCAGCACCGGCAAGCCTCGCTCAAAGACCTCGACGGCAAAACCTTCCTGTTGCAACATGTAGACTAGCGTGTCGGCTATCCCTTGCTCGTCTTCTACTAACCAGACCGTTTCCCGTTGCATAAATCGCCTCTGTTATTGCCGCCACGGCATGACAGGAACCGCGCTAATCGCATTTTTCGGCGAACCTTCTACAACTTTGTCGGAGTAAGCCAGGTAAGCGAGCGCGTTGCGTTTAGCGTCATAAAAGCGTACGACCTGTAACGACTTAAAGACCAACGACGTGCGTTTTTTGAATACTACCTCGCCCTGAGCTTTGCCGTTTTTAATGCGATCTGACAGTTCAATCGGCCCGACTTGCTGACAAGAAATAGCCGCATCGGAAGTATCTTCCGCCAGGCCCAATCCCCCTTTAATACCGCCGGTTTTCGCCCGGCTCACATAGCAGGTGACATTTTTCACATCGGGATCGTCAAAGGCTTCTACGACAATTTTGTGATCAGGACCGATCATTTTAAATACAGTGTCGACCGAACCAATCTCTTCTGCATGAGCCAATGGCCCCAGCATTATCAGGCTTAAAGACAGGATCAAATGCTTGTATTTCATATTGTTACCATTTTTATCTATGACATGAGCAATTAGTTCACCACGATAAATAACATATTGATTAAGAACAAAATCTCAATACTTTTATTTCCGTCAAGACCTAAAACATACTCGACTAAGAAAAAAACACTGAATGCTAAAACAGCAAAAAATGCTATTATCCAATTACCTGATGTCAGGTGCTCGTTGTTGAAAGGATGAGGATATTTTATGGATCAGGCCGGCATTATTCGCGACCTTTTAATCTGGCTGGAAGGTCATCTGGATCAGCCCCTGTCGCTCGACAATGTAGCGGCGAAAGCAGGTTATTCCAAGTGGCACTTACAGAGAATGTTTAAAGATGTCACTGGTCATGCTATTGGCGCGTATATTCGTGCTCGTCGTTTGTCGAAATCGGCGGTCGCACTACGCCTGACTGCGCGTCCGATTCTGGATATCGCGCTGCAATACCGCTTCGACTCTCAACAGACATTTACTCGCGCATTCAAGAAGCAGTTTGCCCAAACTCCTGCTCTTTACCGCCGTTCTCCTGAATGGAGCGCCTTTGGTATTCGCCCGCCGCTGCGTCTGGGTGAATTCACCATGCCAGAGCACAAATTTGTCACCCTGGAAGATACGCCGCTGATTGGTGTTACCCAGAGTTACTCCTGTTCGCTGGAACAAATCTCTGATTTCCGCCATGAAATGCGTTATCAGTTCTGGCACGATTTTCTTGGCAACGCGCCGACCATTCCGCCTGTGCTCTACGGCCTGAATGAAACGCGTCCGAGCCAGGATAAAGACGACGAGCAAGAGGTGTTCTATACCACCGCATTAGCCCAGGATCAGGCAGATGGATATGTATTGACCGGGCATCCTGTGATGCTGCAAGGCGGTGAATATGTGATGTTTACCTATGAAGGTCTGGGAACAGGCGTGCAGGAGTTTATCCTGACGGTATACGGAACGTGCATGCCAATGCTTAACCTGACGCGCCGTAAAGGTCAGGATATTGAGCGATACTACCCGGCAGAAGATGCCAAAGCGGGAGATCGCCCAATTAATCTGCGCTGTGAACTGCTGATTCCGATCCGTCGTTAACGCTGCAGCTCATCTAATGCAGGGGCGTCCAGATGCGAGATGTCCCCTGCGGTTTCAACCACCCAGCCAGACGCCAGCCACAAGCTTTCCTGATAATCCACGCGCGAAATAGAACAGTTACGCAGACGTAAGCGACGCTCTGCCCATGCTGGTAATCCGAGAATCGTACTCACCAGGCATCCCAGTGCAATACCGTGGCTCACCAGCAGCGGTCGGCTTCCCTGCGGTAATTCCCGACAAGATTCCAGTGCCGCATTGACACGATCGCTGAGCTCCTGCATAGACTCGCCTTCAGGAATACGTCCGTCGACAGTGCCATTGACCAGTTGGCGACGCCAGTTTTCTTCTTCTTCGGTGAGTGAATCGATATTTCTTGTTTCCAGTACACCCATATTTAATTCACGCAGGCGAGAATCAAAGATGATGTCACAGCCGCAGGCCTGGGCGATGATTTCCGCCGTGCGGCGGGTGCGCCCTAAATCGCTACTGATGATATGCGTAATGCCAAGCTCTTTGGCACGGGTCGCCACCTGCATCGCCTGTTGCTCACCTTTGGCAGTCAGCGGGCTGTCAGACTGGCCCTGAATACGTCGCTCGGCGTTCCACTGCGTTTCACCGTGGCGGACTAGGTATACCTGTAACATGCTTTTTTTCCGTATACTGCTGTAACGTTAATTTTCTGAGTAATGCTGATTATGCACCAAGTTGTCTGTGCGACCACCAATCCCGCTAAAATTCAGGCCATTCTGCAGGCATTTCACGAGATCTTCGGCGAAGGATCCTGCCATATTGCATCCGTTGCCGTCGAGAGCGGTGTACCGGAACAGCCCTTTGGCAGTGAGGAAACGCGCGCTGGCGCACGAAATCGGGTAGCAAATGCCCGCCGTTTACATCCAGAGGCTGATTTTTGGGTGGCGATTGAAGCTGGCATTGATGGCGACAGCACCTTCAGTTGGGTGGTGATTGAAAACGCCAGCCAGCGTGGCGAAGCGCGTTCGGCAACTTTGCCGTTGCCTGAGGTGATTCTGGAGAAAGTGCGTGAAGGCGAGGCGCTCGGCCCTGTGATGTCGCATTATACCGGCATTGATGAAATTGGCCGTAAAGAAGGTGCAATCGGCGTATTTACCGCCGGGAAGCTCACTCGCGCCAGCGTCTATCACCAGGCGGTGATCCTGGCGCTGAGTCCGTTTCATAATGCCGTGTATCAGTGATCTTTCAGCAACACCTCTTCCAGCCACTGGCGCAGCTCGACAGGCGCGGCTTTCAGACTGTTAGATCCACGCGTAATCGTCGCGATGCCCGCGCCGAGTTCATTTTTTAACTCACGCTGGCTCATTTCGCCACGCAACAGCTCTTCGACAATACGCACGCGAGTCCCTAACGCTTCGCGCTCATCTGGCGTCAGCATCAGGTTTAACAACGGTAAATGGAGATCGTTTTGGTAGGCATTCTTAAGCAGGTCGACAAAACGTAACCACTCCTGGTGACGCTGTTCTGCCATCGCTGCTGAATAGGGTGATTGTTGGGCCATAATATGTCGCCATTGTTAGCGGGGGAAGCAAAATGCCTCCCCCGGTTGTACTCGCTAAAGAGTACGATAGCATATCATAAACGTGCGGATCAGTAACGACGTCCCCATTCCGTGGCGCTCATCAACGTTGGTTTATCCCCCATGAAATAGCGGTAGTAAGCATCATAAGCCAGCACGTTCTTCACATAACCGCGCGTCTCAGAGAACGGAATACTCTCGACAAATGCCACTGCGTCGATTCGACCAGCACTGTTGCCAAGCCAGGTGCGCACTCGTCCAGGTCCGGCGTTATAAGCTGCTGAGGCGAAAATACGGTTATTGCCAAACTGCTGATAAACATATTGCAGGTAACTGGTGCCGATGTTGATGTTCGTTTCCGGATCCAGCAATTGCCCAGGGCTGCTGTAGCCAGGAATAGAGAACATCTTCACCGTATGGGTCGCCGTACCAGGCATAATCTGCATCAGCCCGCTGGCCCCTACCGGTGACTTCACTTTCGGATTCCAGGCGCTCTCCTGACGGGCAATCGCCATCGCATAGCTTTGCGGGATCTCCTTACCGCTGGTGTAACGTTTGAAAAGATCGTTGTAGGCCAGCGGGAATCGCTCTTCCAGATGATCCCACAACTTCCCGGCGATCGTCGCCTGAACGCTGAGATCCCACCATTGGTTGTTGAAAGCATACCGTGCCAGCTGTGCCTGCTCTGTTTTTGACTTGCTCTTCACCAGATTGGCCCACTCGCTACGCGCGGTGTTATCGAGATTCCAGTACATCAACTCGCGCACGCGCGCCATCTCCGGCCCCTGAGTCAGGGTGCTGTCAACATTCTGCGGCGCTTTATCAATCTTCAGCTCATACTCTTCGCCGATGCGCTGTGCAGCAACCATCGGGTAGAAACCACGCTGTTGCATGAGTTGATGCAGAATCTCTTTCGCTTCAGCTTCGCGTCCGCGTTCCAGCAATAAATCGGCCTGCCAGTAACGCCATTCATCTTTCTCTTTCGCTTCCATCGGCAAACGCGCCAGCCAGGTATTCAGGCCACGCCGATCGCCAGTACCAAGCGCCATCCGCACTCGGCGTTCAATCAACGAGGTGGATTGCGAGCGCATAATGGCGTCATCGCGCCATTTCGCCTGCTCGTCGGTGACATCGTTGCCCATCAAACGCCAGGCGACGATATCGCGCAGTTCCTGAATCTGATCTTCATTAAGCTGCTGTGCCTGAGCAAGCGATGGGATCATCAGCCGTGCATTTTCAGCATCCTGCCGCGCCACACTGGCAAACGCCACCGCCGCCATTTGACGGGTAAAATCGGTCGCTCCGGTTGTACGCGCGAAGGTCAGTACCGTATTAGGGTTGTTCGCCAGTGAAATGATTGCCGAGGCGATAGTCTGGTAATCGGCAGGCATCTGCCCTGCCAGCACTGTCACCAGGCCTGTGTTACCCGCTTTCATCGCCAAACGGATACGCTCCAGATACGCCAGCGGATCTTGTTTGCCTGACGCACGCCAGACGCTAAATAACTTGTCACAGGCGTTAGGCTGGCTCTTGCCGGTTAGCCACAGCTCTTTCGCCCCTTGCCAGGCTTCTTCACTCTGCCCGGTATTCCATTTCGCATAGTAGTAATTACATTGCGCTTCGGTAGTTCCTGGCTTTTCCGGGCTAAAGGCTAACAAACCACGCCAGTCTTCACGCCGCGCCAGTTCATTGACGAAACGAGATTGCAGCGTGCGAGCGGGAGGAAGCGTGGGGTTAGCGCGAACAAAGTTAGTGACCGTCACCGCCGGTTGATTCATCAGATCATCGGTGATCTGGCGGTATTCCAGATAGGGATAAAGTGGATAATCCTTCAATCCAGGCATCATTTGTTCGACCACATCCATTTGTCGATTATCCCAGGCCTGCTTAATTTGCGCGTAACGGCTACGCTGCTCATCCAGTGAGTCGGCTCGCGCCACGCTGCTGACCGTCAGCAGACAGACACCGACAGCCAACAGCCGCCAGGTAACGTGTTTGGCTTTTTCCACAAGCGCATCCTCTAAGTGTCAATACATCAATGCAGCGTCATGCCGCGTAATAGATTTATGCTAACCAGTCATTGCCGTTTACGCCACGTTACGGACACTTTTTTACTTTTACTGCGAGGGTGATTGACCGGCTGGGATTAGATAAGGAAACAGGCTACACTTCGCCTTTGAAAACTCATCATCACGATAAACATAGAGGCGAAGTCCAACGTGGCTCAATTCGTTTATACCATGCATCGTGTCGGCAAAGTTGTTCCGCCGAAACGTCATATTTTGAAAAACATCTCTCTGAGTTTCTTCCCTGGGGCAAAAATTGGTGTCCTGGGTCTGAACGGCGCGGGTAAGTCTACCCTGCTGCGCATTATGGCGGGCATTGATAAAGACATCGAAGGTGAAGCGCGTCCGCAACCGGATATCAAGATTGGTTACCTGCCGCAGGAACCTCAGCTGAACCCGGAACACACCGTGCGTGAGTCCATTGAAGAAGCGGTTTCTGAAGTGGTTAACGCTCTGAAACGTCTGGATGAAGTGTATGCGCTGTACGCCGATCCGGATGCCGATTTTGACAAGCTGGCCGCTGAACAAGGCCGTCTGGAAGAGATCATTCAGGCTCATGACGGTCATAACCTGAACGTTCAGCTGGAGCGTGCGGCGGATGCGCTGCGTCTGCCGGACTGGGACGCGAAAATCGCTAACCTTTCCGGTGGTGAGCGTCGTCGTGTGGCGTTGTGCCGCCTGCTGCTGGAAAAACCAGACATGCTGCTGCTCGACGAACCGACCAACCACCTGGATGCCGAATCCGTAGCGTGGCTGGAACGCTTCCTGCACGACTTCGAGGGCACCGTGGTGGCGATTACCCACGACCGTTACTTCCTCGATAACGTTGCAGGCTGGATCCTCGAACTTGACCGCGGTGAAGGTATTCCGTGGGAAGGTAACTACTCCTCCTGGCTGGAGCAGAAAGATCAGCGTCTGGCGCAGGAAGCTTCACAAGAAGCAGCGCGTCGTAAGTCGATCGAGAAAGAGCTGGAGTGGGTACGTCAGGGAACTAAAGGCCGTCAGTCGAAAGGTAAAGCACGTCTGGCGCGCTTTGAAGAGCTGAACAGCACCGAATATCAGAAACGTAACGAAACCAACGAACTGTTTATTCCACCTGGACCGCGTCTGGGCGATAAAGTGTTGGAAGTCAGCAACCTGCGTAAATCTTACGGCGATCGTCTGCTGATTGATGATCTGAGCTTCTCGATCCCTAAAGGGGCGATCGTCGGGATCATCGGTCCGAACGGCGCGGGTAAATCAACCCTGTTCCGTATGATCTCTGGTCAGGAACAGCCAGACAGCGGCACCATCACTTTAGGTGAAACGGTGAAACTGGCATCTGTCGATCAGTTCCGTGACTCAATGGATAACAGCAAAACCGTTTGGGAAGAAGTTTCCGGCGGGCTGGATATCATGAAGATCGGTAACACCGAGATGCCAAGCCGCGCCTACGTTGGCCGCTTTAACTTTAAAGGGGTTGATCAGGGTAAACGCGTTGGCGAACTCTCCGGTGGTGAGCGTGGTCGTCTGCATCTGGCGAAGCTGCTGCAGGTTGGCGGCAACATGCTGCTGCTCGACGAACCGACCAACGACCTGGATATCGAAACCCTGCGTGCGCTGGAAAACGCCCTGCTGGAGTTCCCGGGCTGCGCGATGGTTATCTCGCACGACCGTTGGTTCCTCGACCGTATCGCCACACACATTCTGGATTACCAGGATGAAGGTAAAGTTGAGTTCTTTGAAGGTAACTTTACCGAGTACGAAGAGTACAAGAAACGCACGCTGGGCGCAGACGCGCTGGAGCCGAAGCGTATCAAGTACAAGCGTATTGCGAAGTAATGCATAAAATGCCGGATGCGGCGCGCCAGCATCGCATCCGGTAATAGTTAAATGATTAATGGGAGGCAAGTTCCCGGAAAAAGGCAGGATTTTCTTTAATTGTGGCAAGTACTTTTGCAGCCAATCCCGTAGGATTTCTTCGCTTCGATTCCCAGCTTTTAATGGTATCCACACTGGTTCCCAGAGCTTTTGCCATCTCACTTTGCGAAACGTTGAGTTGCTCACGAATAGCTTTAACATCCGCAATTTCGTAGCGGGTCACCCGTGCAGGTTCTTTTAAACCTTGTTTAATCTCGACAGCCTCTTCCAGAGAGGTTTTCAACTCATCAAAAAAACTCATTTTATACCTCACCTTTGAGCAGTTTCGTCAACTTCTTTAGTTGAGCTTTTTCCGTATCTGTCAGACTGTCTTTGGCATTCTTCGGATAGGCCATAATCAAATAAATAATCTCTTCCGTCGCCAGAAAGTAAATTATTCTGACACTACCACTTTTTCCCTGTGAACCCGCAGCCATTCGGACTTTACGCAATCCACCAGTCTGCTGAATGAGATCACCTTTATCGGGAGTTCCGATGAGTTCTTTTTGCAATTCCTTTAATTCATCATCGGTTGCAATCTGCTTGATCTGACGCGTAAACATTGGCGTCTCTATAAATATTATCGCCTTGCCCATTACCCCTCCCTGGCAGGTACATTGTACACCAAAATGGAGTACTAAGTACACTTTTGAATCAGTAATATCACTCAACATCTTATAAAGATGATTATCCCTGCTCCCCCATCATCTCCCGCACCAGCTCCACACAGCGCAGGAAACGGCTGTCGTAATCGTCCTCTTCAACCCGCACAAATTCGATATTGTTCTCTTCCAGCATCTCCACCAGCAAGTTCTGGAACTCTTTGCGATCCACCGAACTGCCGAGACTGCGTAAACCATCCGCCACCCACGGCGTGTTGTTCTCCAGCAGAATCACCAGATCAAAACGGTATTCATCGATCAGCGCCTGTACGAACGGATGCTCGCGCCCTTCGTACTTTTTGCAGAACGCCTGAGTTGTCACAAAATCGGTGTCGATAAACGCCACTTTATTGGCATATTTTACTGCAAAATCAATATATTGAGCGTGTCCAAGCGCGATTTTATCGTAGTCGGAATACTGCAATGCAATCTCATCGCCGCCAAGATGCGAAAAGACATAATCGCGACCATATTCCCATGCACTGGTAGTGTTGAAGATATTAGCAAGTTTGTTTACCAGGGTGGATTTACCGCTCGATTCGCCGCCAAGGATCGCCACGGTGCGCACAAAGAACGGCTTCACTTCGGTAGGAATATATTCCCAGTAGCGGAACGGATTTTCGCGGATCTGCGCACCGCTAATACTCATAAAGGTACGTTTCGGATCGACCAACACCGTTTCGATCCCCAGATGTTCCATATACTGCGGCGCGTCGGCTTCTTCCGAGGTGTAGATCAGATCCGGCTGGATCCCTTTTTCAGCCATAAACTTTTTGATGCCGTTGCTCCACACATCCCAGCCATGCGGATACGGCTCCATGCCCTCTTCGTTGAAGGCATGAATGCGAATATTTTTCTGATATTTAAAAGTTTGCAATAACCAGCGCAGACGATCCGGCACCGTGGGCTGCTGCGACATGGCGCTATCTTCGAACAGTGCGCGGTCACGGGTATCGTCAAAGCCCATAATGATATGCAGCTCGTCAACCTGACTACAGGCACGCTGGATAAGGTAGATATGTCCGGTATGCAGCGGGTAGAACTTACCGAATACGACACCAATGGTTTTCTTCTGCCGGGGAAATTCAAGTCCCAAATAACGGTGCAACGCCTCCAGCTTTTGCGCGCTGGGGCTTTTAATTTTGGCATTCAGTAACTGGCTTAAATACCCTTTGGTCATACCGCTGGCATCAGCCACCTGCTGTAGCGTACAGCCCTGTTGCTTGATGGCAGTTTTCAGATAATCAAATGACGACATATCTCCCTCCCTATCTCTCATTATAAGTCGTCGAACACGCTAAGCGCGTCGGAGAGTTTTTTAACGCCAAAAATCTGCATCCCTTCCGGCGCTTTTTTCGGCACGTTGGCTGCCGGAACAATCGCCCGCCGAAAACCATGTTTCGCCGCTTCAGAAATCCGCTCCTGGCCGCTGGGCACCGGGCGGATCTCGCCTGCCAGTCCGACTTCACCAAACACCACCAGATCCTGCGGCAGCGGTCTGTCACGCAGGCTGGAAACCATCGCCAGCAGTAACGCTAAATCGGCACTGGTTTCGGTTACCTTCACGCCGCCGACCACATTCACAAATACATCCTGATCGGCCATTTGCAACCCACCGTGACGGTGCAGCACCGCCAGCAGGATCGCCAAACGGTTTTGCTCCAGCCCTACTGCGACGCGGCGTGGATTCGCCATCATCGAGTGATCGACCAGCGCCTGGATCTCCACCAGCAGCGGACGCGTTCCTTCCCACACCACCATCACTGAGCTGCCGGAGGTCACTTCATCGCCGCGGCTTAAGAAGATGGCGGAAGGGTTGCTAACTTCACGCAGTCCCTGTTCAGTCATCGCGAAGACGCCCAGCTCATTCACCGCGCCGAAACGGTTTTTATGGCTGCGTAAGGTGCGGAAACGGGAATCGGCATCGCCGTCCAGAAGCACCGAGCAGTCGATACAGTGTTCCAGCACTTTAGGGCCTGCCAGCGAACCATCTTTGGTTACGTGCCCCACCATGACAATCGCCACGCCACGCGTTTTGGCGAAGCGCGTCAGATAAGCCGCCGTTTCACGCACCTGTGCCACGCTGCCAGGCGATGATTGTACATCCGCCATATGCATCACCTGGATGGAGTCAATGACCATCAGCTTCGGTTGCTCTTCTTCGGCAATCAGGCAGATCTGTTCGATGCTGGTTTCCGACAACATATTGAGATTGTCAGTCGGCAGGCCGAGGCGATGAGCGCGCATTGCCACCTGTTGCAGCGACTCTTCGCCGGTGACATACAGCGTTTTCATCTGCTGGGCCAGTTTGCACAGCGTTTGCAGTAGCAGCGTGGATTTCCCTGCGCCTGGATTACCGCCAATCAGAATAGCGCTTCCTGGCACCACCCCACCGCCTAATACGCGGTCGAACTCTTTAAATCCGGTTGAAAAACGCGGCAACTCCTCAAGGCTGATATCGGAAAGTTTCTGGACTTTTGCCACCCCGGCGCTACCGGCATAGCCACTGAGACGCTCGTTACGCGCCACCGTTGGCGACGCAGCAAGACGCACCTCGGTGATGGTGTTCCAGGCATGGCAGGCGCTGCACTGCCCCTGCCAGCGCGGATAATCGGCCCCGCATTCATTACAAACAAAGGCGCGTTTTGGAGCTTTTGCCACGGTGTACCTCGTTAATGCTGTGCCGCCCGCAGGATGACGGGCGGACAATTACTTCTGATTCAGGCTGCCAGAGAGGATGCAGAATACCCCCATCAGGTCAGCGTGACGGATGGTGACTTCCGTCTTTTCATTCACTTTTGGCTTGGCATGGTAGGCAATCCCCAGACCTGCCGCTTTGATCATCGGCAGGTCGTTGGCACCATCGCCAATCGCCACGGTTTGCGCCAGCGGGATTTCATACTCCTGCGCCAGGCGGGTCAGAGTTTTCGCTTTATACTGAGCGTCTACAATGTCGCCAATCACATTACCGGTAAATTTACCGTCCATGATCTCCAGTTCATTGGCTACTACGGCGGTCAGGCGCAGCTTATCGCGCAGGTATTCGGCAAAGAAAGTAAAGCCGCCGGAGGCAATCGCCACTTTCCAGCCCAGCGTTTCCAGCTTGAGTACCAGTTGCGTTAAGCCTGGCATCAGCGGCAGATTTTCACGCACCTGTTGCAGAATATTGGCGTCAGCGCCTTTCAGCGTCGCCACACGGCTGCGCAGGCTGGCGGTAAAATCGAGTTCGCCGCGCATCGCCCGTTCGGTTACCTCCGCCACCATCTCGCCCGTTCCGGCCAGTTTGGCAATTTCATCAATACATTCAATCTGGATGGCGGTGGAATCCATGTCCATCACCAGCAGACCTGGCGTGCGCAGATGCGGAATTTTCCCCAGCGGCGCGACATCCAGTTGTGCTTCATGGGCCAGGCGCGTAGCCCGGGCGGTAAGCGAACCTGCCAGACGAATCACCTGATAATCTTCCACGCACCAGGCGGCAACAATCACCATCGCTGCGCCCAGTTTGCTCTGGTACTGAGTCAGACGTTGTTTATCCAGCCCACGACCATACAGCAGCCAGCCGCTACGACCTGCGTGGTAATCCAGTGGCATCACTTCATCACCACTTAATGAAAGAGGCAGACCAGGCCATAAAGAGACATCTTCAGGCAGGTCGCACCAGGTAATGTTAGGCATTAAGGCTCCTGTAAAATCGTTCGAAGCAGGGAAAATAACGCATGAGGCTACCTTGTATCCATTGCTTCTGGCAACATTAAGTCTCAAATTTTCAAAGGGTGGAAGATGGCTCGCACAAAACTGAAATTCCGGCTGCATCGGGCAGTGATTGTCCTGTTCTGTCTTGCCTTGTTAGTGGCGCTGATGCAGGGGGCATCATGGTTTAGTCAAAACCACCAGCGACAGCGTAATCCGCAGCTGGAAGAACTGGCCCGCACCCTGGCGCGGCAGGTGACGCTGAACGTTGCGCCGCTGATGCGTACCGACTCGCCGGATGAAAAACGTATTCAGGCGATCCTCGATCAGTTAACGGATGAAAGCCGCATCCTCGACGCGGGCGTGTATGACGAACAAGGCGATCTTATCGCCCGTTCTGGCGAAAGCGTCGAGGTGCGTGACCGGCTGGCGCTCGACGGTAAAAAAGCGGGCGGCTATTTTAACCAGCAGATTGTCGAACCCATTGCAGGGAAAAATGGTCCGCTTGGCTATCTGCGCCTGACGCTCGACACCCATACGCTCGCCACCGAAGCTCAACAGGTGGATAACACCACTAACATTTTACGCCTGATGTTGTTGCTCTCGCTGGCAATCGGCGTAGTGCTGACCCGCACGCTGCTACAGGGTAAACGCACCCGCTGGCAGCAATCCCCCTTCCTGTTAACCGCCAGCAAACCGGTGCCGGAAGAGGAAGAAAGCGAGAAAAAAGAGTGACCCATTACTACAAGAAAGGAAATCGTTATGTCCACATTACGCCTGCTCATCTCTGACTCTTACGATCCGTGGTTTAACCTGGCGGTGGAGGAGTGTATTTTTCGCCAGATGCCCGCCACGCAGCGCGTTTTGTTTCTCTGGCGCAATGCTGACACCGTGGTGATTGGTCGCGCGCAGAACCCGTGGAAAGAGTGTAATACACGGCGGATGGAAGAAGATAACGTTCGCCTGGCACGGCGCAGTAGCGGTGGCGGCGCGGTGTTCCACGATCTCGGCAATACCTGTTTTACCTTCATGGCTGGCAAGCCGGAATACGATAAAACGATCTCCACCTCGATTGTGCTCAATGCACTGAACGCGCTCGGTGTCAGCGCCGAAGCGTCCGGACGTAACGATTTGGTGGTGAAAACCGCCGAAGGCGACCGTAAAGTCTCAGGCTCGGCCTATCGCGAAACCAAAGATCGTGGCTTCCATCACGGCACCTTGCTACTCAATGCCGACCTTAGCCGCCTGGCAAACTATCTCAACCCGGATAAAAAGAAACTGGCGGCGAAAGGCATTACGTCGGTACGTTCCCGCGTGACCAATCTGACCGAATTGCTGCCGGGAATTACCCATGAGCAGGTTTGCGAAGCCATAACCGAGGCCTTTTTCGCCCATTATGGCGAGCGTGTAGAAGCGGAAATTATCTCCCCGGACAAAACGCCGGACTTGCCGAACTTCGCCGAAACCTTTGCCCGCCAGAGTAGCTGGGAATGGAATTTCGGACAGGCTCCAGCGTTCTCGCATCTGCTGGATGAACGCTTTACCTGGGGCGGCGTGGAACTGCATTTCGACGTCGAAAAAGGCCATATCACCCGCGCCCAGGTGTTTACCGATAGCCTCAACCCCGCACCTCTGGAAGCCCTCGCCGGACGACTGCAAGGCTGCCTGTACCGCGCGGATATGCTGCAACAAGAGTGTGAAGCGCTGTTGGTTGACTTCCCTGAACAGGAAAAAGAGCTACGGGAATTATCGGCTTGGATGGCAGGGGCGGTGCGGTAACTCGCTGATTAAAATATCCAGGGAAGGAAATATGATCGATCTGAAGAACCAGGAACGGGAGATTATCAATTTAATGTTCAGCCAGGGTATATCCTGGCTAACCGCCGTGCGTATCAGGCATAAACTATCACTTGCTGAAGTTAGTAAAATGTTGGGTATCTCGATTAATTCTCTAAAACAAATCGAAAAGACGGAACGGCTTAGTTCAAACATCAAAAACAAAATGGCAGGAATTTATGGTTGTCCGCCAGAGTTGCTGATATGCCCTTACTGGATGACGGCTGAACATAAATGAATAGATTCGTGAATAGATACTCGAATGGATTTAATTTTCTATCTATATGAAAAATAATAGTAAATCTATAAATCAGTCGCTATTGATGAATAGATACTAAAAAGCCGGAGCAGTTTCCCGCTCCGGCTTCACACGACAATCGCCTTTCAGCGAAACACAATTACTCTTTATCGCCCAGCAGAACGGATTCCAGTGCGATTTTGATCATGTCGTTGAAGGTAGTCTGACGCTCAGCGGCAGTGGTCTGCTCGTGCGTGCGGATATGGTCAGATACGGTGCAGATGGTCAGGGCTTTCGCGCCGAATTCTGCAGCGACGCCGTAGATACCAGCCGCTTCCATTTCCACACCGAGGATGCCGTATTTTTCCATCACGTCGAACATTTCGCCGTCCGGAGAGTAGAACAGGTCAGCGGAGAATAGGTTACCAACGCGAGCATCAATGCCCAGTGCTTTAGCTGCATCTACTGCGTTACGCACCATGTCGAAGTCAGCGATAGCTGCAAAGTCATGGTCTTTAAAACGGATGCGGTTAACTTTGGAATCGGTGCAGGCACCCATACCAATCACTACGTCACGCAGTTTTACGTGCGGCAGAACTGCGCCACAGGAACCAACGCGAATGATTTTCTTCACGCCGAAATCGGTGATCAGTTCTTTAGTGTAGATGGAGCAGGACGGGATACCCATACCGTGGCCCATTACAGAAATTTTGCGGCCTTTGTAAGTACCGGTGAAGCCCAGCATACCGCGAACGTTGTTCACTTCACGAGCATCTTCAAGGAAAGTTTCAGCAATATACTTCGCACGCAGCGGGTCGCCTGGCATCAAAACTACGTCAGCGAAATCGCCCATTTCTGCATTAATGTGTGGAGTAGCCATCATTTTATCCTTTTTGTGACATATTAAAGGCGGAGTCACTGCTCCGCCCAAATCCATCAGAACATGGCTTTGCCATATTCCATATCAGAAGTACCAAAATATTTTGCCAGAGTCTGGCCGATATCCGCGAAAGTTTCACGGTGCCCCAGCGAACCCGGTTTTACTTTCGGGCCGTAAACCAGTACCGGAATGTGTTCACGGGTATGGTCAGTACCGGTCCAGGTCGGATCACAACCATGGTCAGCAGTGAGGATCAGGATGTCGTCATCGCGCAGCAAAGACATCAGCTCTGGCAGACGGCGGTCGAACAGTTCCAGACCCGCAGCATAACCGGCAACGTCGCGACGGTGACCCCAGGAAGAGTCGAAGTCAACGAAGTTGGTGAAGACGATGGTGTTATCACCCGCTTCTTTCATCTCTTTGATGGTGGCGTCAAACAGCGCGTCCAGGCCGGTCGCTTTCACTTTTTTGGTGATGCCGCAGTTAGCGTAGATGTCTGCAATTTTACCGACAGAAACCACCTGGCCGTGTTTTTCATCAACCAGTTTCTGCAGCACGGTCGGTGCTGGCGGTTCAACAGCCAGGTCGTGACGGTTACCGGTACGCTGGAAGTTACCGGCTTTATCGCCGATAAACGGACGAGCGATAACACGACCGATGTTGTAGCCGCCGTTGGTCAGCTCTTCACGGGCGATTTCGCACAGTTCGTAGAGTTTATCCAGACCGAAAGTTTCTTCATGGCAGGCAATCTGGAACACGGAGTCAGCGGAGGTATAGAAAATCGGCTTGCCGGTTTTCATGTGCTCTTCGCCCAGCTGATCCAGAATGACCGTACCGGAAGAGTGGCAGTTACCGAGGTAACCCGGCAGATTAGCGCGCTCGACCAGTTTATCCAGCAGCTCTTGCGGGAAGCTATTTTCGTGATCGGAGAAGTATCCCCATTCAAACAGAACCGGGACACCGGCGATTTCCCAGTGACCAGACGGGGTATCTTTACCGGATGACATTTCGTGCGCCCATGCGTACGCGCCGATAACTTCAGCGTTGCCGTCCATTCCCGCCGGAATGAAACCGGTAGAACCTTCGTGTGCTTTCGCCAACCCCAGACGGGTCAGATTTGGCAGATTGAGCGGGCCTTTACGACCATTATCAGCTTCGCCTTTGGCACAAGCTTCTGCGATATGACCCAGGGTGTCAGCCCCGACGTCACCAAAGCGTTCTGCATCTTCTGTAGCGCCGATGCCGAATGAGTCCAGCACCATAATAAATGCACGTTTCATATGTTCTCCGTACTCAGTGCTTCAAATTTAAATGATCAGATCAGTATACCGTTATTCGCTGATACGGCGATAGACAGTTGGTGTGCTTTCCGGTGCTTTATCGGCAAGTTTAATTGCCGCTTTCACCGCTTTCGCCGCTTCCTGCCAGCTGTTTTCGTCTTTCGCGTGGATAACCGCCAGCGGACGCTGACCGTCTACCTGGTCGCCCAGACGCGCCATATCAGTAAAGCCGACGCTGTAATCGATGGTGTCAGATGCCTGACGGCGACCGCCGCCCATTGCAACCACTGCCATTCCCAGCGCGCGGGTATCCATTTCACTGACAAAACCTTCGGTATCAGCATAGACTGCTTTCGTCAGCATCGCTGTCGGCAGATACTTCGCGTAGTTCTCAACGAAGTCGGTCGGGCCTTTTTGTGCCGCTACCATACGGCCAAAGACTTCTGCCGCTTTACCGTTGTCCAGTACCGCCTGCAATTTCGCGCGCGCTTCGGCGTCATCTTTCGCCAGTTTGCCGGAGGTAAGCATCTCCACACACAACGCCATCGTGACATCAAACAGACGCGGGTTACGGTACTCACCTGTCAGGAACTGCACCGCTTCACGTACTTCAACCGAGTTACCGGCACTGGAGGCCAGCACCTGATTCATGTCGGTGAGTAGCGCGGTGGTGCGCACGCCAGCGCCGTTAGCCACGCCAACAATCGCTTCGGCAAGGGCTTCAGAGAGTTCGTAGGTCGGCATAAATGCACCGCTACCGACTTTCACGTCCATCACCAGTGCATCCAGACCTTCCGCCAGTTTCTTCGCCAGGATCGAGGCAGTGATCAGCGGGATGGAATCCACGGTTGCGGTAATATCGCGGGTCGCATAGAAACGTTTATCCGCCGGAGCCAGTGAACTGGTCTGGCCAATAATCGCCACGCCGACGTCTTTAATAATTTCGCGGAAACGGTTGTCATCCGGGAAGATGTCGAAGCCAGGGATGGATTCCAGTTTGTCGAGCGTACCGCCAGTATGGCCGAGGCCGCGACCGGAGATCATCGGAATATAGCCGCCGCAGGCTGCGACCATTGGCCCCAACATCAGCGAAGTCACATCGCCGACGCCGCCGGTCGAGTGTTTATCAACAATCGGGCCATTCAGATGCAGGCTTTTCCAGTCGAGAACGGTTCCTGAATCTCGCATCGCCATCGTCAGCGAGACACGCTCCGGCATTGTCATATCGTGGAAGAAAATGGTCATCGCGAGGGCGGCAATCTGCCCTTCGGAGATAGTGTTGTCGCGAATGCCGTTGATAAAGAAGCGAATTTCTTCATCGCTCAGCGCATGACCATCACGTTTTTTACGAATAATTTCTTGTGCGAGAAACAAGGTAACCTCCCGTGGAATAAGTTTGAAGGCGTTGTTGCCAGATGGCGGATGTTGTTATTGCCTGATGCGATGCTGACGCATCTTACAAGGCCTACACGGCAATCGTCCCGTAGGCCGGATAAGGCGTTCGCGCCGCATCCGGCATCCACCCTCTGGCAAAAGGCAGCTTAGTAGCTGCTGGCGCTCTTACCGTCGCCGTGGCCCAGCGCTTTCAGCAGGCTTGCCAGCAGGCTGGAAGCACCAAAGCGGTAGTGACGCGCATCAGCCCAGTCAGCACCGAACAGTTCATCTGCAATCGCGAGATATTTCTGCGCATCTTCCGCAGTACGCACGCCGCCCGCCGGTTTGAAACCAACGGTTTTCTCTACGCCCATATCACGGATCACTTCCATCATGATGCGCGCGCTTTCCGGCGTCGCGTTCACTGCTACTTTACCGGTAGAGGTTTTGATGAAATCAGCACCCGCTTTGATGGAGATTTCAGACGCTTTGCGGATCAGCGCTTCGTCTTTCAGTTCGCCGGTTTCAATAATCACTTTCAGCAGTACGTTCGCTGCTGCGCAAGCCTCTTTACAGGCTTTCACCAGATCAAAACCAACCTGCTCGTTACCCGCCATCAGTGCACGGTACGGGAACACCACATCAACTTCATCGGCACCGTAGGCGATTGCCGCACGGGTTTCTGCCAGCGCGATTTCGATGTCGTCGTTACCGTGTGGGAAGTTAGTTACCGTAGCGATACGGATTTCCGGGGTGCCCTGCTCTTTCAGCGTTTTGCGAGCAATCGGGATAAAGCGAGGATAGATACAGATAGCGGCGGTATTACCGACCGGAGTTTTGGCCTGATGACACAGAGCGATCACTTTCTCGTCGGTATCGTCGTCATTCAGGGTGGTCAGGTCCATCAATTTCAGTGCACGCAGGCTGCTTGCTTTCAGATCAGTCATTTCATTCTCCTGGCTTGTCGCCAATAAAATTCACCTTGCGAGTTTGTTAGTATTCTAACATCGACTCCGCAACACACTTCGATATACATCACAATTAAGGAAATCTACTTACAAAATTGCATTACTGTAATGCGATCTGGTTCAAATAATTCACTTTCAAATGAATGCGTCAGTGGTGGCAAACGCATCAGGATCAAAGTGAACATCACGAAACTTCTTACAATGGCGCATCACCTTCGGCATAAAAAGGAACAGAAGATGCCCACTTCTCATGAAAATGCACTGCAACAACGTTGCCAGCAAATTGTCACCAGTCCGGTACTTAGCCCGGAGCAGAAGCGCCATTTTCTGGCGCTGGAAGCAGAAAACAATCTGCCTTACCCACAGCTTCCTGCCGAAGCCCGCCGCGCGCTGGATGAAGGTGTAATCTGCGATATGTTTGAAGGTCATGCGCCGTATAAACCGCGCTATGTCTTACCCGATTACGCCCGTTTTTTGGCCAACGGTTCCGAATGGCTGGAGCTGGAAGGCGCAAAAGATCTTGATGACGCACTCTCTCTGCTGACCATTCTTTACCACCACGTTCCTTCGGTCACATCGATGCCGGTCTACCTGGGGCAACTGGATGCGTTGTTGCAACCGTATGTTAGAATTCTAACACAAAACGAGATCGATATTCGAATAAAACGTTTCTGGCGTTACCTCGACAGAACCCTGCCAGATGCCTTTATGCACGCCAATATTGGCCCGTCTGATTCGCCCATTACCCGTGCGATTTTACGCGCAGACGCAGAGCTGAAGCAGGTTTCACCGAACCTGACTTTTATCTACGATCCTGAAATCACCCCTGATGACCTGCTGCTGGAAGTGGCGAAAAACATCTGTGAATGTAGCAAACCGCACATCGCCAACGGTCCCGTGCATGATAAAATTTTCACAAAAGGGAGCTACGGGATTGTGAGCTGTTACAACTCACTGCCGTTAGCGGGTGGTGGCAGTACGCTGGTACGCCTCAACCTGAAAGCCATTGCCGAGCGCAGTGAATCGCTGGATGACTTCTTTACGCGCACTCTACCGCACTACTGCCAACAGCAGATCGCCATCATCGATGCGCGGTGTGAATTCCTCTATCAACAATCACACTTCTTTGAGAATAGCTTCCTGGTGAAAGAAGGGCTGATTAACCCTGAACGTTTTGTGCCAATGTTTGGCATGTACGGACTGGCAGAAGCGGTTAACTTGTTGTGTGAGAAAGAAGGAATTGCCGCACGTTACGGTAAAGAAGCCGCTGCGAATGAAGTGGGTTATCGCATTAGCGCGCAACTGGCGGAATTTGTCGCCAATACCCCCGTGAAATATGGCTGGCAAAATCGCGCCATGCTACACGCACAGTCGGGGATCAGTTCTGATATCGGCACCACGCCGGGCGCACGTTTGCCATATGGTGATGAGCCAGATCCGATTACCCATCTGCAAACCGTCGCCCCGCATCATGCTTATTATTACTCTGGAATCAGCGACATTCTGACGCTCGACGAAACCATCAAACGTAATCCGCAGGCGCTGGTACAGCTTTGCCTCGGTGCCTTTAAAGCCGGAATGCGTGAATTTACCGCCAATGTCAGCGGTAACGATCTGGTTCGCGTTACCGGTTATATGGTGCGTTTGTCGGATTTAGAAAAATATCGTGCCGAAGGTTCACGTACCAATACCACCTGGCTGGGAGAAGAAGCCGCACGCAACACTCGTATTCTGGAACGCCAGCCGCGCGTTATAAGCCATGAACAGCAGATGCGCTTTAGTCAGTAAGATTATCCCCTTCTCCTGCGTTGACGGGCCAGGTAGTCGCCTGGCTCTGTTTTTACAGGGCTGTAATCTGCGCTGCAAAAACTGTCACAATCCGTGGACAATGGGGCGCTGTAATGATTGCGGGGAGTGCGTGCCACAGTGTCCGCATCAGGCGTTGCAGATTGTTAACAGCAAAGTAGTGTGGAACGCAGCCGTCTGCGAGCAGTGTGATACCTGCCTGAAGATGTGTCCACAACATGCCACGCCAATGGCGCAATCCATGAGCGTGGACGAGGTGCTTAGCCATATCCGCAAAGCGGTGCTGTTTATCGAAGGGATAACGGTAAGCGGCGGCGAAGCCACGACCCAGCTGCCGTTTGTGGTGGCGCTGTTTACTGCTATCAAAAATGATCCACAACTGTGTCATCTCACCTGTCTGGTGGACAGTAACGGCATGTTGAGCGAAACCGGCTGGGAAAAATTACTCCCAGTGTGCGACGGCGCGATGCTCGATCTCAAAGCGTGGGGAAGCGAATGTCATCAACAGCTAACCGGACGCGATAATCAGCAGATCAAGCGCAGCATTAGTCTGCTTGCCGAGCGCGGCAAACTGGCAGAACTGCGTTTGCTGGTAATCCCAGGCCACGTGGATTATTTGCAGCATATCGATGAGCTGGCGGCGTTTATCAAGGGACTTGGCGATGTTCCGGTACGCCTGAACGCGTTTCATGCCCACGGCGTGTATGGCGAGGCGCAAAGCTGGGCGAGCGCCACGCCGGAAGACGTTAAGCAATTGGCTGATGCGTTACGGGAGCACGGGGTGAGCCGATTAATATTTCCGGCGCTGTATTTGTGACATGCCGGATGCGGCCTACGGTTCGGCACAGACTTGTAGGCATGATAAGACGCGTCAAGCGTCGCATCAGGCATTGTGCGTCGACTGCCGGATGCGGCGTGAACGCCTTATCCGGCTTACGAAGGGCAAACTACCCACGAACGTTAAACACCGCATACGTGTTATTAAGCAACACTTCGGCAATCTCATCCGCGGGTTCCGGGCGTAACTCGCATAGCACGGCAAACACACGGGCGGCCTGCTCCGGGTGATTAGGCTGCCCCTGAAAACCATTGAGCGGCATATCCGGCGCGTCGGTTTCCAGCAACAACGATGCCAGCGGCAGCTTTGCGATGACATCGCGGGTTTTACTGGCGCGTGGATAGGTGATAGTACCGCCTACGCCAATTTTGTAGCCCAGCTGCACAAACCGTTCGGCCTGTTGCAGGCTGCCAGAAAAACCATGAACCACACCAGTGCGTGGCAAATTTTGGCGTTTAAGATGCATCGCCAGTTTGTCGTGCGTGCGCCGTGAATGAAGGATCACCGGCAGATCGTAGCGTTTCGCCAGTTTCAGTTGTTCATCAAGCAACCACTGCTGCCTCTCAAATTGCGGATCGTCACCAAAGAGATCCAGGCCGATCTCCCCCACCGCCACCACCTTCGTCGGACGTCTTCCCAACGCCTGCTGTAACTGATCCAGCGATGCATCGTTATGTTTTTCCAACATCCCCGGATGCAACCCTAAAGCGGCATACAGCGGTTGATAATTTTCCGCTAACGCCTGCACGCGGGCAAAATTTGCCGCCTCGGTGGCCGGAACAATGATCTTGCCTACGCCCGCTTGTGCCGCGCGTTGCAGGCTGGCCTCTTCATCGCCACTAAACGGCGGGAAATCAAAATGGCAGTGGGTGTCGATAAAACGGCAAATCAAGCCAAATCCTCATTGTTAAATGTCGGGTCGTTCGCCTGTGGAGCGTCTATCACCTCGGTAACCAGCGTATCGTTGGCGACGGGTGCAGGCGGAATAACGATCGACTCCGGCGTCACCACCGGCACCAGATGGCGGCTCAGCGGCGCTTTTTCAGTCAATAACTTACCGACCGTTGCCAGAAAATAACGCCCGCATAAACGCCCAAGTTTATAGTCTTCACGCAGCGCCGGAATCCGACTGCCGAGCGCGATACTATGTAATGGCTTCGGCGGATAAATTTCGAATATCCTCAACTGGCCCGGTGGTTTCTCAATAAATTGCTGAATCTCACGATAGCTGGTTTCATGATGCTGCACCAGATTGACCAGCGGCTGCAGGCTACTGTCACCCAGCCAGCGTTCCATGCGTTTGAACCACTGCGGCGTGTAGTACATTTGTGACGGCACAGTGCGGATGACGACCAGTGTTTTTGCTCCCTGCCTTGCCGCCTCTTTAACCGGGATCGCATCACTGATCCCGCCATCCAGGTAATTAATGCCTTCCAGCGACACTCCGCTACGATAAAAGCCAGGTATTGCACTGGAGGCGCGAATCACATCCAGCCAGTTCTGTTTGGTTGGCAAAAAGTAATTCGGCGCATAGTCATCCTGACGACAAGCGCACATATAAAACGATTTGCCGCTGTCAAATAGCCGCGCTGCGGTGTCCATTTGCAACGGCATCTGGCTTGCGGTGGCCTCCACCAGCCAGTCGAGATCGATAAGATTTCCTCCACGGACAAAGCGCAATGGATCGAAAAATTCGCGTTTTGTGGTGTAACGCATGATGACTTTGCGCGCGTAACCGGGCTGATTGCAGATATACGCCGAGAGGTTCTGCGCCCCGGC
Organism: Escherichia sp. MOD1-EC5189; assembly: GCF_002966045.1. NCBI lineage: Bacteria > Pseudomonadati > Pseudomonadota > Gammaproteobacteria > Enterobacterales > Enterobacteriaceae > Escherichia > Escherichia sp. MOD1-EC5189. The sequence continues at coordinate 81,581 of NZ_PTRX01000004.1, read as the reverse complement.
AGATGTGCCGAGATAAAGATCGAAAGGATTAAACTGCGCACGCATAAACTCATCCAGCACGCCAGCCGTGAAAATTCCACGCTGTCCGCCGCCTTCGCACACCAGAGCAATCCGTCCAGGCTGGAACGGCCTTAGCGACAACGGCGCAATATTACCAAGCGTTACAGGTATTCGCTGCCCCACCTCTGCCTTCCTGTTTTTGTTGTGAAAGAATGACAAAGTAACGCAATTTATTATTCGCTAAAACCGCAAAAGCCAGTCCGCTGGACTGGCTTTGGATAAAATTTTCTTAATGGTCTGAAATCTAGGGTCGTTTTCGGCCCATGAACAAACTCACCAGGAACAGAATAATCCCGACGACAAAGACAATTTTAGCTGCGCCTGCAGCAGTACCGGCCAGACCACCAAACCCAAGTGCGGCGGCGATTAACGCGATAACCAGAAATATGATGCCCCAACGAAACATAAGCGTCTCCTTTACCATAGTTAATGTCACCGCTTGATATGAGCGTGAAAATCACTCAATGCGATATTTTTAGTGTGGTGCACATCGCGCCTCCCGACAAAGTTCGGGAGGTCGAATTACGACGAATTACTTAGTTTTCAGATCATTTTTAACGCTTTTCACACCGTCTACCGCTTTGGCGATACTTTCAGCACGGTCGCTCTGTGCCTGAGAATCTACGGTACCGGAGAGCTGAACCACACCATCGGTGGTTTCAACTTTCACTTTACGTGAAGGGACGATATCGTCCGCCAGCAGTTTGGCTTTGATTTCACTGGTGGTGGCGGTGTCACCCGCGTAGCCCTTCACAGAGCCTTCTTTAGCGTCGCGAACGTGCAGTTTGTCGCTGACAGAGGTCACGCCTTCAACGCCTTTCGCCACTTTCACTGCCTCTTCGGCCTGGGCCTGGCTTTCAACGAAACCGCTCAGAGTCACGACTTTTTGATCGGTTTTGACAGAGATATCGGTGCTCTTGATGTTGTCATGATCCACCAGGGCCGCCTTCACTTTCGCGGTGATTGCACTGTCATCCATGAAATTACCGACTTTATTCATAGAGCTATCGACTTTTTGCCCTGCGCTTTCATTGGTAGTCTGCGCGTTGTTTTCTGCGTAGGCAGAGCCGGTCGCGACGGCAGAGGTCAACATTACAGCCAGCAGAGTTTTCGAAATCTTCAGTCTTGTCATAGTCATCGATTTATTCCTGTATGTTTGCTCGTAATTTGAGCCTGGCAACACGAGGTTGCATTGCTGAATAGGGAGAGACTTCACCCTCTACAGAAGTCAATGGTCTCCATCACAAAATCGATGGGTGATGAATAACGACCATTACAGCCTCTGAATCAGTTATTAATATCGGTAGAATGACAATTGACGGCTTTAGATACTGATATCTACGCATTGAACGGTATTTAACGCCGTCAGAAATGTCATTACTTTGTTAAATATAGATCACAATTTTGAAACCGCTCGGGATATCAGCGAAAACATAAGCAAAAGTGAATGTTTTAAGAACATTCCGTAAGCGGCTAATAAGGAAGGGAAATTGACAGGGCGCAGCGGCTGCCGCACCCTGGAGGCAAGAATTAATGCTCGCGAGTCTGGTGGAACTGAACGTCCGGATAACGTTCCTGCGCCAGGCGCAGGTTGACCATGCTGGTAGCGATGTAAGCGAGGTTATCGCCGCCATCAAGCGCCAGTTGGCTTTCGTTCTTACGCTTGAACTCTTCGAATTTCTTCGCGTCCGCACATTCTACCCAGCGTGCAGTGGCAACGTTGACTGACTCATACACTGCTTCAACGTTGTATTCGCTCTTCAGGCGCGCTACCACCACATCAAACTGCAGCACACCAACCGCACCAACGATCAAATCGTTGTTGGAGATCGGACGGAACACCTGCACCGCGCCCTCTTCGGAAAGCTGTACCAGCCCTTTGAGCAGCTGTTTTTGCTTCAGCGGATCTTTCAGGCGGATACGACGGAACAGTTCTGGCGCGAAGTTCGGAATACCGGTGAACTTCATCATCTCACCCTGGGTAAAGGTGTCGCCGATCTGAATGGTGCCGTGGTTGTGCAGACCAAGGATATCGCCAGGATACGCTTCTTCAACATGCGAACGGTCACCCGCCATAAAGGTCAGCGCGTCGGAGATCACCACATCTTTCGCAGTACGCACCTGGCGCAGCTTCATGCCTTTTTCATATTTACCGGACACCACACGCATAAACGCCACGCGGTCGCGGTGTTTCGGGTCCATGTTGGCCTGAATTTTAAATACGAAGCCGGTAAATTTGTCTTCGCTCGCCTCTACGGTACGGGTATCAGTCTGACGCGGCATCGGCGCTGGGGCCCACTCCACCAGGCCATCCAGCATATGATCAACGCCGAAGTTACCCAGCGCAGTACCAAAGAACACTGGAGTAATTTCGCCCGCAAGGAACAATTCTTTGTCGAACTCGTTAGACGCGCCTTTCACCAGTTCCAGTTCGTCACGCAGCTGCTGTGCCAGATCTTCACCAACCGCAGCATCGAGATCCGGGTTATTCAGCCCTTTAACAATGCGGACTTCCTGAATGGTGTGCCCTTTACCGCTCTGATAGAGATAGGTTTCATCTTTATAAAGGTGGTAAACGCCTTTAAACAGCTTGCCGCAGCCAATCGGCCAGGTGATCGGTGCACAGCCGATTTTCAGCTCGTTCTCAACTTCATCGAGCAGCTCCATCGGATCGCGGATATCACGGTCAAGTTTGTTCATAAAGGTGAGGATCGGCGTATCGCGCAGACGGGTAACTTCCATCAGCTTACGGGTACGATCTTCAACACCTTTTGCAGCGTCGATAACCATCAGGCAGCAGTCCACCGCCGTCAGGGTACGATAGGTATCTTCCGAGAAGTCTTCGTGCCCGGGGGTGTCGAGCAGGTTAACCAGGCAGTCGTGATACGGAAACTGCATCACAGAGGTGGTAATGGAGATCCCACGCTGCTTTTCCATCTCCATCCAGTCCGACTTAGCGTGCTGGTTGGAACCACGGCCTTTTACTGTACCGGCAGTCTGAATGGCCTGTCCGAACAGCAGCACCTTCTCGGTGATGGTCGTTTTACCGGCGTCCGGGTGAGAAATAATGGCAAAAGTGCGGCGCTTCGCCACCTCTTGCAAATAAGGAGACAACGTCATAATTCTTTCTTCTTGAGTAAGCGGCATCGCGCCGCGCTTGTTGAAAACGAAAAATTGCGGCTATTTTACCCATCAACGGGGGGGAGGCAATCAGTGTTTACACAGGAGCTGCTCCAGTTCGTGCAACGAAGAAACGGTCCAGGTAGGCGCGATGCCTTCTGGTTGCTCGCGATTGTGCGCATTCAGCCAGCAGGTCGCAAGCCCGGCGTTGATGCCACCGAGAATATCGGACTCGGCAGTGTCGCCAACCATCAGCACGCGTGAACGGTCAGGATTGCCCGCCTGTTCCAGCGCATAATCGAAAATTTTCTTATTCGGTTTGGCTACGCCAACTTCTTCGGAAATCACCAACAAATCGAAATAATCACGCAGGCCCGTGCGTTCCAGACGCACTTGCTGCAAGGCGCTAAAGCCGTTGGTGATGATGCCGATTTTGGCGTTGCCGCGAATGGCATTAAGCAGGGAAACCGCGCCCGGCAGCGGCGTGCAAATTTCCGCCATCGCATTAATGAAGGCCTCGTTGAGTTTACCTGGCTCGACGTTCAGCCGTTCGGCCCAGCTCTCAAAACGCCCGTGCTGAAGCTGTAATGAAGTGATCGCGCCGTTTTGATAATCCACCCACAGTGGCTTGTTAACGGCCTGATAGTCCTGAAAATCTTCAGCGGTAAAGGTGACGCTGTAATCAAGAAACATCCGCTGCAGGCCGGTGAATGAGTCAAAGGTAAACAGCGTTTCATCGGCATCAAAGAAAATCCAGTCCCACTTCATTATTCCACCTTGTCTTACATACTGATTGGCAACGCCATGATGATGGCGTCTTCGCGACCGTCCTTGGTGGGGTAGTAATTGCGGCGAATCGTCGCCTCGTTAAAGCCTAAACTTTCGTACAGGGCAATGGCGGCAGCGTTTGAGGCACGGACTTCCAGCCATAGCGTCGCCACGCCGCGTTTTTCCAGTTCGTCGATCAGATGTTCCAGCAGCGCCCTTCCCAGTCCCTGACGCTGATAGTCAGGATCGACCGCAATATTGAACAATGTAGCTTCATCCAGCACCACTTGCGTAATCGCAAACGCCGCCATTTTGCCGTTTTGCGTTAACTGAAAGTTGAGATAACGCTCGCCCTGATTACTGGCAAAGGTTTTTTCACTCCACGGAAAGGCGTGGGCGCGTTGTTCAATGTGGAAAGCCGCTGGTAAATCAGTCGTTTCGAGGGAAGAAATCGTGTTCATATGTGCAAATTTGTTGCCATAACGCGGCGCGTGCCGTTGGGTTTGCCCGTAATTCGGTGAGCGCCGGTGATGCCACCTGAGCGCCTTCCAGTGATAGCGGTTCGTCAGTACCCAACCGCCAGCTGTTGCAGCGACTGCCTTGCGGCAGCATCGCGATCTTTTCTGGCGTCAGTTGCAGCACCTGGTCGGGGCTGACGGTTAATGCACGCAGAACATCGCTCACTAAAGGATCGGTCAGGGCGGGAAGATCGTTTGCCACCATCACCAGACGGACGTGTGCCGGGATCGCAATGGCAATCTCCCCCTGCAACGCGCCAGGGCGACGCAGCGACCACTGGGTAATGCCCAGTTGCTGTAACTGCCAGTCTCGTCGGGATGTCATAGCGAATCGCTCCTGTTGTCAGGGGCGCAAATATAGCAAATTCGTCGATACCGCGCCAACATATGGCTATAATCGCCGCCAGTATCAATTGAGGAGCATTCCATGTCTGCATTTACCCCGGCAAGTGAAGTCTTGCTGCGTCACAGTGATGATTTCGAACAAAGCCGTATTCTTTTTGCCGGAGACTTACAGGATGACCTGCCCGCGCGTTTAGATACCGCGGCCAGCCGTGCTCATACCCAGCAATTCCACCACTGGCAGGTGTTAAGCCGCCAGATGGGGGATAACGCCCGTTTTAGTCTGGTCGCCACGGCGGATGACGTCGCAGATTGCGATACGCTGATTTACTACTGGCCGAAGAACAAACCGGAAGCCCAGTTTCAGTTGATGAATTTACTTTCTCTGCTGCCGGTGGGGACGGATATTTTTGTTGTTGGCGAGAACCGCAGCGGCGTGCGCAGCGCCGAGCAGATGCTTGCAGATTATGCGCCGTTGAATAAAGTCGACAGCGCCCGTCGCTGTGGCCTCTATTTTGGTCGTCTGGAAAAACAGCCGGTATTTGATGCCGATAAATTCTGGGGCGAATACAGCGTCGATGGCCTGACGGTGAAAACGCTGCCTGGCGTGTTTAGCCGCGACGGTCTGGATGTCGGTAGCCAGTTGCTGCTCTCGACGTTAACTCCGCACACGAAAGGTAAAGTGCTGGATGTCGGCTGCGGTGCAGGCGTTCTTTCAGTTGCCTTTGCACGCCACTCACCGAAGATTCGTCTCACGTTGTGCGATGTTTCTGCGCCAGCAGTTGAAGCCAGCCGTGCAACACTTGCGGCCAACGGTATTGAAGGTGAAGTCTTTGCCAGCAACGTCTTTTCTGAGGTGAAAGGTCGTTTTGATATGATCATCTCCAATCCGCCGTTCCACGATGGGATGCAAACCAGTCTGGATGCAGCACAAACGCTGATTCGCGGCGCGGTGCGTCATCTTAACAGCGGCGGCGAGCTGCGAATTGTAGCGAACGCCTTCCTGCCTTACCCGGACGTGCTGGATGAGACATTTGGCTTCCACGAAGTGATCGCGCAAACCGGGCGCTTCAAGGTGTATCGCGCCATTATGACCCGCCAGGCGAAGAAAGGTTAAGTATCCCGCCGCAAGCCTTGCCGGATGCGGCGTGCTCGCCTTATACAACCTACAAAACCTGCAAGTTAGCCCTTCGTAGGCCAGATAAGACGCGCCCGCGTCGCATCTGGCATCTGCACCCAAATACCGTGTCGGATGCGGCGTGAACGCCTTATCCGACCTACAAAACCTGCACGTTAGTTTCCTGATGGACATTTTTCCAGCAATTACACCTCCGTCGATAATTAACTATTGACGAAAAGCTGAAAACCACTAGAATGCGCCTCCGTGGTAGCAATTCTTTTTAAGAATTGATGGTATGCGAAGGTGGCGGAATTGGTAGACGCGCTAGCTTCAGGTGTTAGTGTCCTTACGGACGTGGGGGTTCAAGTCCCCCCCCTCGCACCAATTATCTTTACTTCCTTTCTTGTTTCTTCCCTGTTTTGTCATCCCTGATTCAAATTCATTATCATCAGCATGATGCCAGCAATAAGCGCCAGGCATGATGGTAGCAAAATGTAATGCCGTAACTGTTTGTGATACAACATCACTGGCGTCATCACCAATCCCATCAGAATAACAATCCGCCACTGATCCGGCGATAAATCCGCATACATCAGCCCTGCAATCAGCAATCCCGGCAGCAACACTCCCCAACCACTGCCCAGCATACGTTGCAACATGGTTTCATCTCTTTCATTGATAATGATAACTAATATCATATGATAATTTTTATCATTTGCAAGCCAGAGAAATCCCTTGCTATCGGGTAAACCTATCGTTAGGATTAGCAATCATTATCATTTAGATTACTATCACGATTATGGCCTATCGTTCCGCACCGCTCTATGAAGATGTTATCTGGCGAACACATCTCCAGCCGCAGGATGCTGGGCTTGCACAAGCCGTACGGGCGACGATCGCAGAAAATCGTGAACATTTGCTGGAGTTTATCCGCCTGGATGAACCCGCCCCATTCAGTGCCCTGACGCTGGCGCAATGGTCATCACCGAATGCGTTAAGTTCTCTGTTAGCTGTTTATTCCGATCATATCTACCGCAATCAACCAACGATGATCCGCGAGAATAAGCCGCTGATCTCCCTGTGGGCGCAATGGTACATCGGCCTGATGGTGCCGCCATTAATGCTGGCCCTGTTAACGCAGGAAAAAGCATTAGATGTGTCGCCGGAACATTTCCACGTTGAGTTTCACGAAACCGGACGCGCCGCCTGTTTCTGGGTCGATGTGTATGAAGATAAAAACGCAACACCACATTCACCGCAGCAGCGAATGGAAACGTTAATTAGCAAGGCGCTTGTTCCGGTTGTGCAAGCATTAGAAGCGACTGGAGAAATTAACGGTAAACTTATCTGGAGTAATACCGGTTATTTGATCAACTGGTATCTGACTGAGATGAAACAGTTGCTCGGCGAGGCGACAGTTGAATCGCTGCGCCATGCCCTCTTTTTTGAGAAAACGCTCACTACCGGTGAAGATAATCCACTCTGGCGTACCGTGGTGCTGCGCGACGGCCTGCTGGTGCGCCGCACTTGCTGCCAGCGTTATCGCTTGCCGGATGTGCAGCAATGTGGTGACTGTACGCTGAAATAGAAAAATTTGCCGGGGAAGTAAACCCGGCATTAAGCGTATTAATAGGGGTGCAACACGTTACTTGCTTCGCAATGACGCATACATAACAGAATGTCTGCGGCCTCCAACAACCCTGCATCAGAACTGACGCCCAGTTTCGACATTACATTAAATTTATGCGCGCGGATCGTTTTGATATTGCGTTTAAGCTGCTCGGCAATTTGTGTCATTGAGTAGCCACGCGACATAAAGCGCAATATTTCTCTCTCCGTCGGGCTTAGCGTCCGGCTTTGGTTAATATACCACTGATTGTTCAATCGGTCGGTCGCCTGACGCACACCATTTAATGACAAAAAGAGTTCCTGATGAAAAATCTCCAGCGTCGACGCTTTACTTAATACACCGTCCAGCGGTGATGGCGACAATGAACCAATCAGCCGAGCTTCAATATCATCATCCGCAATAACTAAACGGCGGGTACGCGGAAACTTAATCGCCAGTTCAGTCAGGCAAGATAATCCCTCTCTGCGTTTACTTCTCATGGCAGAAAAAGAAAAAATAACCGCCGCAAACGAGATCCGCGACATGGCATCCTGAAATGACTCCTGACTGGTATAGATATGGAGCTTATAAGGGTTACCTGCAAACTTTCTGAATAAACTCTCAATACCGATACTGCTCATGACGCATTTTTCTATGAGTGCGACATTTCTCTTCTTAATTCGGCTGTGTTCCATTCTGCGGCATCTCCATAAACAGAAGGCAAGTTAAGTTCTCTTGCACCCTGCGCGCTATTTATCCATGCATACATTTCAGCGTTGCTGTGAATTGCCAGTCGACGCATCGCACTGTTTTTTTGGGCGCTGATAGTTTTATTACTTTTCTTAAGCAATGAAGCTATCTGGTTGATGCCCCATCCTTTACCTAATAGCCGCAGCACTTTGCGCTCTGAAAGAGTGAGAATGACGGAGCGATAGCTAAAATCATGCGTTTCAGTCATTGCCGGAGAGGTCAGCATGGCGCTGATACGCTCTGCGTGCGTATTGCCAGAACGCACGGTCTTGACCAGATTCTCAATGGGTTCAACATCAGACAATAATGTCGCCGTAGGGCACATGAGCAGTTCTACCGCCTGGGAATACCAGGAGCGTGACACCATGAAAACCCAGTGAATTTCCCGATATTGTGAGATTAAAGAATAATAATGCTCACAAACAGAACGAGGATCTTCACTTTCACCGGCTAAATCTGCAATAACTAATCCGGAACGACGTAATTGTAATAAGGTAAGGTCCTCCGCAGAGGCGCTGGATATTATTTTATATTCAGGGAAGTGAGTCCTCATGACCTCTTTTAACCCTGCTTGCATAACAGGTATTTTACTGATAACAATTCCATTTTTGCAGCATCCTGGCAACATATTTCCTCCACATCCACTGTCTAAAAATCATGATGGTTTATTCAGGATATTCATTCCTTAAATGTTCCCAGCAAATTAATAGATTAAGCGAATAAATTATCCTTTGCATTCACTTTCATATCAGCATACTCCTGCTGCACAATAACTCCACTGCATGTGTCAGAAGGTTAGCATCAAATGATAACCTGGTGAAATAGCCTGGAGACATTTAAAATATCTACATTAAGTTGTTAGAAATACTTAATGAAAAACAGAATTCTCATTCATTTAATTTATAATTAACTGATATCCCTTCCCGCAGGATGCAAAATCACACAATCAATATTTATTCAATAAAATCTGATAGTTTTAACTTGTTAAAATTAAAAAACGCGCCCAGTTATCTTTTATCCTGATTCGTAAGGGCTAAACAATAAATTCATTATAGTGATAATATTCATGCGATAATTTGTTTGCGGCGAGAGATAATTCGCTTTTTAACACCGAGCTTCTCCCGATAACCAGGATTAATCAGCGCAATTTTGATCTTAACCTGCCGCAAAACAACCGCGCTTCATGATACAAATGGATTCTCATTATTTGAACAATACGCAGCGCGTCTATGACAAAGGGCGAGTTATGCAAACTGAGCAACAGCGAGCCGTGACACGGCTTTGTATCCAGTGCGGATTATTTCTTTTGCAACATGGTGCGGAAAGCGCGTTGGTTGATGAGCTTTCCTCACGACTGGATCGGGCGCTGGGAATGGACAGCGTCGAAAGTTCTATCTCTTCAAACGCCATCGTGCTGACAACTATTAAAGATGGGCAATGCCTGACATCGACACGTAAAAATCACGATCGCGGCATTAATATGCATGTGGTGACTGAAGTCCAGCACATTGTGATTCTGGCGGAGCATCATCTGCTGGATTACAAAGGCGTAGAGAAAAGATTTAGCCAAATTCGGCCATTACGTTACCCGCGATGGCTGGTAGCCTTGATGGTCGGCCTTTCTTGCGCCTGTTTCTGTAAACTCAATAACGGTGGCTGGGACGGTGCCGTCATCACCTTCTTTGCCAGTACGGCCGCGATGTATATCCGCCAGCTGCTGGCACAACGTCATCTTCATCCACAGATCAACTTTTGCCTCACCGCTTTCGCCGCCACCACCATTTCCGGTTTGCTTTTGCAACTTCCCACTTTCAGTAATACCCCCACCATTGCGATGGCCGCCAGCGTTCTCTTGCTGGTGCCGGGCTTTCCGTTGATTAATGCCGTCGCCGATATGTTTAAAGGCCACATCAATACCGGACTGGCACGCTGGGCGATCGCAAGTCTGCTGACACTGGCTACCTGCGTCGGCGTGGTGATGGCACTGACAATTTGGGGGCTACGCGGATGGGTGTGATCGAATTTCTGTTGGCGTTGGCGCAGGATATGATCCTCGCCGCCATTCCTGCAGTCGGCTTTGCGATGGTGTTCAACGTTCCCGTTCGGGCGTTACGCTGGTGTGCGCTGCTTGGTGCGATAGGTCATGGTTCCCGAATGATCTTAATGACCAGCGGGCTGAATATTGAGTGGTCAACCTTTATGGCCTCTATGCTGGTCGGCACCATTGGTATTCAATGGTCGCGCTGGTATCTGGCACATCCGAAAGTGTTTACCGTGGCGGCCGTTATCCCTATGTTCCCTGGCATATCGGCTTATACCGCAATGATTTCGGCGGTAAAAATCAGCCAGTTAGGCTACAGCGAGTCATTGATGATTACCCTGTTAACCAACTTTCTTACAGCTTCATCGATTGTTGGTGCGTTATCCATCGGTCTTTCCATTCCTGGATTATGGTTGTACCGCAAACGCCCTCGCGTATAAAATTGCCTCACTTAAAGCACGCGGATGAGAGACAGCCTCCTCTCCTCCGTGTGTTACTATAAAAGTTATCTCCCTTCTCGTTCATCGTTCCATATTTGAGAAACAGTATGTCTTCCAGAGTTTTGACCCCGGACGTCGTTGGTATTGACGCCCTGGTACACGATCACCAAACCGTTCTGGCAAAAGCTGAAGGCGGTGTGGTTGCCGTATTTGCTAACAATGCCCCGGCGTTTTATGCCGTCACGCCTGCGCGCCTGGCTGAACTGCTGGCGCTGGAAGAAAAGCTGGCGCGTCCAGGAAGCGATGTCGCTCTGGACGATCAACTCTATCAGGAACCGCAAGCCGCTCCCGTTGCTGTACCCATGGGGAAATTCGCCATGTATCCGGACTGGCAACCCGATGCCGACTTTATCCGCCTGGCGGCGCTATGGGGCGTGGCGCTAAGAGAGCCGGTGACCACCGAAGAACTGGCCTCATTCATTGCCTACTGGCAGGCGGAAGGTAAAGTCTTTCACCATGTACAGTGGCAACAAAAACTGGCGCGTAGCCTGCAAATCGGCCGTGCCAGCAACGGCGGACTGCCGAAACGAGATGTGAATACGGTCAGCGAACCTGACAGCCAAATTCCACCAGGATTCAGAGGGTAACGATGAAAAACGTTGGCGACCTGATGCAACGCCTGCAAAAAATGATGCCTGCCCATATCAAACCTGCGTTTAAAACGGGTGAAGAACTACTGGCCTGGCAGAAAGAACAAGGGGCGATCCGCTCCGCCGCTCTCGAACGTGAAAATCGGGCGATGAAAATGCAGCGCACCTTTAACCGCTCCGGTATTCGTCCACTGCATCAGAACTGCTCCTTTGAGAACTATCGCGTTGAGTGTGAAGGGCAGATGAATGCGTTAAGCAAAGCGCGCCAGTATGTCGAAGAGTTTGACGGCAACATCGCCAGCTTCATCTTTTCTGGCAAGCCAGGAACCGGCAAAAACCATCTGGCGGCGGCAATCTGCAACGAGCTACTGCTACGCGGTAAATCCGTATTGATCATCACCGTGGCCGATATTATGTCGGCGATGAAAGATACCTTCAGGAATAGCGGTACCAGCGAAGAACAACTGCTTAACGATCTGAGCAACGTTGATCTGCTGGTGATCGATGAGATCGGTGTGCAGACCGAATCGAAATACGAAAAAGTGATCATCAACCAGATCGTCGATCGCCGCTCTTCTTCCAAACGCCCAACCGGGATGCTGACCAACAGTAATATGGAAGAGATGACCAAGTTGCTGGGCGAACGCGTGATGGACCGTATGCGCCTGGGCAACAGTTTGTGGGTGATCTTCAACTGGGATAGCTACCGTAGCCGGGTAACGGGTAAAGAGTATTAATCCCAATTTCTGGCGGTATACTGCGACACAATTCCACCTTGAGTAATGATGATGAAAACTATTAAACATCTTCTGTGCTGTGCCATTGCTGCCAGCGCATTAATTTCCACCGGGGTGCATGCTGCGTCCTGGAAAGATGCGCTCTCCAGCGCCGCCAGCGAACTTGGCAACCAAAACAGCACGACACAAGAAGGCGGTTGGTCGCTCGCTTCATTAACTAGCTTGCTTAGCAGCGGGAACCAGGCCTTAAGCGCAGATAACATGAACAATGCCGCAGGCATACTGCAATACTGCGCGAAGCAGAAGTTGGCTTCGGTAACCGATGCCGAAAACATCAAGAACCAGGTGCTGGAAAAGCTGGGCCTGAACAGTGAAGAGCAAAAAGAAGACACCAACTATCTGGATGGCATTCAGGGTTTGCTGAAAACCAAAGATGGTCAGCAACTCAATCTGGATAACATCGGAACGACTCCGCTGGCAGAAAAGGTGAAAACCAAAGCCTGCGATCTGGTGATAAAGCAGGGGCTAAACTTCATTTCCTGATCCGCGAAACGCCGCGTTTTAGCTGTTACCCGGCTGACGCGGCTCTCTCCTGCCCTTTTCCCTGCTCCTGGACGGTTTTCCCCCTGTTACACGGGAAGCGACCTTAATCAAAAAAGTCTGTTTATAAACTAATTCCTAACAACATCGCATTTTTTTGACACTAGAATTGCAGCAATATGGCGACGCCATTACATTGTGCTTCTCAAAAAGCTTAAACGTTGGCTAAACGGCCCGGTTTAGTGAGGATCGCCCGTTGTCAGAACTACTCTCTTTCGCCCTTTTTCTCGCCTCTGTGCTGATTTACGCATGGAAAGCGGGACGTAACACCTGGTGGTTTGCAGCCACGTTAACGGTACTGGGGCTATTTGTCGTTTTAAATATCACCCTGTTTGCCAGCGACTATTTTACTGGTGATGGTATTAACGACGCGGTTCTCTATACCTTAACCAACAGCCTGACCGGTGCTGGTGTCAGCAAATACATTCTGCCGGGTATCGGCATTGTGCTGGGGCTTACGGCGGTGTTCGGTGCGCTGGGCTGGATCCTGCGCCGTCGTCGTCATCATCCGCACCATTTTGGTTACAGCCTGCTGGCGCTCTTACTGGCGCTGGGTTCGGTGGACGCCAGCCCGGCATTTCGTCAGATAACAGAACTGGTGAAATCCCAGTCACGCGACGGCGACCCGGACTTTGCGGCTTATTATAAAGAGCCGTCGAAAACTATCCCTGACCCGAAACTCAACCTGGTTTATATCTACGGCGAAAGTCTCGAGCGAACCTATTTTGATAACGAAGCTTTCCCGGATCTCACGCCTGAACTGGGCGCGTTGAAAAATGAAGGCCTGGATTTCAGCCACACGCAGCAGCTGCCAGGAACGGATTACACGATTGCGGGCATGGTGGCTTCTCAGTGCGGCATACCGCTGTTTGCCCCCTTTGAAGGCAACGCCTCCGCCTCTGTCTCCAGCTTCTTCCCGCAGAACATCTGTCTGGGCGATATCCTGAAAAACTCGGGTTATCAGAACTATTTCGTGCAGGGCGCGAATCTGCGTTTTGCCGGTAAAGATGTGTTCCTGAAATCGCACGGCTTCGACCATTTATATGGCTCAGAAGAGCTGAAAAGCGTGGTGGCAGACCCACACTATCGCAACGACTGGGGATTCTACGACGATACCGTGCTGGATGAAGCGTGGAAAAAGTTTGAAGAGCTTTCCCGCTCTGGTCAGCGATTCTCACTGTTTACCCTGACAGTCGATACCCATCACCCGGATGGTTTTATCTCGCGTACCTGTAACCGCAAAAAATATGATTTTGACGGTAAGCCGAATCAGTCATTCAGCGCGGTAAGTTGCAGTCAGGAGAATATCGCGACGTTTATCAACAAAATCAAAGCGTCACCGTGGTTTAAAGATACTGTTATCGTCGTCTCTTCTGACCATTTAGCGATGAACAACACGGCGTGGAAATACCTCAATAAGCAAGATCGCAATAATCTGTTTTTCGTCATCCGTGGCGACAAGCCGCAGCAAGAGACGCTGGCGGTGAAGCGTAACACGATGGATAACGGCGCGACGGTGCTGGACATTCTCGGTGGCGATAACTATCTCGGGCTTGGTCGTAGCAGTTTATCCGGGCAGTCGATGTCGGAAATCTTCCTCAATATCAAAGAGAAAACATTGGCGTGGAAGCCAGATATCATCCGCCTGTGGAAATTCCCTAAAGAGATGAAAGAGTTCACCATCGACCAGCAGAAAAACATGATTGCCTTCTCGGGTAGCCATTTCCGTTTGCCGCTGCTGTTGCGGGTTTCAGACAAGCGCGTAGAACCGCTGCCGGAAAGTGAATACTCAGCACCGCTGCGTTTCCAGCTGGCCGATTTCGCTCCACGCGACAATTTCGTCTGGGTTGACCGTTGCTATAAGATGGCACAACTCTGGGCTCCTGAACTGGCACTTTCCACCGACTGGTGTGTCTCGCAAGGGCAGCTTGGCGGTCAGCAAATTGTCCAGCATGTTGATAAAACAACATGGAAGGGCAAAACGGCATTTAAAGATACGGTCATCGACATGGCGCGTTACAAAGGCAATGTCGATACGCTGAAGATTGTTGATAACGATATTCGCTACAAAGCCGAAAGCTTCATTTTTAACGTCGCTGGTGCGCCAGAAGAGGTGAAACAGTTTAGCGGGATTTCTCGTCCGGAGTCGTGGGGCCGCTGGTCCAACGCACAGCTGGGCGACGAAGTAAAAATCGAGTACAAGCATCCGCTGCCGAAGAAATTTGACCTGGTGATTACCGCCAAAGCATACGGCAATAACGCCAGCCGTCCTATTCCGGTACGCGTAGGCAATGAAGAACAAACCCTTGTGCTGGGCAATGAAGTAACCACCACCACGCTGCATTTCGATAACCCAACCGATGCCAACACGCTGGTGATTGTGCCACCTGAACCCGTCTCAACCAATGAAGGGAATATCCTCGGACACTCGCCGCGTAAGCTTGGTATCGGCATGGTGGAAATTAAAGTGGTGGAACGTGAAGGGTAATTCCTGACTGATTTGTAGGTCGCATAAGGTGCGACCTACACACCTTCTCCGGCTCACAACACATTATTAAGAAACAAAAAAAACAGCGCCCAACACTTCCCCGGACGCTGCATGGCAACTTTAATAATCTCGCCTTATAAGAAAGTAATTACACCCTTAATCAACTCACGGTTGTTAATCACATCGCGCTCATAGGTTTCTGCCAGCGTGGCGAACGGATAGCGATGGGTTAACATCATGTCGGCAGTGATTTTTCCTTCCGCCATCAGTCGACCGACTTTAGCGAAATCTTCCGGCGTGGCGTTGCGGCTGCCCATCATCGTCGTTTCTTTTTTATGGAATTCCGGATCGGAGAACTGCAACTCACCTTTAAACAGACCGACAAATACCACCGTGCCGCCGTGACGAATCAGATTTACGGTGTTATTCATCGCATGTTGATTACCTGTCGCGTCGATCACTTTCTGCGCCAGCGAACCACCAAACTGCGCCCGCAGCTGCGCGTCAAAATCTTCGGCTGACGGGTCCAGCACGGGCAACTCCAGACGCGTTGCCACATGTTCTCGGCGTGCCGGACTGGTATCCGCCACCACCACCTGTGCGCCATCAGCTTTAGCGATTGCCGCCGCGCCCAGACCGATTGGCCCCGCCCCGACCACCAGCACCTGCTCGCCGGGAGCAATGGCTGCACGACGCACCGCATGTGCGCTAATAGCGAAAGGTTCAATCAATGCTGCCGCCTGCGGGTCAATACCGTCTGCGGGCAAAATGTTCGCCACCGGCACGCTCAAATACTCACTAAAACCACCATCCTGATGCACACCAATAACTGAAATTTTTTCACAGCAATTGGTGCGACCGCTTTTACATGCCGGGCATTGCTGACAGGCAACATAAGGGATCACAGCAACTTGCTGACCATTTTTAAGATCAGCAATATTTTTACCCAGCCCAACAATCTCCCCACATATTTCATGGCCTAAAACGCGTGGATAACTAAAAAATGGTTGATTTCCACCCCAGGCATGAATATCGGTACCGCAAATCCCGACAGACTTAATTTTTATTAATGCTTCATTGTCACCCGGAATAGGTATCTCGCGTTGTTTCCAGACTAATTCTTTCGGCTGCTGGCAAATTAAAACATTCATCGTAGACATGATTCGGTTCTCCATTTTTTGTTGCCTTAGATATCAATGAAAATGAAAAATGGCAGCGGAACGGAAAATCTGTTTTGTGAAAACACACGCATAAAAATGTTTTAAATCGGGTTTTAATGGACTCACAAGGAGGAAAATATGAGTCGTTCACAAAATTTACGCCACAATGTGATTAACCAGGTCATTGCTGATATGGCGCGGGGTCATATCCCTTCCCCACTTCCATCGCAAAGTGCGCTGGCGGAAATGTACAACATCAGCCGCACTACAGTGCGTCATATTCTCAGCCACTTACGCGAATGCGGCGTCTTAACGCAGGTTGGAAACGACTATGTTATTGCGCGTAAACCTGACCATGATGACGGTTTCGCCTGTACTACCGCTTCAATGAGTGAACAAAACAAAGTGTTTGAGCAGGCTTTTTTCACGATGATAAACCAGCGCCAGTTACGCCCAGGGGAAACTTTTTCTGAACTGCAACTGGCTCGGGCCGCGGGTGTCAGCCCGGTTGTAGTAAGAGAATATCTTTTAAAATTCGGCCGTTATAATCTTATTCAAAGCGAAAAGCGCGGCCAGTGGAGCATGAAGCAATTCGATCAATCCTACGCCGAGCAGCTGTTTGAGCTACGCGAAATGCTCGAAACGCATTCACTTCAGCACTTTCTCAACCTGCCTGATCATGATCCACGCTGGTTGCAGGCGAAAACCATGCTCGAACGTCATCGACTACTGCGTGACAACATCGGCAACAGCTTTCGCATGTTCTCGCAACTTGACAGAGATTTTCACTCCTTACTGCTTTCAGCTGCCGATAATATCTTTTTTGATCAATCGCTTGAGATCATCTCAGTCATCTTTCATTTTCACTATCAATGGGACGAAAGCGATCTTAAACAGCGCAATATCATTGCCGTCGATGAGCATATGACCATTCTCAGCGCTCTGATTTGCCGCAGTGACCTGGATGCCACCCTTGCGCTCCGTAACCATTTGAATTCAGCTAAACAATCAATGATTCGATCCATTAATGAGAACACGCGTTATGCTCATTAAGTACGGATTAAAAACAGCAAACTATTAGCGGGTGCACGGTTTTATCAAAAGATAAATACCGGAAAATTCCCGCTTACCTATGCTCACAATCAGTCGACTAAAAATGTTTTTGTGAGCGGTAGTAAAGTCCTAAAACTTTTACCTGCCGTTAATGTCAACCTTGCGTAATGCACAATTACGTAAACAATTAAAATTATAAATACAGGAGTCCGGCGTGGAAAAAGAAAATATCACCCTCGATCCGCGTTCTTCATTTACTCCATCTTCGTCGGCAGATATTCCCGTGCCACCAGATGGATTAGTTCAACGCAGTACCCGAATTAAACGCATTCAAACCACCGCCATGTTGTTATTATTTTTTGCGGCGGTAATCAATTATCTCGACCGCAGTTCGCTGTCGGTAGCAAATTTAACGATTCGTGAAGAATTGGGATTAAGTGCCACCGAAATCGGCGCTTTGCTCTCCGTGTTTTCACTCGCCTACGGGATTGCGCAGCTTCCTTGCGGCCCGCTATTGGATCGTAAAGGCCCTCGCCTGATGCTGGGACTGGGGATGTTCTTCTGGTCACTGTTCCAGGCAATGTCTGGCATGGTGCACAGCTTCACGCAGTTCGTGTTGGTGCGTATCGGTATGGGAATTGGTGAAGCGCCGATGAACCCATGCGGTGTAAAAGTCATTAACGACTGGTTCAACATCAAAGAGCGCGGACGCCCGATGGGCTTCTTCAACGCAGCTTCTACCATTGGCGTTGCCGTAAGCCCACCGATTCTGGCGGCGATGATGCTGGTGATGGGCTGGCGCGGGATGTTTATTACCATTGGTGTACTGGGGATTTTTCTCGCCATTGGCTGGTATATGCTCTATCGCAACCGCGAGCACGTAGAACTGACTGCCGTTGAACAAGCTTATCTCAATGCAGGTAGCGTCAATGCCCGCCGAGATCCGCTCAGTTTTGCCGAATGGCGCAGCCTGTTCCGTAACCGCACAATGTGGGGAATGATGCTCGGATTCAGTGGCATCAACTACACTGCGTGGCTGTATCTGGCCTGGCTTCCTGGTTACCTGCAAACAGCCTATAACCTGGATTTAAAAAGCACAGGATTGATGGCGGCTATCCCTTTCCTGTTTGGGGCTGCCGGGATGCTGGTCAACGGTTACGTTACCGACTGGCTGGTCAAAGGGGGAATGGCTCCGATTAAAAGCCGTAAGATCTGCATTATTGCCGGGATGTTCTGTTCTGCCGCCTTTACGCTGGTCGTACCGCAAGCGACAACATCCATGACAGCGGTTCTGCTGATTGGCATGGCACTGTTCTGCATTCACTTTGCCGGAACATCCTGCTGGGGATTGATCCACGTCGCTGTCGCTTCTCGCATGACTGCATCGGTGGGCAGTATCCAGAACTTTGCCAGCTTCATCTGCGCTTCTTTCGCGCCGATCATTACTGGTTTTATTGTCGATACCACCCACTCATTCCGTCTGGCGCTAATCATCTGCGGTTGCGTCACCGCGGCGGGTGCACTGGCATACATCTTCCTGGTTCGTCAGCCGATCAACGACCCACGTAAAGATTAATTTCCCTATGCCCGATAACATTTTGCTTATCGGGCATTTTTATGGCGATTAAAACGTTTCCCAGTTCTCTCCGCTATCTGCCACTGCCACTTTGCGCGGCGCAGATGGCGTCACAGTTTTTACTACTGCCGATGCTTCGCGCTGGCGTTGCTGCTGTTGCTGAATCCGGAACACTGCCACAGCTTCGGTCAGGCGACTGGCCTGCTCCTCCAGCGCGGCGGCGGCAGCGGCAGATTCTTCCACCAGCGCAGCGTTCTGTTGGGTTACTCTGTCCATCTCAGCTACTGCTAAGCCAACCTGATCGATACCACGGCTCTGCTCATCAGAAGCCGAAGCAATTTCGCCCATAATGTCCGTCACGCGGGTCACAGCGCTGACAATCTCTGCCATGGTTTCCCCGGCGCTTTCGACCAGCGTAGAGCCAACATCCACTTTGCCCACCGAGTCTTCAATCAGGCTTTTAATTTCGCGAGCCGCCTGAGCGCTACGCTGGGCCAGATTACGCACTTCTCCCGCAACCACCGCAAAACCGCGCCCTTGCTCACCCGCACGCGCTGCTTCAACCGCCGCGTTCAAAGCCAGAATATTGGTCTGGAAGGCAATGCCGTCAATTACGCTGATAATATCGGCGATTTTCTGCGAACTGGTGGAGATATCGCGCATGGTCTGCACCACGTTATCAACCACTTTGCCGCCACGTTGCGCCGTTTCGGAAGCACTTAATGCCAGATGGCTAGCCTGACGCGCATTCTCGGCGTTCTGTTTCACCGTTGCGGTCAGTTGCTCCATGCTGGCTGCCGTCTCTTCCAGCGAAGCGGCCTGTTGCTCGGTGCGCGAAGAAAGATCGTTATTGCCGGTGGCGATTTCGCTGGCACCGCTATAGATAGCATTGGCCCCGTTGCGCACATCACCGACGGTACGCATCAGCTCTCCCTGCATATGGCGCAAACTCTCTGCCAGTTGCCCCATCTCATTAGAACCATCCACCTCAATCGGTTTCACCAGATCGCCACCTGCAATATGACGAATGCTGTCAATCAGGCGATTCATTGGCGCTACCAACGAGGCTTTAATACCGAACCAGACGGCGAAGATGACTGCCAGTACGACGATCATCACGCCCACCAGAATCCACATCGCCTGGCTGTAGGAGGCATTATTATCGCTGACGGCGATATCATAGAGCCGATCGTTTTGCTCCATGTAAGCCACATACTGCTTCTCGAAACCGTCCTGATATCCCTGAGTCGGCTGATCAAAGAATTCGTTGATTTTGCCTGCACCTAACAGTTGGATCAGTTCCGCCAGCGCATTGTGATAAATATCGTAATTACGTTTGATCTCTGCCGCTGCGGCGGTGCTCTGACGCGGGTCACGCGGCAATGCTTCGTAATCCGCCCAGTTTTTTTCCGCCTGTTTCAGCGAAATACTGGCACTCTGCATCAGCTCGGCAACGGTTGAACCGCTACCAATATTGTTCTGATCCATCATGTAGCGGATCCCCGCGCGGTTGAGGGTGTTACGCGTCTGTAACAACGCGACCCAGCTGCCATTCAGTGTGGATTGCTGCTGGCGAATGGTTTGTAAAACAGTGAAATTTTCTTTGTCATTCTTTAAGGCATTAAAGAACAGACCGCCTGATGTCAGTTGTAAAAGGCCAAAAACGGCCAAAACCAGCAGTAAGCTGGTCACGATCTTGATACGTTTTAACATGGTTTCTCTTTCCACTAGACAGATACACTGGTTGTCGGCCTGGTGGTGGAAAACTTTATGCTATGGAAAAGCGTCGGCACTGCTTTTGTTGCAGCAAACTTGCGTTTTTTGTGAGGGTCACACTCTATAGCGGCAGTTTATGGTACAAAGTATCAATCTTCTTCGAACCAGTGATACTCCTATGGCTTATAGCATCGATATCATCTCCTGCATTACCGAACGATTTATGGCGTTAACAGCCACTGAAAAGCGTATCGCACAATTTATTCTTGATGACGTCTCTGCCGCAGTAGAGTTGCCAATTGCTGAGCTGGCACGGTTAACGAAAACCAGTCAGGCGTCGGTGACGCGTTTTGCCCGTGCACTGGGGTGCAAAGATGTCCGCGAGTTGAAAGTCAAACTGGCGCAGTCACTGGCTGTCGGGCAGCGGTTTATTCTCGATGTACCGGATCTTGACGGTGTTCAGGGGATCTACGAAGCGATTATTAGCGTGCTGGAAACGCATCGTCGTTCGCTGGATATGAATGCCATCAGCCAGGCTGTAAGCTGGTTAAGTCAGGCGCGGCAAATTCTTGCGTTAGGAACTGGCGGCGGTTCCACTATCTGTTCACAGGAGATTCAGTACCGTTTATTCCGTCTGGGGCTACCGGTGGTCAGTCAGAATGATGCCCTGATGATGAGAATGATGTGCTCGGCAGTCATGCCGCAGGATGTGGTGATTGTGCTGTCGCTGGGCGGTTATACACCGGAAATCATCGAAAGTGCGGCAATCGCCCGTCAGTATGGCGCGCGTGTTATTGCCATTACGCCAGCACAAACACCGCTGGCAGAACAGGTAGATCTGGTATTGCCGTTACTGGTTCAGGAAAGTGATTACATTTTTAAGCCCACCCCTTCCCGCTACGCGATGTTAGCCATGGTCGATGTACTGGCAACGGAACTGGCAATGGTAAATAAAGCGCAGGCGAAAGATCGCCTGCGGCGGATAAAACTGGTGTTAGACAGCCACCGTGGGGGCGCTAACCGCCAGCCACTTGGCGATTAGCATTGTCGGTTATGCTTCTTCAGGTTTGGTGATCACGACACTCTGGTTTTCACGCTCATTGGTGATAATAGCCAAAGCTTCTTCCCGGCTGACCTGACTTGCTGGCGTTACCAACGTCACCAGTACGCCAGCGACCAGGCTGCCCAGCACTGACGGAATACACGGATTACCCCAGTAAGCCAGCCAGTCGGCATTCATCAGCACCACAATGGACATCACCATACCGCTCACTAACGCCGCCAGCGCGCCCTGCCAGTTAAAGCGTAGCCAGAAGCGACCGAGGATTGAGCAGATAAACAGCCCGGACATCAGCATCGAAATCATTTTGGTAATGTAGCTGATGATGTCATTAGAGGTCAGAGCAAAGGCCAGCGCCAGGCCAATAACAAAGGTCAACATCCAGCGTGAGTAAGTAATGGCCTTGTCCTCCGGCGGCATTCTGCCGGTAATCATGGTGTAGACGTCGCGCATCATAATCGCCACTGCCGCAATGGCATCAGAACTGGCAGAAGACATGGTGGCAGAAAGCCCGGCAATCAGCACCACCAGCCCAAGAATGGCAGGTAAGAAACTGGTCGCGAACAAGAAGGCGTAGTTGCTGTTTTCCAGATTTGGGTTCATGGTGAACGCCGCCATGCCGATAATGGCAGGCAGAATCGAGAAGAACAGATACAACACGCCAGTAATAACAAATGAACGCCGTACAGAGGGAACGTCTTTACCCGAGTAAATACGCTGGCGATAAGATGGTGTGGCCAGTACGCCGACACCAATAACCAGCGCCAGCGAAAGCGCAGGCAGCACACCCATTTTATCAATCGCAAACAGGCTCATCGCTTTTGGGTCCATCGCCTGTTCAATCGCACTCCAGCCACCAACGTGAACAACGGCAAGAATAGCCATTAATATAAAGCCAAAGAACAGAATTAGGGCCTGAATAGTATCTGTCCACACTACCGCCGAATAACCGCCGATAATAACGTAAATCGCAAAAGCTAAGGCAATAATTAATTTTGCCACCGTAAGATCAATACCTGTTGCCCAGGCAAGATACATACTTCCACCTAATATATGCGCCCCCAGCCAGCCAATAGAGGCAATAAATATCATCAGGCCGACAATATTTTTAATTAAATGGCTGCCGCCAGTATAATAAGATATTTCTTCACTCATGGTCATAAAACGTAATTTACGTACCGGTGCAAACAGCCACGCCACCAGTAATATACCTACGGCCCCACCGACGCCATAAAGCATTCCGGCCCAGCCATTGCTGTAGCCAAAGCCCACTGCGCCCATACTGGAACCCGTGCCAACCATCGTGGCAACGGTTGAACCCAGCGTCAGAAACAGCGGCAGCGAACGCCCGCCCAACAGAAAATCTTCTCCGCTTTTCTGATTACGAGAAACAAACCAACCAAGCCAAATCATGGCGATGGCATAAATAATAAAGCCGACTAAAAAGATATGACTGTTCATAATTCACATCCTGCCAGTAGAGAGAGAATAATGTAAGAGTTCCCGGAGTGCTGAATGTATTCAGCACTCAATTGCGGTCTGTTTTTTTAATTCTTAAATTTATTAGCGGGTCGCGTTATAACAGGTCACATCGACTTCGACTTTACAATCGACAACCAGATCAGCCACACAACAAATACGTGCAGGCGGATTCTCGCCAAAAAATTCTCTGAATACTTTATTAAATGACTGGAAATAGCGGGCGTCGGTCAGGATCACTTTCACGTGAACCACATCCGCCAGGCTATAACCGGCTTCAGTCATGATGTCGACACAGTTTTGGATCGCCAGTCGTGACTGTTCAACGATTCCGCCTTCTACCACTTCACCGTTTTTCATGGGTGTTTGCCCGGAGACGTACAGCCAGCCGCCCGCCTCAACCGCCCTAGCAAAAGGCAAATGCTGCCCGCCAGTGCCTGTTCCACCTTCCGTACCGTAACGTTTAATGCTCATATTCACTCCTTAATGTGAGGTCTGCCGGCGCAGGAAGCGTCCCGCACGGCCTGTAATATGTTTATCGCGACCATAGCTCATAACGCCGTTCACCATCACCGCCTCAATGCCATCTGCCGGGCGTTTGGGATCAGAAAAGCTGGCAACATCACGAATGGTTTGTGGATCGAACAACACCAGGTCCGCAAAATAACCGACTTTCACCAGTCCTCGCTGGGGCAGGCGAAAACGGCTGGCAGAAAGCCCGGTCATTTTGTGGATAGCCGTGGTCAGTGGGAATAAGCCTTCATCACGGCAATAGTGGCCCAGCACGCGAGGGAAGGCGCCCCATAAACGTGGATGCGGCATGGGATCATTGGGCAGGCCGTCAGAGCCAATCATACTGACCGGATAACTCAACACTCGGCGGACGTCGCGCTCGTCCATGTTGTAATAGATAGCCCCGGCAGGCATTAGCAGCTTCGCGGCCTCCAGCATACTCATCTGCCAGTCGATGGCGATTTGCGCCAGTGTTTTCCCGGCCTGCTGCGGATGTGTTTGTGACCAGGTGATCACAATATCGAATTCGTCGGTGACTTGTTTGAGATCCAGCGTTGATGAACTGGCTGAGTAAGGGTAGACATCGCAGCCAATTTCCTGGTGTTGACGCATTTGGTCAAAAAAAGCCAACGTTTCTTTTGTCCGCCCCCAGTTTTTCGCCCCGGCGCATTTATGGTGGGAAACCACGACAGGCACTTTGCCATGACGCCCAATACGAAACGCCTCATCCAGGGCATCGAGAATCGGTTCAAATTCAGAACGCAGATGGGTGGTATAAACGCCCTTCTCACCGGCTAATTCTTCCGCCAGCGCCATGACTTCTTCGGTAGTCGCCTGAAATGCCGTTGCATAGGCCAGCCCGGAACTTAACCCCAGCGCCCCCTGACTCAACGCCAGACGTAAGTCGGCACGCATAGCGGCAATTTCATCCACCGTCGCCGGGCGAAACAGGTCGTCCATATGGTTATTACGCAGCGCCGTATGACCAATCAGCGTGCCAACGTTCAGTGACGGCCTGGCTGCTTCCACTGCCTGGGCATAGCTTTCAACGGTGGGATAAATAAAGTGCTCTGCTTCCCCCAACAGATTCATCGGGTCAGGAACTTCACCTTTCATTTTCGCCGACGCCGCACTAATCCCGCAGTTACCGACAATCACCGTAGTGATCCCCTGGCTGATCTTTGGCAGATATTCCGGGATGCGAATAACGTTGATATCGTCATGGGTATGAACGTCGATAAACCCTGGTGCCAGCACCCGCCCTTCCCCGTCAATGACCTGCTGCGCCGTAACGTTAAGCGCAGGGGCAATATCGACAATCCGATCACCTGTTATTGCCACGTCACCGCGAAATTCAGGGCCGCCGCTACCGTCGATAACGGTCACATTTTTGATTAACCAGTCAACCTGCATGTTCGTCACTCCATTTCTGCAATGGTGACAAGTTAACCATTTACAAGGACGAAAAACAGTGGAAAACTACGCAAAACCCAGATGATTTTCTGATACTTTTATTCATAAATCATAAGATAAATAAACTAAATATTTATATTTCATTTAGTTACAAATGATACTCATATCCGATACGGTGAAAAACTTAAAAGGTAAATGTTATGAAATACCACTCTGAACCTCTGGTTCCCCATAAATCTGCCCTGATGCAAATGCCCGCAAATCTCCTTGCCGAAGATGTCTGTTTACCTGCCGCGATCATTAAAAAGCAGGCCCTGGAGAACAACATTACGTGGATGCAACGCTACGCTGACGCGCGCGGCGTTTCACTGGCACCGCACGGTAAAACCACCATGACGCCGTGGATTTTTCAGGCGCAGCAGGCGGCAGGCGCCTGGGCAATAGGTGTCGGTAGCGCATGGCAGGCTGGTGCGGCAATGGCGAGCGGTATTCAGCGAGTGCTGATGGTTAACCAGCTGGTCGGCAAGGCGAATATGCAGTTGATTGCCCGGTTGCAACAACATTACCCGACGGTCGATTTTATCTGCTGTATCGACAGCATTGAGAACGCCCGCGCTTTGTCTGCCTTTTTTGCCAGTCAGCAACAGACACTGAACGTGATGATTGAGTTGGGTGTCCCCGGCGGACGCTGTGGTTGCCGCTCAACGGATACCGCACTGGCACTGGCTAAACAGGCGGCCCAATTACCAGGGCTACGTCTGCGCGGGCTTGAGTTATATGAAGGTGTTTTACACGGTGACGATCCACAACCGCAGGTAGAAGCTCTGCTGCGGGATGCCGCACAACTGGCCTGTGATATGGCAAGTCTGGTTGATGGCGAGTTTATTCTCACCGGAGCAGGCACGGTCTGGTATGACGTGGTGTGCAATATCTGGCTGGCGGCAGAAAAGCCTGATAACTGCCGCATTGTTATTCGCCCTGGCTGCTACATCACTCACGACACCGGGATCTACGACGCGGCACAACAACAGTTGCTTGCCCGCGATCCTGTGGCCTGCGATCTGGCAGGCGATCTCACATCTGCGCTGGAACTGGTCGCCATGGTGCAATCGGTACCGGAAGCTGCTCGTGCGGTGGTTAATTTTGGTAAGCGTGATTGCGCCTTCGACGCCGGACTGCCGCAACCAGTCGCCCACTATCGCAACGGCAAATCACTGGCATTTGATCCACAGGCGATTCGCAGTACAGGCATTATGGATCAGCACTGCATGTTGCAACTGTCAGCTAATAGCGACGTGCAAGTGGGGGATATTCTGGTGTTTGGCACATCGCATCCGTGCCTGACCTTCGACAAATGGAAAACGTTGTTATTGGCTGATGACGACTACAACGTACTGGCGGAATTAGACACTCTCTTCTAAGAATACCCCTTCGGTTAATTATCGAAGGGGCATTTTTATTGTGATCTCAATCACATATCCACCCGGCGAATAATTCTTGCCCAACCGCTCACCGCCATTCCTGACCGCTTACGTCCCAAATATAACCACTCAGTTATTTACCTTACTTTACGCGCGCGTAACTCTGGCAACATCACTGCAGGATAGCGGTCAATTTACCTCCTCAAACGCAACGCAAACCTAGAACGGCTTCGGCCAACTATTAATCAATACATGCCAGGTTTTACTATGGATACTAAAAAGATATTCAAGCACATACCCTGGGTGATTCTCGGAATCATCGGTGCATTCTGCCTCGCGGTAGTTGCATTACGTCGGGGGGAGCACGTCAGCGCCCTGTGGATCGTGGTCGCCTCTGTGTCAGTGTATCTGGTGGCTTATCGCTACTACAGTCTGTACATCGCCCAGAAAGTGATGAAACTCGACCCCACGCGCGCGACGCCTGCGGTTATTAACAACGACGGTCTGAACTATGTTCCGACCAACCGTTACGTGTTGTTTGGTCACCACTTCGCTGCTATCGCCGGTGCGGGTCCGCTGGTTGGTCCGGTTCTCGCCGCGCAGATGGGCTACCTGCCTGGTACGCTGTGGCTGCTGGCGGGGGTAGTGCTGGCCGGTGCGGTACAGGACTTTATGGTGCTGTTTATCTCCTCTCGCCGTAACGGCGCATCTCTCGGTGAGATGATCAAAGAAGAGATGGGGCCAGTACCGGGGACTATCGCGCTGTTTGGCTGTTTCTTAATCATGATCATCATCCTCGCCGTTCTGGCGCTGATTGTGGTTAAAGCCCTGGCCGAAAGTCCGTGGGGTGTCTTCACCGTTTGCTCAACCGTACCAATTGCGCTGTTTATGGGTATCTACATGCGCTTTATCCGTCCGGGGCGTGTGGGTGAAGTCTCTGTTATTGGTATCGTGCTGCTGGTTGCCTCTATCTACTTCGGTGGCGTAATTGCTCACGATCCGTACTGGGGTCCGGCACTGACCTTTAAAGACACCACCATTACCTTCGCGCTGATTGGCTATGCGTTTGTTTCCGCACTGCTGCCGGTGTGGCTGATCCTCGCACCGCGCGACTATCTGGCAACCTTCCTGAAAATCGGCGTTATCGTCGGCCTGGCGCTGGGTATCGTGGTGTTGAACCCGGAACTGAAAATGCCTGCGATGACGCAGTACATTGACGGTACTGGCCCGCTGTGGAAAGGCGCTCTGTTCCCGTTCCTGTTCATCACCATCGCCTGTGGTGCGGTATCTGGCTTCCACGCGCTGATCTCCTCCGGTACGACGCCGAAACTGCTGGCTAACGAAACCGACGCGCGTTTCATCGGCTACGGCGCAATGCTGATGGAGTCCTTCGTGGCGATTATGGCGCTGGTTGCTGCGTCCATCATCGAACCGGGTCTTTACTTCGCGATGAATACCCCGCCTGCGGGCCTTGGCATCACCATGCCTAACCTGCATGAAATGGGTGGTGAGAACGCGCCGATCATCATGGCGCAGCTGAAAGACGTTACCGCACACGCGGCAGCGACTGTCAGCTCCTGGGGCTTCGTGATTTCGCCAGAGCAGATCCTGCAAACCGCGAAAGACATTGGTGAGCCTTCTGTCCTGAACCGTGCAGGTGGTGCGCCGACGCTGGCGGTAGGTATCGCTCACGTGTTCCATAAAGTGCTGCCGATGGCTGACATGGGCTTCTGGTATCACTTCGGTATTCTGTTCGAAGCCCTGTTCATCCTGACCGCGCTGGATGCGGGTACCCGTTCTGGCCGCTTTATGCTGCAAGACCTGCTGGGTAACTTCATCCCGTTCCTGAAAAAAACCGACTCTCTGGTTGCCGGTATCATCGGTACTGCGGGCTGTGTGGGTCTGTGGGGCTACCTGCTGTATCAGGGCGTGGTTGATCCGCTGGGCGGCGTTAAGAGCCTGTGGCCGCTGTTCGGTATCTCCAACCAGATGCTGGCAGCCGTAGCGCTGGTACTGGGCACCGTTGTGCTGATTAAGATGAAGCGCACCCAATACATCTGGGTAACTGTTGTTCCGGCTGTATGGCTGCTTATCTGCACCACCTGGGCGCTGGGCCTGAAACTGTTCAGCACCAACCCGCAGATGGAAGGCTTCTTCTACATGGCAAGCCAGTACAAAGAGAAGATTGCTAACGGTACTGACCTGACGGCACAGCAGATTGCCAACATGAACCACATCGTTGTGAACAACTACACTAACGCGGGTCTGAGTATTCTGTTCCTGATTGTGGTGTACAGCATCATCTTCTACGGTTTCAAAACCTGGCTGAAGGTGCGTAACAGCGACAAACGTACTGACAAAGAAACACCGTACGTTCCAATCCCGGAAGGCGGCGTGAAGATCTCTTCGCACCACTAACCGTGTTTAGCCCCGCTTCGGCGGGGCTTTGTTCTTATCAGAGTGAACTATGTTTGGTAACTTAGGACAGGCAAAAAAATATCTCGGCCAAGCGGCGAAGATGTTGATTGGCATTCCAGACTACGACAACTACGTCGAGCATATGAAGACCAACCATCCCGACAAGCCGTACATGAGCTATGAAGAATTCTTCCGCGAACGCCAGAACGCGCGCTACGGCGGCGATGGTAAAGGCGGTATGCGCTGTTGTTAATGGAGAGAGCATGAACCCGATTGCAGTTACCCTACTCACCGGTTTTTTAGGCGCAGGCAAAACCACCCTGCTGCGCCATATTCTTAATGAACAGCACGGCTACAAGATTGCCGTGATTGAAAACGAATTCGGCGAAGTCTCCGTTGATGATCAACTGATTGGCGACCGCGCCACGCAGATCAAAACGCTGACCAACGGCTGCATCTGTTGTTCGCGCTCCAACGAGCTGGAGGACGCGCTACTCGACCTGCTGGATAATCTCGACAAGGGCAATATTCAGTTCGACCGTCTGGTCATTGAATGCACAGGCATGGCCGATCCCGGCCCGATTATTCAGACCTTTTTCTCCCATGAGGTTTTATGCCAGCGTTACCTGCTGGACGGCGTGATTGCGCTGGTAGATGCGGTACATGCCGATGAGCAGATGAACCAGTTCACCATCGCCCAGTCACAGGTTGGCTACGCCGACCGCATTCTGCTGACCAAAACCGACGTCGCAGGCGAAGCAGAAAAACTGCGTGAACGCCTGGCGCGCATCAACGCCCGCGCACCGGTCTACACCGTCACCCACGGCGACATCGACCTGGGTCTGCTGTTCAACACCAACGGTTTTATGCTGGAAGAAAACGTTGTCAGCACCAAACCACGTTTCCACTTTATCGCGGATAAACAAAACGATATTTCGTCAATTGTGGTGGAACTGGATTACCCGGTAGATATCAGCGAAGTTTCCCGCGTGATGGAAAACCTGCTGCTGGAGTCGGCGGATAAACTGCTACGTTACAAAGGGATGCTGTGGATTGACGGCGAACCTAACCGCCTGCTGTTCCAGGGCGTCCAGCGCCTCTACAGCGCCGACTGGGACAGGCCGTGGGGCGATGAAAAACCGCATAGCACGATGGTGTTTATCGGGATCCAGCTGCCGGAGGAAGAGATTCGGGCTGCGTTTGCGGGGTTGAGGAAGTAAGGGGTTATGGGCCGGATAAGGCGCAGCCGCATCCGGCCTGATATTTCACTCAAAATAGTCCATATCCAGTTTCGGCACCTTCAACAAACGTGAAGAAACCCCTACTTCGTTTTCGATCATTAAGTGCACCAGGCGTTCCCCATCAACCAACACCATACCCTCAACGGATTGGGCAAAGTCACGCGCCTGAGAAGTAAATCCAGAAGTGGTAATAAACACCCCACGTTTCGCTTTTTGCCCAGCCAGTGCGCCGTAAAATGCCTGTAATTCTGGCCTGCCTACAGTATTCTGCCAACGTTTTGCCTGAACATAAACTTTCTCCAGGCCAAGTTTATCAAGCGATATCACACCATCGATGCCACCATCTCCAGTACCGCCAACACGCTGCAAATCATCACGGTGGCCGCCATACCCCAGGCGATGCAAAACATCCAGAACAATGACTTCAAAGCGCGAAGGAGAAACCTGCAATAAGTTTTCCAGAACCTCATCAGCCACCGCATCACGAAGCTCTTTTAGCGCCTGATCTAACCGATCGTCCGGGCTGCTCTTTGCAAGTTCTTCATGATCGAGAGAGTCGGCTTTCGGATCTAAATCGACGGCATCCGGCCGTGACTTAAGTTTGACATTCACAAAATTGAAGGCCAGATGGTTCGTCTCCTGCTCCGTCATTGGCTGGGGATGAGACGCAACCCAGTCAAAACCCGCAGGTGTCAGGCACCATTTGCCACGCGACAAACTTTGCGACAACCCGGCACGTTTTAAACGGTCATGTGCCCAGCCTGCACGATTTTTATAAACAAGTTGTCCGCTGGTAATGACTTTCGATCGCTGGCTGTCATCCAGTCCTAATGCATCCGCGGCAGCCTCATGAACATCACGCGCGGCTGCACCTTCCGGTTTTGTCGCCAGATAGCGCAGAACAGGTTCAATAAATTTGTCATAGGTAGGAACCGTCATAGTACATCCTTGCAGAATCAGGTAGATGTTTTTCGGCTACTATAGCACTACAAAAATAGACGAACACGTTAGAAATGAGTCAGTTGCTGTGACTCCGGTCATTGCCCGGAAAGGTACAGAAAGCTAAGATAAGAGGTTATGGGCCTTAAATATTTGGACAGGCCCACACAGCAATGGATTAATAACAATGATGAATAAATCCAACTTCGAATTCCTGAAGGGCGTCAACGACTTCACTTATGCCATCGCCTGTGCGGCGGAAAATAACTACCCGGATGATCCCAACACGACGCTGATTAAAATGCGTATGTTTGGCGAAGCCACAGCGAAACATCTTGGTCTGTTACTCAACATCCCCCCTTGTGAGAATCAACACGATCTCCTGCGCGAACTTGGCAAAATCGCCTTCGTTGATGACTCCATCCTCTCTGTATTCCACAAATTACGCCGCATTGGTAATCAGGCGGTACACGAATATCATAACGATCTCGACGATGCCCAGATGTGCCTGCGGCTCGGGTTCCGCCTGGCTGTCTGGTACTACCGTCTGGTCACCAAAGATTATGACTTCCCGGTGCCGGTGTTTGTGTTGCCGGAACGTGGTGAAAACCTCTATCACCAGGAAGTGCTGACGCTAAAACAACAGCTTGAACAGCAGGCGCGAGAAAAAGCGCAGACTCAGGCGGAAGTGGAAGCGCAACAGCAGAAGCTGGTTGCCCTGAACGGCTATATCGCCATTCTGGAAGGCAAACAGCAGGAAACCGAAGCGCAAACCCAGGCTCGCCTTGCGGCACTGGAAGCACAGCTCGCCGAGAAGAACGCGGAACTGGCAAAACAGACCGAACAGGAACGTAAGGCTTACCACAAAGAAATTACCGATCAGGCCATCAAGCGCACACTCAACCTTAGCGAAGAAGAGAATCGCTTCCTGATTGACGCGCAACTGCGTAAAGCAGGCTGGCAGGCCGACAGCAAAACCCTGCGCTTCTCCAAAGGCGCACGCCCTGAACCCGGCGTCAATAAAGCCATTGCTGAATGGCCGACCGGAAAAGATGAAACGGGTAATCAGGGCTTTGCGGATTATGTGCTGTTTGTCGGCCTCAACCCCATCGCGGTGGTAGAGGCGAAACGTAACAATATCGACGTTCCCGGCAAGCTCAATGAGTCTTATCGCTACAGCAAATGCTTCGATAATGGCTTCCTGCGGGAAACCTTGCTTGAGCACTACTCACCGGATGAAGTGCATGAAGCGGTGCCGGAGTATGAAATCAGCTGGCAGGATACCAGCGGCCAACAACGGTTTAAAATCCCCTTCTGCTACTCGACCAACGGGCGCGAATACCGCGCAGCAATGAAGACCAAAAGCGGCATCTGGTATCGCGACGTGCGTGATACCCGCAATATGTCGAAAGCCTTACCCGAGTGGCACCGCCCGGAAGAGCTGCTGGAAATGCTCGGCAGTGAACCGCAAAAACAGAATCAGTGGTTTGCCGATAACCCTGGCATGAGCGAGCTGGGCCTGCGTTATTATCAGGAAGATGCCGTCCGCGCGGTTGAAAAGGCAATCGTCAAGGGTCAACAAGAGATCCTGCTGGCGATGGCGACCGGTACCGGTAAAACCCGCACCGCAATTGCCATGATGTTCCGCCTGATCCAGTCCCAACGTTTTAAACGCATTCTCTTCCTTGTGGATCGCCGTTCTCTTGGCGAGCAGGCGCTGGGCGCGTTTGAAGATACGCGTATTAACGGCGACACCTTCAACAGCATTTTCGACATTAAAGGTCTGACGGATAAATTCCCGGAAGACAGCACCAAAATTCACGTTGCCACCGTACAGTCGCTGGTGAAACGCACCCTGCAATCAGATGAACCGATGCCGGTGGCCCGTTACGACTGTATCGTCGTTGACGAAGCGCATCGCGGCTATATTCTCGATAAAGAGCAGACCGAAGGCGAGCTGCAGTTCCGCAGCCAGCTGGATTACGTCTCTGCCTACCGTCGCATTCTCGATCACTTCGATGCGGTAAAAATCGCCCTCACCGCCACCCCGGCGCTGCATACGGTGCAGATTTTCGGCGAGCCGGTTTACCGTTATACCTACCGTACCGCGGTTATCGACGGTTTTCTGATCGACCAGGATCCGCCGATCCAAATCACCACCCGCAACGCCCAGGAGGGGGTTTATCTCTCCAAAGGCGAGCAGGTAGAGCGCATCAGCCCGCAGGGAGAAGTGATCAATGACACCCTGGAAGACGATCAGGATTTTGAAGTCGCCGACTTTAACCGTGGCCTGGTGATCCCGGCGTTTAACCGCGCCGTCTGTAACGAACTCACCAATTATCTTGACCCGACCGGATCGCAAAAAACGCTGGTCTTCTGCGTCACCAATGCCCATGCCGATATGGTGGTGGAAGAGCTGCGTACCGCATTCAAGAAAAAGTATCCGCAACTGGAGCACGACGCGATCATCAAGATCACCGGTGATGCCGATAAAGACGCGCGCAAAGTGCAGACCATGATCACCCGCTTCAATAAAGAGCGGCTGCCCAATATCGTGGTGACCGTCGACCTGCTGACAACCGGCGTCGATATTCCGTCGATCTGTAATATCGTGTTCCTGCGTAAAGTACGCAGCCGCATTCTGTACGAACAGATGAAAGGCCGCGCCACACGCTTATGCCCGGAGGTGAATAAAACCAGCTTTAAGATTTTTGACTGTGTCGATATCTACAGCACGCTGGAGAGCGTCGACACCATGCGTCCGGTGGTGGTGCGCCCGAAGGTGGAACTGCAAACACTGGTCAATGAAATTACCGATTCAGAAACTTATAAAATCACCGAAGCGGATGGCCGCAGTTTTGCCGAGCACAGCCATGAACAACTGGTGGCGAAGCTCCAGCGTATCATCGGTCTGGCCACGTTTAACCGTGACCGCAGCGAAACGATAGATAAACAGGTGCGTCGTCTGGATGAGCTATGCCAGGACGCGGCGGGCGTGAACTTTAACGGCTTCGCCTCGCGCCTGCGGGAAAAAGGGCCGCACTGGAGCGCAGAAGTCTTTAACAAACTGCCTGGCTTTATCGCCCGTCTGGAAAAGCTGAAAACGGACATCAACAACCTGAATGATGCGCCGATCTTCCTCGATATCGACGATGAAGTGGTGAGTGTAAAATCGCTGTACGGTGATTACGACACGCCGCAGGATTTCCTCGAAGCCTTTGACTCGCTGGTGCAACGTTCCCCGAACGCGCAACCGGCATTGCAGGCGGTGATCAATCGCCCGCGCGATCTCACCCGTAAAGGGCTGGTCGAACTCCAGGAGTGGTTTGACCGCCAGCACTTTGAGGAATCTTCCCTGCGCAAAGCGTGGAAAGAGACGCGCAATGAAGATATCGCCGCCCGGCTGATTGGACATATTCGCCGTGCTGCGGTGGGCGATGCGCTGAAACCGTTTGAAGAACGTGTCGATCACGCGCTGACGCGTATCAAGGGCGAAAACGACTGGAGCAGCGAGCAATTAAACTGGCTCGATCGTTTAGCGCAGGCGCTGAAAGAGAAAGTGGTGCTCGACGACGATGTCTTCAAAACCGGTAACTTCCACCGTCGCGGCGGGAAGGCGATGCTGCAAAGAACCTTTGACGATAATCTCGATACCCTGCTGGGCAAATTCAGCGATTACATCTGGGACGAGCTGGCCTGACACGTATACACTTCATCCTTCAGGCTGCCTCTGCGTTGGCTGCGCTCGTTCACCCCGGTCACGTACTTCTGTACGCTCCCGGGGATTCACTCACTTGCCGCCTTGATGCAACCTGAATGATTTTGTGTATATTACCCTCGGCAATTTCTTCTTCTGCGGCCCCAAACAATGCGGGCCGCTGCTTAATTTACGGAACTCACAATGAACAATAACGATCTGGTCGCCAAGCTGTGGAAGCTGTGCGACAACCTGCGCGATGGTGGCGTTTCCTATCAAAACTACGTCAATGAACTCGCCTCGCTGCTGTTTTTGAAAATGTGTAAAGAGACCGGACAGGAAGCGGAGTACCTGCCGGAAGGCTACCGCTGGGATGACCTGAAATCCCGCATCGGCCAGGAGCAGTTGCAGTTCTACCGTAACCTGCTGGTACATCTGGGCGCAGACAATCAAAAGCTCGTGCAGGCGGTGTTCCAGAACGTCAACACCACCATTACCCAGCCAAAACAGTTGACCGAGCTGGTCAGCAATATGGATTCGCTGGACTGGTACAACGGCGCGCACGGTAAGTCGCGCGATGACTTCGGCGATATGTACGAAGGGCTGTTGCAGAAGAACGCGAATGAAACCAAGTCTGGCGCGGGCCAGTACTTTACCCCGCGTCCGCTGATTAAAACCATTATTCATCTGCTGAAACCGCAGCCGCGTGAAATGGTGCAGGACCCGGCAGCGGGTACGGCGGGCTTTTTGATTGAAGCCGACCGCTATGTTAAGTCGCAAACTAATGATCTGGACGACCTTGATGGCGACACGCAGGATTTCCAGATCCACCGCGCGTTTATCGGCCTCGAACTGGTGCCCGGCACCCGTCGTCTGGCACTGATGAACTGCCTGCTGCACGATATTGAAGGCAACCTCGACCACGGCGGCGCAATCCGTCTGGGCAACACCCTGGGCAGCGACGGTGAAAACCTGCCGAAAGCGCATATTGTCGCCACTAACCCGCCGTTTGGCAGCGCCGCAGGCACCAACATTACCCGCACCTTTGTTCACCCGACCAGCAACAAACAGTTGTGCTTTATGCAGCATATTATCGAAACGCTGCATCCCGGCGGTCGTGCGGCGGTCGTGGTGCCGGATAACGTGCTGTTTGAAGGCGGCAAAGGCACCGACATCCGTCGTGACCTGATGGATAAGTGTCATCTGCACACCATTCTGCGTCTGCCGACCGGTATTTTTTACGCGCAGGGCGTGAAAACCAACGTGCTGTTCTTTACCAAAGGGACGGTGGCGAACCCGCATCAGGATAAGAACTGTACCGACGACGTGTGGGTGTACGACCTGCGTACCAATATGCCGAGCTTCGGCAAGCGCACGCCGTTTACCGACGAGCATTTGCAGCCGTTTGAGCGCGTGTATGGCGAAGACCCGCACGGTTTAAGCCCGCGCACTGAAGGTGAATGGAGTTTTAACGCCGAAGAGACGGAAGTTGCCGACAGCGAAGAGAACAAAAACACCGATCAGCATCTGGCCACCAGTCGCTGGCGCAAATTCAGCCGCGAGTGGATCCGCACCGCGAAATCCGATTCGCTGGATATATCCTGGCTGAAAGATAAAGACAGCATCGACGCCGACAACCTGCCGGAGCCGGATGTATTAGCGGCAGAAGCAATGGGCGAACTGGTGCAGGCGCTGGGTGAACTGGATGCGCTGATGCGTGAACTGGGGGCGAGCGATGAGGCGGATGCGCAGCGTCAGTTGCTGGAAGAAGCGTTTGGTGGGGTGAAGGAATGAGTGCGGGGAAATTGCCGGAGGGGTGGGTTGACACTCAATTAGGTAATGTTGTTGATTATGGTAAAACATCTAAAAAAGTTTTATCTGAAGTTAATGACGACACATGGATTTTGGAACTAGAAGATATTGAGAAAGCTTCATCAAAGCTTCTTAATAAAGTAACTGCTAGTGAACGCCCTTTCAAAAGTACGAAAAATAGTTTTCGGAAAGGAGATATTCTCTACGGTAAACTTCGTCCCTATCTCAATAAAATTATCATTGCAAACGATGATGGCGTATGCACCACTGAAATTATTCCTATTAACGCAGAGCCAATTTGTTTTAATAAGTATCTATTTTACTGGCTGAAGAGTTCGACCTTTTTAAGTTATGTGAATGATGTTAGCTATGGCGTAAATATGCCCCGTCTGGGAACAACTGATGGCCTCAAAGCGCCGTTACGATTAGCTCCACTCGCCGAGCAAAAAATCATCGCAGAAAAACTCGATACGCTGCTGGCGCAGGTAGACAGCACCAAAGCACGTCTTGAGCAAATCCCACAAATCCTGAAACGTTTTCGTCAGGCGGTGCTTGCTGCGGCAATGAGAGGAGAGCTTTCTGAGACATGGAGGACTCATAATTCATTTAATATCTCATTGCATAAATATTATGAATTAACAAAAGGAAAAAAATTAAAAGCCAAAAATATCGCTGAACCCTGTGAGGAGAATACGTGGTTACGTTGTAATATTGGGCATATTTTTAATGTTAAATCAGGTGATGGCCTTACGGCTAAAGAAATGAATTCCTCAGGAGATATCCCTGTTTACGGAGGCAATGGTATTACAGGTTACCATGATAAGTATAATACTGAAGAATCAACCATTGTTATTGGTAGAGTAGGATATTATTGTGGTTCAGTTCATTTGACTCCTGAAAAATCGTGGATAACTGATAACGCATTACTTGTTGATTTCAATAGAGATTTAATCACAGAGAAGTTCGCATATTGGCTACTTAAGGCTACAAATTTAAGAGTAGATACATCCTCCTCAGCTCAACCTGTTATAAGTGGAGCAAAAATATATTCTATAGAAATAGTTGTTCCTCCGGTTGAAGAACAACACGAAATCGTTCGCCGCGTCGAGCAACTCTTCGCCTACGCCGACACCATAGAAAAACAGGTCAACAACGCCTTAGCCCGCGTCAACAACCTGACGCAATCCATCCTGGCAAAAGCGTTCCGTGGTGAACTTACCGCCCAGTGGCGGGCCGAAAACCCGGATTCGATCAGCGGAGAAAACAGCGCCGCCGCGTTGCTGGAAAAAATCAAAGCTGAACGCGCAGCTAGCGGGGGTAAAAAAGCCTCACGTAAAAAATCCTGAACATTATTTTCTGGCGCACCTTTCCGGTGCGCTTTTTATTATTTCACGCCAATCATAACCCACATAAATATATTTAAATCATTCCAGAAATTGCCCATTTTATTCTATTTTTAGCTGGACTTTCCCCATATTTACTGATGATATATACAGGTATTTAGCGCGGTGCGGATGTGCGCCAACACACCCGCACCGCTCATCACAATCACTATTTCAGGAGAATAGCAGTTATGACTGACACGCATTCTATTGCACAACCGTTCGAAGCAGAAGTCTCCCCGGCAAATAACCGTCAATTAACCGTGAGTTATGCGAGTCGCTACCCGGATTACAGCCGTATTCCCGCCATCACCCTGAAAGGTCAGTGGCTGGAAGCCGCCGGTTTTGCCACCGGCACGGCGGTAGATGTCAAAGTGATGGAAGGCTGTATTGTCCTCACCGCCCAACCACCCACCACCGAAGAGAGCGAACTGATGCAGTCGCTACGCCAGGTGTGCAAGCTGTCGGCACGTAAACAGAAGCAGGTGCAGGAGTTTATTGGAGTGATTGCCGGTAAACAGAAAGTCGCCTGATACATTGACCCGGTAGCGCCAGTGCTACCGGGTATTATTCGCTACGTTATACCAACGCGCTCTCCATCTGTTTTTCAAATGCCTGACGAATTAATCCCATAATGTAAGGAAGTTGTGCGAGGTCGCTGAAACCAATTTCTACATCGCCATTGCCCCAGCGCCCAACATTTGTCACATCTTTGGCAATACCTTTCGGATCGACCAGTTCATGAAACTGCATATTAAGCGACAATCGCAGTCGGCTTTTTTGCGGCACAACATCAACAAAATTCGTTTCCGCTTTAAACGCAATATAGAGCTTCAATACTTCCTGCGTGATCCCTGCGTCCAGGCGCATAACTTCATCGCGAAGATGATCGAATAACACCCGGCTATGCGAACCATCAGCAAGAAAAGGAAAATCATTCAGGCTGTAATTGGTTTTGTTTTCAGGCTTCCCCCGATAAACAGCTAAAACCTCTTCAGGAAGAGAAGGCGCTTGCCAGACCTGAATTGCAAGCTCTGCCAGACGATCGGCACGGGCGTGAATGGCGGCTTCATCCCATTTTTCGCACTGTCCAAGACCGATATTCAAATAGAGCGGGCTATGTTTAAAGCCGTCTTCAATATCGCGTTTTTCCGCGAAAGGTCTGTCACTGTAGCGGGAGTTATAGCGCGTTAATGTGAGATTCCCCAACGTATGCAACAGTTCTTTATGAATGCGTTGCCAGTCACTTCCCAGCTCTTCACGCCATTTAGCCGACAAATTTTCGTTCTGCGGCATAATGTGCTCAATCGTAAACTCTTCCACGCGCTCTCTGCGTTTATCGTTTTCCAGTCGTCGTAACCAGTAACTGCGACTGCGGAAGTTATAGAGATCGCGAACTTTTAATTCCCGTTTAAATTCATCATCGTTGGGGAAACGACGATATGAAGGTAGGTTCAGAAAATGCACCTGAATACTTTCCAGATATTTTTCTTTATTAATGACTTTATAAAAAGTGGCAAATGTCTTGTTCAAAGAATTCGTCGGAATCGCACATACTGCACGGCGGAAAACATAAGATTCAATTAAACGAATTATGCTCAGGAAATCTTCGTGAGACAAATCGCCATTTTTATAGTCATGATAAAGCGCCAGTAAGAAAGGATACGCCACATCGACCTTTAACTCGCGCAAATCCTGAAAAGCCGTGGCAAGCGATTTGTCACTTTCTTTTCCCAATGCCATTGCACAGTAATACTCCGCGTAGATGTGAATATCTTCAACCAGCCGATCTACGCCTTTTTCAGCAACACTCTGGCTACGGGCATGGAGTTTAAAAGCCTCATAGACTTCATCTGTCCGAGGGATCTCCCCCGTTTTTACCGTCAGATAATGACGCATAAAACTGTCAAAATATTCGCTGTAACCTTGCTGACCAAAAGAGATTTCCATGGGGCGCCAGTGATCTTCATACAACCGGGTTTGATACTCTGGTTCGAGACCCATCAGAATAAAATTGCGCACCAGGTCGGCTTGACTTAACGCCTTACCGGTGGAGTTCATACTTTCAAAAATCAGTTGCGGATTATCCTGACCACGATTAAGCGCCACATCGACAATTAATAACTTTGCTAACCCACGACATAAGGGGATCAAGTCATCACCGAGTTTGGCAATTTGTTCATCAAAGAAAGTAAAGTTTTCCATTATTCGATAGGAATAGTTTTCTGGCATCGGTCTTTGTTTTATTAACGCCAGCAAACTTTCTTTATCAGTCTCGGTCAGCAGTAATTTAAATCCTTTCTCGCCGGACTCATAAGGATTGAGTAAATAATAATTACGCAATTTCATTGCCGAAAAGCCATCAAACACTTCGTCTTCACCAAGATGGCGCGATAAAGCTTCAATCAGCAACATTGCGGTCGTCAGCCGCTGTTGACCATCAATGACCAGCAACGGAGAAATACCAGAAACCTGATACAACCCCTGCTCAATATAAACAACCGAACCGATAAAATGCGCTGATATATCGTCACGCTTTCCGGCACGAATGATGTCGTCCCAAAGTTGCCGACATTGTTGTTCTGTCCATGAATAAGTCCGTTGATAAATGGGAATAACAAACTGCTGCGAACGTTTTAAAAAATCGAGTAAGCGGGCTTCTGTAGCTTTCATTCTGACGTCTATCCGTGAAGCGATGATTTCGCAATAATAACCACTTCCTTGTGGAGGTTATAGAGAAATCCTGTTTTCCGCGGCGAAATGCCCCCTCACTCCACATCCTCCCTGCGTAACCCAATATCTCTCAACCGCTCATCACTCATCTGCTGTAACACGCGTCGGGTCTGCATTTGCCGCCGCCAACGCCTCACCGCCTGCCAGAGTTGCACCAGGCCGATAAACGGCGCTTTAGCTCTGTTTTCGTGAAATTCCATCTGCTACCTCCTCATCTTTCAGAGGCTTCATCATCCACCTTCTGGCAGCTCACAATACAGATTCAAATATTACTTTTATTTAACATACAGACAGGTTAAAACAGCATCTGCATCCGGTTTTTTAGCCTCATCTGTACCGGTTTTTCTCTCTGTATGGTCCACATAAGGAATACAGCATGACGCGTTATCAACATCTGGCGACTCTACTTGCCAGGCGGATTGAGCAAGGGCTGTATCGTCACGGGGAGAAATTGCCGTCGGTGCGTAGCTTGAGTCAAGAGCACGGCGTCAGCATCAGCACCGTGCAGCAGGCGTATCAGATGCTGGAGACGATGAACCTCATCACTCCGCAGCCGCGTTCGGGTTATTTTGTCGCACAACGTAAAGCCCAGCCGCCAGTGCCACCAATGACGCGTCCGGTGCAGCGCCCGGTGGAAATTACCCAGTGGGATCAGGTACTGGATATGCTGGAGGCGCATAGCGACAGTTCCATTGTTCCGTTAAGCAAAAGCACGCCGGATGTCGAAACGCCCAGCCTGAAACCACTCTGGCGGGAGCTAAGCCGGGTGGTACAGCATAATCTGCAAACCGTTCTCGGTTATGACTTGTTAGCCGGCCAGCGGGTATTGCGCGAGCAGATTGCCCGCCTGATGCTCGACAGCGGCTCGGTGGTCACCGCCGATGACATCATCATTACCAGCGGCTGCCATAATTCGATGTCGCTGGCGTTAATGGCGGTGTG
Source organism: Escherichia sp. MOD1-EC5189 (assembly GCF_002966045.1). Taxonomy (NCBI): domain Bacteria; kingdom Pseudomonadati; phylum Pseudomonadota; class Gammaproteobacteria; order Enterobacterales; family Enterobacteriaceae; genus Escherichia; species Escherichia sp. MOD1-EC5189. Next base: position 39,783 of record NZ_PTRX01000004.1, on the reverse strand, counting down.
TAAACCGGGCGATATTGTCGCGGTCGAATCCCCCTGTTATTACGGTTCGATGCAGATGCTGCGCGGCATGGGCGTGAAAGTGATTGAAATCCCAACCGATCCAGAAACAGGCATCAGCGTTGAAGCGCTGGAACTGGCGCTGGAACAGTGGCCGATTAAAGGCATCATTCTGGTGCCAAACTGTAATAATCCGCTGGGATTTATTATGCCGGACGCACGCAAACGGGCCGTTCTCTCTCTCGCTCAGCGTCATGATATTGTGATTTTTGAAGATGATGTCTACGGCGAACTGGCGACGGAGTATCCGCGCCCGCGGACCATTCATTCCTGGGATATCGACGGGCGAGTGCTGTTGTGCAGCTCGTTCAGTAAAAGTATTGCTCCAGGCCTGCGCGTGGGTTGGGTCGCACCGGGGCGCTATCACGATAAACTGCTGCATATGAAATATGCCATCAGCAGCTTTAATGTACCGTCCACGCAAATGGCGGCGGCAACGTTTGTGCTGGAAGGTCACTATCATCGCCATATCCGGCGGATGCGGCAGATCTATCAGCGCAATTTGGCGCTTTATACCTGCTGGATACGGGAATATTTTCCCTGCGAAATCTGTATTACGCGCCCGAAAGGCGGATTTTTACTGTGGATAGAATTGCCTGAACAGGTCGATATGGTCTGCGTCGCGCGGCAGCTGTACCGCATGAAAATCCAGGTAGCGGCAGGCTCGATTTTCTCGGCTTCCGGCAAATACCGTAATTGTCTGCGCATCAACTGCGCTTTGCCGCTCAGCGAAACCTATCGCGAAGCACTAAAGCAAATTGGCGAAGCCGTGTATCGGGCAATGGAATGAATTCGAAATAGTGGCGAAGCGCCTGATTTCCTCTCACGAATAGCGTGTGACTCGTTTTATCTTTGCAGGGTCATCTCCACGTTCCTGCATGGCTTAGGCAAAATGCGCTTTGTTCATACCGGATGCGATGTGAACGCCTTACCAGGTCTACAAAATCTTTAAAGTTAAATATATTTAATGGGTTATGTAGACCTGATAAGCGTAGCGCATCAGGCAGCTTTGCGTTTGTCATCAGTCTCTGATTAGTACTCGATCCATGGATCGCGCTTGCTTTCAGGCAAGGGCTGATCTAATGCCTGCATTTGCTCTGCCGAAAGTCCGGTATATCGTTGTATCCATTCAGGATCCGCCCCATTCTGCAACAACAATCGGAGGAGGCTCTTTTCCCCTTCTTCTTTCCCTTCTTTCCTCCCCCTCTCCCTTCCCAACAGCCATCCATCATTATGAATTCGCTCTGCAATCGTCATTATTCGCTCCCTGTGTTGCGGCATTCGACGGGTAAGTTCACTGATAAACTCATTAAAACGCGCTTCATCGCCAGTCAGTAAAATGTAATTTAACAGCGCAGTTATCTGGTTGTCATTAGCGCACCCTGTAACCAGTAATACTGCCAGTTGATCAATAAGCCCCATTAGATCGCGCTGGCGAATATGCTTTTGGATCAACTCCAACAGGGCGACTCTGCGATGCTGCACAATCTCGTCATCCGGCACGATAGTGACATCCACCAGCGGGAACGCAGCGGTATATACTCGTCATACTTCAAGTTGCATGTGCTGCGACTGCGTTCATTCACCCCAGTCACTTACTTTTGTAAGCTCCTGGGGATTCACTCACTTGTCGCCTTCCTGCAACTTGAATTATTTAGAGTATAAAGTTTCCGTGCGGTAGTCGGGTCGGCAAATTCGTCCAGCCAGCACAAAGACCAGGGATAAGGACTACGGCTACCGTGATAAAACAGCATCGGAATGACCAGCGGTAGCGGTCGGCGTTTATCATGCTCTATATGGCGCTGCATCACCGCCATGGAATAGCGCATCAGCCGAAAAGCCATGTGAATATCCTCACGGCTCTGATGTTCAATCACCACATAGATATAGCCATCGCCTTTACGGGTCTTTACCGACCACAGAATATCGGAATGTAGCGCCCGTAATTTTTCATCGACAAAGCTGGCGGATTCCAGTTTTAAGCTATCGAGATCGCACAGTTCACGTAAATCTATTGGTAAGTGGATCTCCATAAAATCCCGCGCGGTGTCAGGGTGGGTGAGAAAGGATTTAAATAATGCGTCATGCGGCGTACTGGTCGTGAAGTTTGTCATGGCGATCCGTCACCTGTTGATAAGATGGCCCGACTTTAGCGACTAACAAAACCATTCTCACCCGGCAATTTCCCATTCCCCGAGGTGATTTCCAGGCTATTTTTATTCTTCTGCAAACGATACATTTTTCCGGAAACAGGCTCGCATTTTACATTTCCTGTACCCGGCAGATATTCCCCTTTCCACCGCGCTCTTTTGATTAACCGCAAATTTTAATTACACTTAAGGTGTATATTTTCTATGCAACCCATCAATTAAAGAGGTGTAATGTGCTGATGACTATTTGTAATCGTTATACATTCTGACCCGAAGTCAGAAAGTATTTCTCTGTCTGTGTGTTCACAGGCAGTGTGGTTGATTACATGAAATTCAGTACATTTGCAGTCTCGTTGCCATTCTCACCTGCCTTTCGTCATTACCGACGGTATTGAATTTCGTTTTCCCCGTTGGGGTTCTCCGGACAAGGAGTTGTTTGTTATGCCACGTTTTTTTGCCCGCCATGCCGCCACGCTGTTTTTCCCGATGGCGTTGATTTTGTATGACTTTGCCGCGTACCTGTCGACGGATCTAATCCAGCCAGGGATTATTAATGTGGTACGTGATTTTAATGCCGATGTCAGTCTGGCCCCTGCTGCCGTCAGTCTCTATCTTGCTGGCGGTATGGCGTTACAGTGGCTACTGGGGCCACTTTCCGACAGAATTGGCCGCAGGCCGGTGCTGATTACCGGGGCGCTAATTTTTACCCTTGCCTGCGCCGCGACAATGTTCACAACGTCAATGACACAATTTCTTATCGCGCGTGCAATTCAGGGCACCAGTATCTGTTTTATTGCTACCGTCGGTTATGTCACGGTGCAGGAAGCGTTCGGGCAGACAAAAGGGATCAAGTTGATGGCGATTATCACCTCCATCGTACTGATTGCGCCAATTATCGGCCCGCTTTCCGGCGCAGCTCTGATGCACTTTGTGCACTGGAAAGTCCTTTTTGCCATCATTGCGATTATGGGTTTTATCTCATTTGTTGGCTTACTGCTGGCGATGCCAGAGACAGTGAAGCGCGGCGCGGTTCCGTTTAGCGCCAAAAGCGTCTTGCGCGATTTTCGTAATGTCTTTTGCAATCGGCTGTTCCTCTTTGGCGCAGCAACCATCTCTTTAAGCTATATCCCGATGATGAGTTGGGTGGCTGTCTCGCCGGTGATCCTTATCGATGCAGGCGGCTTAACAACTTCGCAGTTCGCCTGGACACAGGTTCCGGTGTTCGGCGCGGTGATTGTTGCGAATGCCATCGTGGCGCGTTTTGTTAAAGATCCGACCGAACCGCGGTTTATCTGGCGTGCCGTACCCATTCAACTGGTCGGCCTCTCGCTGTTGATTGTCGGCAATCTGCTGTCGCCGCACGTCTGGCTGTGGTCGGTGCTGGGCACCAGTCTGTATGCTTTCGGGATTGGTTTGATTTTCCCGACCTTATTCCGCTTTACGCTGTTTTCCAATAACTTACCGAAAGGGACCGTCTCCGCATCGCTAAATATGGTGATCCTGATGGTGATGTCGGTCTCGGTCGAAATCGGCCGCTGGCTATGGTTTAACGGCGGTCGCTTGCCGTTTCATCTGTTAGCCGTTGTGGCGGGCGTTATCGTCGTTTTCACCCTGGCGGGATTGCTCAATCGCGTGCGCCAGCATCAGGCAGCCGAGCTAGTGGAGGAGCAGTGATTTTTGCGCGATCCTGCCGTCAGGCTCTATTCTTAACGTTATGAATAAACTCATCGAACTCAGACGCGCCAAAAGGTTGGCGCTCTCTTTACTGCTTATCGCCGCTGCTACCTTTGTCGTTACGCTGTTTTTGCCGCCCAATTTTTGGGTGAGCGGCGTGAAGGCGATTGCTGAAGCGGCGATGGTCGGCGCGCTGGCTGACTGGTTTGCGGTGGTGGCGCTATTTCGCCGCGTGCCGATTCCGATCATTTCTCGTCATACGGCGATTATCCCGCGTAATAAAGACAGAATTGGTGAAAATCTCGGCCAGTTCGTGCAGGAAAAATTTCTCGATACCCAGTCGCTGGTGGCATTGATTCGACGTCACGAACCGGCGTTGTTGATTGGCAACTGGTTTAGTCAGCCGGAAAACGCCCGCCGCGTTGGTCAGCATCTGTTGCAGATCATGAGCGGTTTTCTTGAACTGACCGATGATGCGCGCATTCAGCGCCTGCTTAAGCGCGCAGTCCATCGGGCGATTGATAAGGTCGATCTCTCCGGCACCAGTGCGTTGATGCTGGAGAGTATGACCAAAAACGATCGCCATCAGGTGCTGCTGGATACGCTGATCGCACAGTTGATCGCCCTGCTTCAGCGCGATAAATCGCGCAAGTTTATCGCCCAGCAAATTGTTCGCTGGCTGGAGAGCGAGCATCCGCTAAAAGCCAAAATTTTGCCCACTGAATGGCTGGGCGAACATAGCGCGGAGTTAGTTTCTGACGCGGTGAATTCTTTGCTTGATGATATTAGTCGCGATCGTGCGCATCAGATCCGCCATGCGTTTGATCGCGCCACCTTCGCCCTGATCGACAAGCTGAAAAACGATCCGGAAATGGCAGCGCGAGCCGATGCCGTAAAAAGCTATCTGAAAGAAGATGAAGCTTTTAACCGCTATCTCAGTGAATTGTGGGGGGATTTACGGGAATGGCTGAAAGCGGATATCAACAGTGAAGATTCTCGTGTGAAAGAACGTATCGCACGAGCGGGTCAATGGTTTGGCGAAACGTTAATTGCCGATGATGCCTTGCGGGCGTCGTTAAATGGTCATCTGGAACAAGCCGCGCACCGCGTTGCGCCTGAGTTTTCCGCATTCCTGACGCGCCACATCAGCGATACGGTAAAAAGCTGGGATGCCAGGGATATGTCGCGGCAAATCGAGTTAAATATCGGCAAAGATCTGCAGTTTATTCGTGTTAACGGTACGCTGGTTGGCGGATGTATTGGGCTGATTTTATATTTGCTGTCGCAGCTCCCGGCCTTGTTTCCCCTCGGCAATTTTTAGAAATCCATGAAAAACTAAGTGGCTAACCGCGAGAGAGATCAAATAAACCACACTAAAAGAATGGTAATAATGTGGCCTCTTTTCATTATCTCCCGTGGTACGGGGAAGGAAAATCATGTCACTTGTCACCGATCTACCCGCCATTTTCGCTCAGTTCTCTGAAGCTCGCCAGAAAGGCTTTCTCACCGTCATGGATCTCAAGGAGCGCGGCATTCCGCTGGTTGGCACCTACTGCACCTTTATGCCGCAAGAGATCCCGATGGCAGCCGGCGCGGTTGTGGTTTCGCTCTGTTCCACCTCTGATGAAACCATTGAAGAAGCCGAGAAAGATCTGCCGCGCAACCTCTGCCCGCTGATTAAAAGCAGCTATGGCTTCGGCAAAACCGATAAATGCCCCTACTTCTACTTTTCTGATCTGGTGGTCGGTGAAACCACCTGCGACGGCAAAAAGAAAATGTATGAATACATGGCGGAGTTTAAGCCCGTTCATGTGATGCAGTTGCCAAACAGCGTTGAGGACGATGCCTCGCGTGCATTATGGAAAGCTGAGATGCTGCGCTTACAAAAAGCGGTAGAGGAACGTTTTGGACACGAGATTAGCGAAGATGCTCTGCGCGATGCCATTGCGCTGAAAAACCGCGAACGTCGCGCACTGGCCAATTTTTATCATCTTGGGCAGTTAAATCCTCCAGCGCTTAGCGGCAGCGACATTCTGAAAGTGGTCTACGGCGCAACCTTCCGGTTCGATAAAGAGGCGTTGGTTGACGAACTGGATGCAATGACCGCCCGCGTTCGTCAGCAGTGGGAAGAAGGCCAGCGACTGGACCCGCGTCCACGCATTTTAATCACCGGCTGCCCAATTGGCGGCGCAGCAGAGAAAGTGGTGCGCGCGATTGAAGAGAATGGCGGCTGGGTTGTCGGTTATGAAAACTGCACCGGGGCAAAAGCGACCGAGCAATGCGTGGCAGAAACGGGCGATGTCTACGACGCGCTGGCGGATAAATATCTGGCGATTGGCTGCTCCTGTGTTTCGCCGAACGATCAGCGCCTGCAAATGCTCAGCCAGATGGTGGAAGAATATCAGGTCGATGGCGTAGTTGATGTGATTTTGCAGGCGTGCCATACCTACGCGGTGGAATCGCTGGCGATTAAACGTCATGTGCGTCAGCAGCACAACATTCCTTATATCGCTATTGAAACAGACTACTCCACCTCAGATGTCGGGCAGCTCAGCACCCGTGTCGCGGCCTTTATTGAGATGCTGTAAGGAGTGGCAGTGGCATATTCGATTGGCATTGATTCCGGCTCAACCGCCACCAAAGGGATCTTACTGGCAGACGGCGTGATTACGCGCCGTTTCCTCGTTCCAACACCCTTTCGCCCGGCAACAGCAATTACTGAAGCCTGGGAAACTCTGCGCGAAGGGTTAGAAACAACGCCGTTTCTGACGCTCACCGGCTACGGGCGGCAACTGGTGGATTTTGCCGATAAACAGGTGACGGAAATCTCCTGTCACGGGCTGGGCGCACGGTTTCTTGCGCCAGCAACGCGCGGGGTAATCGACATCGGTGGTCAGGACAGCAAAGTGATTCAGCTTGATGACGACGGTAACCTGTGCGATTTCCTGATGAATGACAAATGCGCGGCAGGAACAGGGCGTTTCCTGGAGGTGATCTCGCGCACGCTTGGCACCAGCGTCGAGCAGCTCGACTGCATAACGGAAAATATCACGCCGCACGCTATCACGAGTATGTGTACGGTCTTTGCCGAATCGGAAGTGATCAGCCTGCGCTCAGCGGGCGTCGCGCCAGAAGCGATTCTCGCCGGAGTGATTAACGCGATGGCGCGGCGGAGCGCTAATTTCATTGCTCGTCTCTCCTGTGAAGCGCCGATTCTGTTTACTGGTGGCGTTAGTCATTGCCAGACGTTTGCCCGGATGCTGGAATCTCATCTGGGAATGCCGGTAAATACCCATCCTGATGCGCAATTTGCTGGCGCAATTGGCGCAGCGGTAATTGGTCAACGAATGAGAAAACGCACATGAAAGAGTATCTGTTTTTATTTCACTCCACGGTCGGCGTCATACAAACCCGCAAGGCGTTGCAGGCAGCGGGCATGACTTTTCGCGTCAGCGATATTCCCCGTGATTTACGCGGCGGCTGCGGGTTATGCATTTGGCTGACCTGTCTGCCCGGCGAGGAAATACAATGGGTGATCCCTGGGCAGACCGAAGCGATATATTGCCAACAGGGCAGCAACTGGCAGTGCGTGGTGCATTACGATTCAGAAGCGTCAACCAGGCAATAAGATCTTTAAATATAACGCCCGGATATTTGGCTGCACATAATCCTGCATGAAGGAAGTTGTATTAAATATCTCGCCTGCTGTGAAATATTTCCCATCCACAAAATGAGCGATTTTTGATAGCACCTTGCTATTGCGCGTCTAAAATACAATATACATTGTATTATACTTAAACCCATAATTATACATAGAGCAATAAAATGATTACCGGGTGTGGTAATGATAAAGATAAGTTTCAGTGTGAAGCTTATCTTTACCCCCCATAATTATTTTAGATTTAGAAGAACATTTCACAATTCAAGGATAAAAATATGGGCTCCACATTTAACATATACGGCGATATTCTTCCAACACTCGACATGTATTCGGGACTAAAACCTTGCCATAAAAAAAGCAACCAACCATTTGACATTAACACGGAAATTGAAACCATACAAAAACAAATTAATTATGATATAAATCATTTGAATGATGGTTTTATTAAGCGTGTACTGAATGTTTTTATTCACCTTATCTCTAATCCCGACAATCTCGAATTAACCTTAAATCGATATTCATCAACAACAGAACAAATCATCGCCAAAACCAAAAGAAATGGTTTAAATGAGTTTGAAATTAACGATCTAAAAATAATATTTAATCGACAAGATGATAATGAAAGCGTATTAACTGTTTACCACAAAGATATAAGTCATAGTTGCAATGTTAAAACCGAGCAACTGCAGCAGTTTATTAAAATAATGGAACAAAAAGCGCAACTACCAATCTATATTGACAAGAACAATTTGAAAGAGAGTATTTGCTCTGTTTTGCACAATGACCCACAACATGCAGATAAAGATCAATACCTTCCCTATGATAAGTTTTTAAAACATGCCTGCAAAAGTTCAAATTCATTTGAAGTGAAATTAGATGCCACTCATCAATATCGACATCTGAATAACTTCATGATTTCTTTTGACCCAGTAGAAAGTCAATTAACCATACGGGATAATAATAACGAGACTGAAACTATCTCGTTGACAAACTTACAATGGGAAAATGTGCTGCAATACTACAGAGAAAATCACCAGCAGCCAAATATAGCAGGATCACGAAATCTCACGGATAATAGAGATAAAATAAAAAATACAATATCCACCTCTGAAATTATAGAGTGCGCCTCTCCTGAGATAAGAAATAGCGTTCTGAACGATCTTTATAGCATTGCTAACTTCCTCCCGGACAATAATCTGACACCAAATGAGAGCTGGAAAAGATTTTGTCATACATGCGAGCGCTTTTACGTTGCTCAGAAGAGTATCACTGGAGATAAGAGTGAACGTCTTACACGAAAACTCTCTGTCTCTGATGCAGGAATTACAATGACCTTCACGATAGGTGATGTTGTTATCAATACTATTAGCACTGCTATTCCTAAAGATTCAACGGGTCAACGGTGTATCAAAGGGTTGAATTTAGCGGGAATGGATTTAACCGGCATAGACTTGTCTAAAATGGCTCTAAGGAATGTCAATTTTAATGGCAGCATTCTTAGAAAAGCGGATTTCTCCGGTACGATCTGTGAAGGCGTGGATTTTACAGATTGTGATCTGCGTAATGCAAAATTCGAAAATGCCACATTAGAAAATAATGATTTTCGTAAAGTTCGCCACTTGACTTATGTAAATTTCAAAAACGCAAATCTACGAAACTGTAACTTCAGCGGAAAAGTTCTCACTGGCGTTAATTTTACTGGAAGTGACCTTAGTAAGGCTTATCTTGAACACATAGATTTCACATCAGTCATTCTATATGAAACATCTGCAACATCTGCAACATCTGCAACATCTGATACTTCTAAAATACCTGAAATACCTGGAGCACCTAAAATACCTGCAACACCTCGAATACCTGGTACACCTAAAGTAATTCTTACTGGAGCAATACTAAATTATTCCGATCTATCGGATAAAGATCTTTCAGAATATGATCTTACTGGTACTGTCTGCATATTTACCAATTTTACAAACGCTAATTTAACAAAATGCAAACTGTTTAATACAAACTTTTCGGCTGCAAAATTTAACAATACTAATTTCACTGGTACAGAAGGTTCTAATATTCTATTTAACTATGCATGGTTGTTCAATACGATATTTATAGATACGATTTTTAAAAATGCCTGTTTTTTCAATGCCAAAGTGAATAATGTTTCTCTTAAGAGTGCATATCTTTACAATGATAATATCGATAAAAAAACCAATGACAGTACCGATAAACAAGCCAAGAACAGTACCGAGCAACAGGACAGTAACAGTTTTAATCAAGCCCGTTTAAAGAAAGAAGTGAATAGTAGTTTTTCCATTCCGGGTTTAACGTCTTATCAGCCAACGTATATAGTTGACGAATAGTTCAATAATCACCCAAACAGAGTGAGTATGGCAGAGGATATAAATTGTTAACCGCCTCATCTATCATTCATGGATGAGGCGCATTTATCAGTCGATGTAAGCTGAAAATGTTCCGCCATCCAAAGACAAACGCCGCAACTCCCCTGCGGCGTTTACTATTTCATCGCCCCGCGTTAAGAATTCTTTAAGCTTCATCCGTATACTCCTTACCTATCGCACTGAATTCGATGAGAAAAAAAGCAATAATAAGGAGCAACAAGTTGAAAAAGCGCATCACCTTTATCGTTTTTCTTTGCGCCATCGTGGCGGTAAGCCTGTTTTTTGTGCAATCCTGCGTCCGTAAAAGCCAGCATGTCGCAGGGTTTCAGAATTATCAGGCCACTATCGATGGTAAAGAGATTACAGGAGTAACTAAAAATATCTCCTCACTGACCTGGTCTGCGCAGAGCAATACCTTGTTTAGCACTATCAACAAACCTGCAACCATCGTTGAAATGACGACCGAGGGCGATCTGATCCGCACCATTCCGCTCGATTTCGTTAAGGATCTCGAGACGATTGAATACATTGGTGATAATAAATTTGTCATCAGTGATGAACGTGATTATGCCATTTATGTGATTTCACTTAACGCTGATTCGGAAGTGAGCATCCTCAAAAAAATTAAAATCCCATTGCAGGAAACGCCAACCAACTGTGGCTTTGAAGGGCTGGCTTATTCCTCTCAGGACCAGACCTTCTGGTTTTTTAAAGAGAAAAATCCGATAGAGGTCTACAAAGTTACCGGGCTATTGCGTAGCGATGAGTTGCATATCAGCAAAGATAAAGCGTTGCAGCGTCAGTTTACTTTGGATGATGTTTCTGGTGCGGAATTTAACCCACAGAAAAATACGCTACTGGTGTTGTCACATGAGTCACGCGCCCTGCAGGAAGTGACCGTGACAGGTGACGTTATCGGCGAAATGTCGTTAACCAAAGGCAACTATGGCCTTTCACATAACATCAAGCAGGCGGAAGGGATAGCGATGGATGCCAGTGGCGACATCTATATCGTTGGCGAACCCAATCTTTTTTATCGCTTTACGTCGACAAAATCACGATAACAGTCTGGCAGGTTCTCCTTTTTTGTTATTAACTTGTTAACTCAAAATAATACAAACAAGGAAGAACATGAATTCGACATCGCATCCCGTAGAACGTTTTTCTTTCAGCACCGCGTTATTCGGGATGCTGGTTCTGACCCTAGGTATGGGTTTAGGCCGCTTTCTCTATACGCCGATGCTGCCAGTCATGCTGGCGGAAGGCGAGTTTTCCTTTAGCGAACTCTCGTGGATCGCCAGTGGTAACTATGCCGGGTATCTGGCGGGGAGCCTGCTGTTTTCATTCGGCGCGTTTCATTTGCCCTCACGCCTGCGCCCATTCCTGTTAACTTCCGCCCTCGCAACCGGATTATTAATCCTCGCGATGGCGTGGTTGCCGCCGTTTCTTCTGGTTTTCATCATTCGCTTTCTGGCAGGGGTCGCCAGCGCCGGGATGTTGATTTTCGGCTCGACGCTTATCATGCAACACACCCGCCATCCCTTTGTTCTTGCGGCGCTATTTTCTGGCGTTGGCGTCGGTATTGCTCTGGGTAATGAATATGTACTGGCAGGCCTGCATTTTTCCCTCTCTTCACAAACGTTGTGGCAAGGTGCCGGGGCACTTTCTGCCATAATATTGCTTGTTCTGGCGCTGCTCATTCCGTCGAAGAAACATATTATCGCACCAGCGCCATTGGCAAAAATTGCCCGACAACCCATGAGCTGGTGGTTACTGGCGATTCTGTATGGTCTGGCGGGTTTCGGTTATATCATCGTCGCCACGTACCTGCCGCTCATGGCGAAAGACGCGGGCCAACCTGTGCTGACGGCTCACCTCTGGACACTGGTTGGCTTGTCGATTGTCCCAGGTTGCTTTGGCTGGCTATGGGCAGCCAAACGGTGGGGAGCATTACCTTGCCTGACCGCAAATTTGCTGGTGCAGGCTGTCTGCGTGCTGTTAACCCTCGCCAGTAGCTCTCCTTTATTACTCATCATCAGCAGTATTGGTTTTGGCGGCACCTTTATGGGGACTACCTCGTTGGTGATGACCATCGCTCGCCAGCTTAGCGTGCCGGGAAATCTTAATCTTTTGGGCTTTGTGACACTTATTTATGGTATCGGGCAAATTCTTGGCCCGGTGCTGACCAGCATGCTCGGCAACGGAACGTCGGCGCTCGCCAGTGCCACGCTCTGCGGCGCAGCTGCGCTATTTATCGCAGCGTTAATCTGCGGGATGCAAATATTCAAAATACATACGAATTACTCTTAGTTGATTTAATGAATTTAACTTTTCAGTACAGCACGTAAAATAACTAAAACACCCTTGTTCTTTGGCGGTGCTCAGCCACCGCCACTATTATTCATGGTTTAGCAAATTTACGGCTAATTCATTATTTCTGGTCATATTATAGTCAGGATCGTTTTATACCTCCGTGCTAGAAAAAACACGTTTAATTCTGTTTTTTCACGGAAGGTCACTATGGCTTCGACAAATGCGCAGCAAATAAAAAATAATGATCAAAACTCTTTATGCGGTCTGGGTGACAAAATACGCCGCCTGGCCGCCGGAGTTTGTTTATTCACACAAATTTTTTTCCCCGTCATGGCGACGGCACAAAATGTGGTACACGCTAAACCCCAGATGACAGTTTCATCTCCTCCCCCTCTTACAGAAAATAAAACCGTACCTTACACGCTTGGCGCGCTGGAATCAGCGCAAAGTGTTGCTGACCGGTTTGGTATTTCACTGGAAGAGCTTCGTCGTCTTAATCAGTTTCGTACTTTTGCTCGCGGCTTTGATAACGTGCGTCAGGGTGAAGAACTGGATGTTCCGGCAACAACCTCGCAGAGAAGTCATGAGCTACAAAATGCCGTATCACCGGCGAATGCCGAAAACACACTGGAGAATCAAATAGCCAGTACTTCACAGCGAGTTGGCACTCTGCTTTCACAAGGTATGAATAGTGAGCAGGCGAGCAGCATGGCGCGTGGTTGGGCGTCTTCAGAAGCCTCTGGCACGATGACTGATTGGTTAAATAACTTTGGCACCGCGAAAATCTCTCTGGGCGTGGATGAAGATTTTAGCCTGAAAAATTCGGAATTCGACTTCCTGCATCCATGGTATGACACACCCGATTATCTGCTCTTCAGCCAGCATACCCTTCATCGAACGGACGATCGCACCCAGATCAACACCGGTTTAGGCTGGCGTTACTTCACCCCCAGTTGGATGTCAGGCATCAACCTGTTTTTTGATCACGACCTGAGCCGCTATCACTCCCGCGCGGGACTTGGCGCAGAATACTGGCGTGACTATCTGAAGTTGAGCAGCAATGCTTATATCGGCCTGACCGGCTGGCGTAGCGCACCAGAATTGAATAATGACTACGAAGCCCGCCCGACTAACGGCTGGGATTTACGCGCAGAAGGCTGGTTACCTGCCTGGCCGCATCTGGGTGGAAAACTGGTCTATGAACAATACTATGGCGATGAAGTGGCGCTGTTTGACAAGAATGATCGTCAAAGTAATCCCCATGCTATTACCGCAGGCCTCAACTATACCCCCTTCCCGCTTCTGACTCTCAGTGCAGAACAGCGTCAGGGGAAACAAGGTGAAAATGACTCACGGTTTGCCGTTGATCTGACCTGGCAACCCAGCAGCTCAATGCAGAAACAGCTTAACCCGGACGAAGTGGCCGGACGGCGCAGTCTGGCCGGTAGTCGTTATGACCTGATTGATCGCAACAACAACATCGTTCTGGAATACCGCAAGAAAGAGCTTATCCGCCTGAGTCTGCTGGACCCAGTGAAAGGGAAATCGGGAGAAATAAAATCGCTGGTTTCCTCGCTACAGACCAAATATGCCCTGAAAGGCTATAAAATCGACGCTGCTGCGCTGGAATCTGCTGGAGGAAAAGTCAGCACTTCCGGAAAAGATATCACGGTCACGCTGCCTGGTTACCGCTTCACTAACACCCCGGAAACCGATAATACGTGGCCGATAGACGTTACCGCTGAGGATGTAAAAGGTAATCTGTCACATCGTGAGCAAAGCATGGTCGTCATCCAGGCTCCGGCATTAAGCCAGAAAGATTCTCTGTTATCCGTTAATCCGCTAACCCTGGCAGCAGATAAAAAATCGACTACCACATTGACTGTGACTGCGCACGATTCCGACGGTACCCCGGTTCCGGGGCTGGCACTGCAAACCCGCAGTGAAGGTGTTCAGGATATCACTCTGTCTGACTGGACAGATAACGGGGATGGTAGCTACACACAGATGCTGACTGCAGGAACGACTTCAGGTTCAGTAACACTGACACCGCAACTTAACGGTGAGAGTGCGGTAAAAGAATCCATCGTCGTTAATATCGTCCCTGTTGTCTCATCCCGCGACCATTCTTCAATATCCATAGATAACATATTGTATTATGCCGGAGACGACATCAAAGTCAGGGTAGAACTGAAAGACGACAAAAATAAACCGGTTGAATATCAAGAAGACGCGTTGGTAAAAGCCGTCACTGTCGAGAACAGCAAACCTGGCGCCACGGTTGTCTGGCACGAAGAGCATCCGGGCGTTTATGCAGCGAATTATCCGGCCCATAAGCAAGGAGCAGCCCTGAGGGCACAACTTAGCCTTCACAACTGGAATACTCCTCTGCAATCGCATATTTATAATATCGAAGCAAACCAGAATAAGGCTCACGTCGCCACATTATCCGCAACGAATAATGACGTTTACGCCGATAAAAAGACGTTTAATACCATCACTATTAACGTCACTGATGAGAGTGATAATCCCCTGAGAAATCATCAGGTCACCTTTAAGAATGAGAAAGGAAGCGCGGAATTTGTAGAACCGACGCAGCAAAATACTGATGCACATGGTGTTGCCACAATTAACATGATAAGTCAGGTTGCGGAAGAAAATACGATTAGCGCTACGCTGCCAAATGGTTCTACTCAACGGGTAACTGCGAAATTTGTTAGCGATTCGAATACGCCAAAACTCAAACAACTGGTTGCCGCGCCAGATACCATTAGTGCTGGTAATAGCCAGGGTAGTACCCTGACCGCCACCGTCACAGACTTTCATAACAACCCGTTAAAAGATATGAAAGTGAATTTTGTGGCACCAACTGACTCGCAACTGGACAACACGACCGCCACAACTGACCAGTCCGGGATTGCGCGGGTGCACCTGACCAGTTCAAAAGCTGGTAGCTATTCCGTCGATGCCTCGCTTGAGGCGGATAAAAATATTCACCAGTCGGTTACGGTTACCGTGGTCCCAAACAGGGAACAATCGGTAATTATTTTGAATGCCGGATCGGGCAGTACGATTGCTAACAATACAGATACCGTTACCCTGACTGCCAGTGTGAAAGATGTTTATGGACACTCACTACCGGATGAGGATGTGAAATTTACCTTGCCAGCATCTATGACAGGGAACTTCACGCTAAGTAGTGACACCGCTCGCACCGATTCAAACGGCAATGCCGTGGTCACATTGCGAGGCACAAAAGCGGGTGAGTTTACAGTGACGGCGACACTGAGCAGAAATAATACCAGTGCTAATCAGCTAGTCTATTTTATTGGGGATACAAGCAGCGCGCAGCTCCAGCCGCTGACTGCCTCATTAAATACCATAGTTGCTGGCAACAGTACGGGGAGTACCCTGACAGCAACGATCCTGGACGCTTACCAAAATCCGCTTAAAGACCAACAGGTCACTTTCCAGAGTAACGATGTCACACTAAGCGGAACAGAAGTCACCACCAATACGCAGGGTCAAGCGACGGTAATAATGACCAGCAATATTGCCGGACAACATAACGTAGTGGTGAGCCGGAAAGCGCAATCATCCGATAATAAAACGTTTAGTTTATCAGTGCTCCCGGATGAAAGTTCGGCGAAGATAATAAGTATAACCGGAGCCGAAAAAACGATAATGGTTGGCGAAAACATCACGCTACGAATACACGTACAGGATGCGTTTAATAACGTCATAGCCGGTCAACGCGTCAGATTAAGTGCGCTGCCAACAGCTAACATTACGATAGACGATACGGCTTACACCGATAATAACGGCTATGCGTACGTTAACCTTATCAGCACCCAGCCTGGGGTCTATCAGGTGACAGCATCGCTGGACAATAACAGTAGTCGTAAAGTTGACGTGAGTGTGGCAAAGGGCAAACTCGAGTTAACATCATCGAAGCCAGAAACCACGGTCCATAACAGTGAAGGTATTACACTGACCGCAACGGCAAGAAATATTCAGGGTGAATTGATGCCGGGGCAAATTATCACCTTTAGCGTAACACCTGATGGTGCAACGCTAAGCAATACAGGGGAAATCCTGACTGATCAGTCAGGTCAGGCCAAAGTGACGCTGACCAGTGACAAAGTCAATGTATATACCGTTACGGCCACAATGGGCAAAGACGTTCCCGTTCAGAGCCAGGTGACGGTTGCGGTTAAGGCTGATGCTAAAACGGCACATGTTGTGAGTGTCGTGGCTTCTCCTGACACCATAATCGCCGACGGGGTTGATAGCAGCACCATCACTTCACGAGTAGAAGATGATTATGGATTCCCGGTTGAAGGTGTCGACGTTAGTTACAGCTTAGACACCAAAGGCAGCCCGGTGATTAATAATCCAACTACGCGTACCGATCAGTCCGGGCAAGTCACGGCGACAATAACAGGTACATTGGCAGAAGCTCTAATTGTCAATGTTCAGGTCCCTGGCACAGTCCACAAATCCGCAGCCATTACATTGATTCCTGGTACGGCAGATGAAAGTAAATCAACATTGAAATCTAGCGTTAGCTCTTTTATGGCTGACTTCCAGGAGAGCGCGACACTTACGTTAATATTGCAAGACAAGTACGGTAACCCGATAGTGACGTCTGATCATCTGGAATTTGTCCAGTCAGGTGCCTACGTGAACCTCCTGAAGTTGAGCAATATTGATTACAGCCAAAGAAATTATGGCGAGTACACCGTCACTGTCACTGGCGGCGTAGAGGGCAGAGCGACTCTCATTCCTATGCTGAACGGTGTTCATCAAGCAAACTTAAGCATATCACTGGATCTTGTCCGCTCAATAAAAGACATGCACGGTCATGTAACAGTCAACAACCATACCTTCACAACGGCAACATTCCCCAGTGAAGGTTTTATAGGGGCGTACTACACACTTAATGATGACAACTTTGAAGCGGGTAAAACCGTTAGTGATTATATGTTCACAAGTTCACAGAGTTGGGTGTCTGTCGATGCTTCAGGTAAAGTTTCTTTCACAAATACCGGCGACCAAACTTCAGTCGTAATAAGCGCTGTTCCCAGACAAGGAGGTACAACCTACCAGACATTAATTAAGCTGAAAGGCTGGTGGGTGAATCATGGGAATCAAACCAATATCTGGCTAACTGCCAATGCGTTCTGCAACGCGAAAAGTGATGGATATAATCTTCCTGGCGTCGCACATTTAACGTCTGGCGAAAACAAACGCACGTTGGGATCGCTATATGGTGAGTGGGGGAACGTTGGGGAGTTTTCCAGTGATTCGCAATTTACCGCGGGTGCTTACTGGACCAATCAACAGGATGATTACAATAGTCACGTCTATGTGCAGATGCTGACGGGCAGGATTGGAAGCGACGCAGATTCCAGCGCTCAACTAACTGCCTGCCGTAAATCACTTTAATTTCTGAAGTAGTTATTAAAGGATACCCTTTTGCGAGGGTATCCTTTCAGACTCATGACAAAAGCCAAATTGCCTGATGCGCTACGCTTATCAGGCTTACACTATCTCTCTAATATATTGAATTTTTATGCTTTTGTAGGGAGCGCAAGGCGTTTATGCCGCATCTGGCACGAGCAAACATTAATCAGCTCTTTTCTTCGGGCACTCAAGAAACTCAACAGCAACCGTTGATGTCAGCCAGACCCCGTTTTCCGCTTGCCAGAAAGGGATGCCTCGTTTCGCCATTTCCTGTGCTTTGACGGTTAAAATAACCGGCGATCCGTGTCTTGCTCCCACTTTGCGTGCCGTTGCTTCATCAGCAGAGAGATGCACGTAATGACGCTCTCCTGGAATCAGCCCTTGTTTTTTTATCTCGTCAAGAAAGCGGCTTGCCGTACCGTGGTAGAGAAACTGTGGCGGTGTTTTTTCGGCAAAGGCAATGGCGACCTGCGAAGTCGAATGCCCCTGAACCGCGCGAATGCACCTACTATCACTGGAATAACTAAAACGCTTTTTATCGCTGGTGGCGACAACGGTATCCAGTAATGCACGGGTTAACCGCTTACCTGCTTTTTGTGCACAAAGTATGAGCTTATCAATATCCGCCCATCCTTCACGGTCAAGTACGATACCAATCGCCTCCGGTTTATGTCGGAGAACAAAACTTAAAAACTTGCTCGTATCCGCCAGCTCTTTTTCGTTGTACTTTGCCATCGCATTTTCGTCCCTGGATTTTCCGTTTTTATTTACTCACGTCATTGTCACTGGATTTATGAATTTTCTGCAACGAAATCCTTCGCAGCATCTTGTTCAAACAGCGTAATTTTTCCGCTATGCAAAAAACGCATAGCCAGAAACATACTTGCATTTTCCCCATACCCACATGGCTGATAAGGTTTTTCAGCTCCAGGAATTTTCCTGGCTCAAGCAACACACAAACACAAAAAAACAATGGGGATTGTTATGACACAACAAGGGGATGCTGTAGCCGGGGAGCTGGCGACAGAAAAAGTGGGCATTAAAGGGTATCTGGCTTTTTTTCTTACCATAATCTTTTTTTCCGGTGTTTTTTCCGGGACAGACAGCTGGTGGCGCGTTTTTGATTTTTCCGTTCTGAACGGATCGTTTGGGCAACTGCCTGGTGCGAACGGAGCCACCACCTCGTTTCGCGGAGCGGGTGGCGCGGGGGCTAAAGATGGCTTTCTCTTTGCGCTGGAGCTGGCACCGTCAGTCATTCTCTCTCTGGGGATTATTTCAATTACCGATGGTCTTGGCGGATTACGCGCCGCGCAGCAGTTAATGACGCCAGTGCTAAAACCATTGTTGGGCATTCCAGGAATCTGCTCGCTGGCGCTGATCGCTAACCTACAAAACACCGATGCCGCCGCCGGTATGACCAAAGAGCTGGCGCAGGAAGGTGAAATTACCGAACGCGATAAAGTGATTTTCGCCGCATATCAAACCAGCGGTAGCGCCATCATCACCAACTACTTCTCTTCCGGCGTCGCGGTGTTTGCCTTTCTGGGCACGTCCGTAATCGTACCTTTAGCCGTCATCCTGGTGTTTAAATTTGTCGGAGCCAACATTTTGCGCGTCTGGCTTAACTTCGAAGAACGTCGCAACACAACGCAAGGAGCGCAAGCATGACAACTCAGGTCCGCAAAAATGTCATGGATATGTTTATCGATGGCGCACGCCGTGGCTTTACTATCGCCACCACCAACCTGCTGCCGAACGTGGTGATGGCATTTGTCATCATTCAGGCGCTGAAAATTACCGGCCTGCTCGACTGGGTGGGGCATATCTGTGAACCCGTAATGGCGTTGTGGGGATTGCCCGGTGAAGCGGCAACTGTCCTTTTAGCCGCATTAATGAGTATGGGCGGCGCAGTCGGTGTTGCCGCCAGTCTCGCGACCGCTGGCGCATTAACCGGCCACGATGTCACTGTTTTACTGCCTGCAATGTATTTAATGGGCAACCCGGTGCAAAATGTCGGTCGCTGCCTGGGGACAGCCGAAGTGAATGCCAAATATTACCCGCACATCATTACGGTCTGCGTCATTAACGCATTGCTGTCGATCTGGGTTATGCAGCTTATTGTTTAACAAGGAGTTATCATGATTGATTATTCCGCAGCCGGTTTTACCCTGCTGCAGGGAGCGCATTTGTATGCGCCGGAAGATCGGGGAATTTGCGATGTCCTCGTCGCTAACGGCAAAATTATCGCCGTTGCCAGCAATATCCCTTCTGACATCGTACCTGACTGCATGGTCGTCGATCTCCGCGGGCAGATCCTCTGCCCTGGTTTTATTGATCAACACGTCCATTTGATTGGCGGTGGCGGAGAAGCTGGCCCCACTACGCGTACGCCGGAAGTGGCGTTAAGTCGTCTGACAGAAGCGGGCGTCACGTCAGTGGTTGGACTGCTGGGCACCGACTCTGTCTCTCGCCACCCGGAATCCCTGCTCGCCAAGACCCGTGCGCTCAATGAGGAAGGCATCAGCGCCTGGATGCTGACCGGCGCTTATCATGTACCTTCCCGCACCATTACAGGTTCCGTGGAAAAAGACGTGGCAATTATCGATCGCGTGATTGGCGTGAAATGCGCTATCTCTGATCACCGCTCTGCCGCACCGGACGTTTATCACCTGGCCAATATGGCGGCGGAATCCCGCGTTGGCGGTTTGCTCGGCGGTAAGCCTGGCGTCACAGTGTTCCACATGGGCGACAGTAAAAAGGCATTGCAGCCTATCTATGACCTGCTGGAAAACTGCGATGTTCCCATCAATAAGTTGCTGCCGACCCACGTTAACCGCAACGTACCGTTGTTTGAGCAGGCGCTGGAGTTTGCGCGCAAAGGCGGTACCATTGATATCACCAGCAGCATCGATGAACCGGTCGCCCCTGCCGAAGGTATTGCCCGCGCCGTTCAGGCCGGTATTCCGTTGACACGCGTCACCCTCAGCTCCGATGGTAACGGTAGTCAGCCGTTCTTCGACGACGAAGGGAATTTAACCCATATCGGCGTTGCGGGATTTGAAACGTTGCTGGAAACCGTACAGATGCTGGTCAAAGACTACGATTTCAGCATCAGCGATGCCCTGCGCCCACTCACCAGTAACGTGGCCGGTTTCCTTAACCTGACCGGGAAAGGCGAAATTCTGCCAGGCAATGACGCAGATTTGCTGGTCATGACGCCAGAACTGCGCATTGAACAGGTATACGCCCGCGGCAAACTGATGGTTAAAGACGGCAAAGCCTGCGTGAAAGGAACGTTTGAAACGGCATAAACGGTTGTCAGCCGCCCGAATGGACGTAGAATGCCCGCAAGGGCGGCTGACAGAGTAAAACGTAATGGATGACTGTGGTGCGGTTTTGCATAATATTGAAACAAAATGGCTTTATGATTTTCTGACCCTGGAAAAATGCCGCAACTTTTCCCAGGCGGCAGTCAGTCGCAACGTCTCACAACCCGCATTTAGCCGTCGCATCCGCGCGCTGGAACAGGCGATTGGCGTTGAATTGTTTAACCGCCAGGTGACACCTCTGCAACTCTCGGAACAAGGGAAAATCTTCCATTCGCAGATCCGCCATCTGCTGCAACAGTTAGAGAGCAACCTTGCAGAACTGCGTGGCGGCAGCGATTACGCGCAACGTAAAATCAAGGTAGCCGCTGCACACTCTCTTTCTCTCGGTCTTTTACCGTCCATTATCAGCCAGATGCCGCCGCTCTTTACCTGGGCGATTGAAGCCATTGATGTTGATGAAGCGGTCGATAAACTGCGTGAAGGGCAAAGCGACTGTATTTTTTCCTTTCATGACGAAGATTTGCTGGAAGCGCCGTTTGACCACATTCGCTTATTTGAATCTCAATTGTTCCCCGTCTGCGCCAGTGACGAACACGGAGAAGCACTTTTTAACCTCGCACAGCCACACTTTCCGTTACTGAATTACAGCCGCAACTCCTACATGGGGCGATTGATTAACCGTACCCTGACGCGCCACAATGAGTTAAGTTTCAGCACCTTTTTTGTCTCGTCGATGAGCGAGCTTTTAAAGCAGGTTGCCCTGGACGGCTGTGGGATTGCCTGGCTGCCGGAGTACGCCATCCAACAAGAAATTCGCAGCGGGAAGCTTATCGTTCTGAATCGGGACGAACTGGTGATCCCGATTCAGGCCTATGCATACCGGATGAATACCCGTATGAATCCCGTGGCCGAACGCTTCTGGCGCGAACTGCGCGAGCTGGAGATTGTGCTTAGCTGACATTCTCCAGCGTCGCACTACACCAACCACCACTATCCCAGACCAGATCATACGTTAGCGGTTCATCGTCGTGGTGCAGCATTATCTCAAGGCTGATCGCCAGCGTGTGGCTGTACGCTTCTTTCAAATTGACCTGCAACGCCGCAATCCGAGGCTCATGAAATAACAGTGCAGAACGTAGTTGACGGCAATACCAGCTCTGGAGATGTTTGTCGCTCTGGTTATGCACTTGCCACTCAGGCATACCTGAAACAAGTAATGAAGGTAATGCCGAATGAGGAGAATTAAAAAGAGTGAGGAGATCGCTGCATACCGATTTACGCAGTGATAACGTTTTATTGCCTGAAATTTCAGGTGAAACAGCCTGAAGTGATTGGCGCATCATTTTGCGCACTCCTGACGTTTAGCAACATATGTGGCTTGCCCTGAATACCGGGCACCACTGTATTGATGCTCATTTTCCATAGCCATTCCCTTTTGTTCATTACATCCATGTCAGTCTGAGACAGGCCTGAATCCTGTCAGCAAAGTATAAAACCTTACTTGCCTATGAATATCTACTGACTTTTCAGGAAAAAAGTCATGATTTGATAAAAATCATCAAACTCAAAAAAAAACTGCTAGTATATTCTGAATATTCCGAATAGTTACGTAGATGAAAATACTTGTCACCGCCGCTACTTAATCCCGGCGGGAGATTATTTATTTTCGTATAATCAACCATGTATTATTTGAAACAATTAGTTTGCAAATAATATAAATTGATAACATATCAAATACATCAAAAACACCATTCACAGGCATTATTAATATAGACATCAATATAACAACATCAAATTCCAATTAGTAATAAGATATGCTTTTTAATTGCATGCAAATAATTTTAAATGAGCGTTTTTTGATACTTTAGAGTGTTTCCCACCCTTTAATATGACCGTGTAGAGTTGATATCACTACAACAGAAACATGCATGTCATTTGTTTACTTCTCTTTTTACTACAGAAAAATTTATCTATTTTTCTAAGCATCAGTGAAATACTCATAAAGGTAACTACTATGTCTATGCCATTAAGCAATGCCCTTCAGAGCCAAATTATTACAGATAATCACTTCCTTCATCATCCAAAAGTCGACAATAAGTTAACACGTGAATATGAATATGCACGCATGGATACGGAAAATATCTATCTTCTGCCTCTTGCTCGTGGCAATAACCATAATTACGATGGAAAAAGCGTTGTCGAAATTAGAAAACTTAATATTAGCAAAGAGTCCTGGCCATTTAATTATGTGACAGAAACATGCAGAGAATTCAATGGTATTACAACAACAGGACGTATGCTCTATCGAAACTTGAAAATCACCTCAGCTTTAGACGAAATATATGGTGGTATATGTAAAAAGGCGCATGCTGCCACAGAGTTAGCGGAAGGATTACAACTAAATTTATTTATGAAGAGCCCTTTCGATCCTGTTGAGGAATATACAGTTCATGAAATAACATTAGGCCCTGGTTGCAATGTTCCAGGTTATGCTGGAACCACGATAGGATATATTTCAACCCTTCCAGCTTCTCAGGCAAAAAGATGGACCAATGAGCAGCCAAGGATTGATATCTATATTGATCAGATAATGACGGTAACAGGGGTAGCAAATTCTTCCGGATTCGCCCTTGCCGCATTACTTAATGCTAATATTGGAATGGGAAATGACCCAATAATTGGTATAGAAGCTTATCCAGGTACCGCGGAGATCCATGCAAAAATGGGATATAAAGTTATCCCCGGTGATGAAGATGAGCCACTCAAACGCATGACTCTGCAACCGTCATCTCTTCCAGAACTGTTTGAATTAAAAAATGGTGAATGGAATTATATTGGTAAATAACCACTGGGAAGAATGAGTACTAATATTCAGGTTATACAGATAGTTAAACAATACCCTGCAATTTACAAAGTAATACTCATTGCAACTTCTTAATTTAACAAAGCGCAAGGAACGTTTACCCTTGCGCTTATCATAATAAGTCAGGCGTCGACTTTATCCAGCGGCCATGAATCAAACAGATAGCCGTCAAAATAAATATCGTCAACGTTCGAGAATTCCAGCAGACGTTGTTTAACGTTTTCCAGATGCTGCCACATTGCCAGCTTCGCCGCTCGGGCGTCTTTTTTGATTAACGCGGCGAGGATCTGTTTGTGATCGCCCAACCACTCTTTGCGATACAGGCTGTCATCCAGATGGCTGTGCAACTGGATCCACATCGGATTGTTTTCCCGCCACTGCCAGGACTGACGGAATAACTCCACCAGCATGCTGTTATGCGTCGCTTCGGCAATGGCGAGATGGAACTGCATGTCACCGCTTTCGCTGCTGCCCGGCGCGCTGGAAGCCAGCTCACGCTCTTCCAGTTGCAATGCCTGGCGCATTTTGACGATATCTTCGCGCGTAGCCTGCAAAGCGGCAAATTCCGCGATGTTGCTCTCCAACAACTGCCGCGCCTGTAACAGCTCAAAAGGACCCGCATCATTGCAGACATTGGCATCCGGACTGTCTGTGTTGTGGCTGCCTGAGCTATCAAGAACATAAATACCGGCACCCCGGCGCACTTCCACCAGCCCTTTGATCTCCAGCATGATCAGCGCTTCACGTACCACCGTCCGCGTGACATCAAGCATTTCTGCAATTTCACGCTCCGGCGGCAGCCGCTCGCCAGGATTGTACGGCGTCTTTATGATCAGATCGCGGATCATCGCCCCGACTTCCTGGTAAGGTCTTTGCGCAGAGGTGGCAGATTTCATGGTGTTGTGTCCGTTAGGTGCAGTTAATCAAATTTTTGCCGGATGCGTCGTGCACGCCTTATCCGGCCTACAACGGGCGATTTTACGGCACCCGTCAATCTCAAACTATACCATTAGCACTGGAAGTTGGCACGTACAGGTGGGCAAAAAACGAAAACTGGTCAACCAAATATGCGTTTGATTGACCAGTAAGTCTGTAGGGTAATCAGTTAGTTACAGCGCAGCCACACACTCGCGCGCACCGCGTTCACACAGCTGCTGATATGCCGCCGTCACCGCGCCAACAAAGTCGGCATTCTGCGGCAGATCATCGGCAAAAATACCGCTCAGGCCCAGCAGCGCTTTCACGCGGTCTGCGCCCTGATACTGCGCATTGATCTTCTGGAACTCCGCCAGCATCGGGTCGACCACGTCAATGGCATTACCCTGCTCATCCACGCCCTGGGTGTAACGCATCCAGCCAGCCACGCCCAGCGCCAGGTGACGCCAGCTACCGCCGTTTTGCAGGTGCAGACGCACCGGATCCAACAGGCGCTGCGGTAACTTCTGGCTGCCGTCCATCGCAATC
Organism: Escherichia sp. MOD1-EC5189; assembly: GCF_002966045.1. Lineage (NCBI taxonomy): Bacteria > Pseudomonadati > Pseudomonadota > Gammaproteobacteria > Enterobacterales > Enterobacteriaceae > Escherichia > Escherichia sp. MOD1-EC5189. The sequence continues at coordinate 14,410 of NZ_PTRX01000004.1, read as the reverse complement.
TGCCAGGTACGGTGACGCAGAGACGGGTTGCTGAAACGCTCGATCAGCAGCGTCGCATAGGCGTTCAGGTCCGTACCTTCCGGCATCGACAGCGTTGGCGCTTGTTCCTGCATCATCAGGGCAAAGGCCGCTTTGCGATAATCCGGATTAGTCATGGTGTCGGCAATAGTTTCATAGCCGCCGAGGTAACCGAGGTACGCCAGGAAAGAGTGGCTACCGTTCAGCATACGCAGCTTCATCATTTCGAACGGCACAACGTCTGCAACGAACTGTGCGCCCACTTTATCCCAGTCCGGGCGACCATTAACGAAGTTATCTTCTATGACCCACTGACGGAACGGTTCGCAGGCAATGGCGCACGGGTCGTAAACGCCCAGCTGGTCAGCAATTTCCTGCAACGTTTCTGGGGTAGCGGCGGGAACGATACGGTCAACCATGGTGCACGGGAAGGTGACGTTCTCTTCAATCCATGCCGCCAGTTGCGGATCACGCGCCTGAGCCAGCCCCAGAACGGCAACTTTTGCCACGTGACCGTTTTCACGCACGTTGTCGCAGGACATGACAGTAAACGCTTTCAGCCCTTTTTCACGACGCAGACGCAACGCTTCGACGATGTAACCAATCGCCGACTTCGGCGCAGTCGGGTTTTCCAGATCGTGCTTAATCAGCGGATTATTGAGATCCAGCTGACCGCTCGCCGCATCGGCGCAGTAACCTTTTTCCGTGACCGTCAGGGAGACAATCGCCGTCTGCGGACGCGCCATTGCGTTGAGAATACCTTCACAACCGTCTATTTCCGGGTGCAGCGCTTCTTTCATCGAGCCAATAATTTTCAGCTCGGTGCTTTCTGCGCCTTTTTCCGCCACGGTGTACAGCAGTTGCTGTTTTTTCAGGTTTTCGATCAGCACGCGGTCGTTGCCTGGCATCAGGTTAACTTCGCAGATCCCCCAGTCGCTATCCGTGCTTTCCAGCAGATGATGGGTGTACAGCGCCTGGTGCGCGCGGTGAAACGCCCCGCAACCGAGATGCACAATGCGTGATTCCAGACGAGAATAATCCCATGACGGGCGGGCAACCGGCAGATTGCTGTCAACAATAGTAGTCATCGTAAACTCCAGAATCCGTCTTCAGAGAGTGACGGCAAGGAAGAAGGAACCGGCACGGCGCGCAGCCATGCCGGTGGATATTAACGGCTAAAGAAAGCGCGCTGGATCGCCATTTCGACACCGCGAACTTCGGCCAGGCCTTTCAGACGACCAATCGCGGAGTAACCTGGGTTGGTTTTCTTCTTCAGGTCGTCCAGCATCTGGTGACCGTGGTCCGGACGCATCGGGATCAGGTCTTCTTTGCCTTCCGCTTTACGACGATGCTCTTCTTCAACAATCGCTTTCACCACTTCGTACATATCAACGTCACCGTTCAGGTGCGCCGCTTCGTGGAAGGTTTTCGGGTTATCTTCACGCATGGTGGAACGCAGATGGGTGAAGTAAATACGCGGACCGAACTGCTTGATCATATCAACCAGATCGTTGTCAGCACGCACGCCGTAGGAACCGGTGCACATGGTGAAACCGTTCGCCATGCTGTTTACGGTATCAACCATCCACTGCATATCTTCAATGGTGGAAACGATACGCGGCAGGCCGAGGATTGGGCGCGGCGGATCGTCCGGGTGAACAGCCATACGCACGCCAACTTCTTCCGCAACTGGAATGATCGCCTTCAGGAAGACCGCAAAGTTTTCGCGCAGTTTGGCTTTGTCGATATCTTTGTACAGCTCCAGGTGCTTACGGAACTGGTCAAGGGTGTAGCCTTCTTCCGCGCCCGGCAGACCGGCAATGATGTTACGGGTCAGACGCGCTTTGTCTTCGTCGCTCATAGTGGCGAAGCGTTCAGCGGCCTGAGCAATTTCTTCTTCGGTGTAATCCGCTTCCGCGCCTGGACGCTTGAGGATGTGCATTTCAAACGCAGCAAATTCGATCTGGTCGAAGCGCAGAGCTTTGGAGCCATCTGGCAGCACGTATTCGAGGTCAGTACGGGTCCAGTCGAGCACCGGCATGAAGTTGTAGCACACGGTGCGAATGCCGCACTGCGCCAGATTGCGCAGAGTTTGCTGATAGTTAGCGATCCACTGCTCGTAGTTGCCAGTATGAGTTTTGATATCTTCGTGAATTGGCACGCTTTCTACGACAGACCACACCAGGCCTGCGTCTTCAACGATCGCCTTGCGTTTGAGGATCTCTTCTACTGACCACACTTCCCCGTTCGGGATATGGTGCAAAGCGGTAACCACGCCAGTCGCGCCCGCCTGACGTACATCAGCTAAAGTGACCGGATCATTAGGGCCGTACCAGCGCCAGGTCTGTTCCATGATTTTTCCTCTTTCACATAGTGGGTTCCACAGCAAAAAAACGCGGAATCCCGGAGTTGTTTAGGTATCCGGATGAACAACCAGACCGCAGCCGTGGCATTGCATCGGATGAGATGGCGTATAAGTTCTACCTTTTGGTAAGACATGTCAACCCGAATTCTAAAATTGGTTAACCACATCACAAGATTTTCACGCGCACGCTCGTTGCTGCAAATTGCAGCAACGGGTAATTGATAGTTATTAATCAGAGGGTGTGACATTCATCGCAACAATGGTTGACCAATTTACATAACATGTCGCCCAAAATAACAACGGTTCAACCAGGTAAGGTAAAACGTTATGCATGTGCTTAACATTCTTTGGGTAGTATTCGGTATCGGCCTGATGCTGGTACTGAATTTGAAGTTCAAAATCAATTCAATGGTGGCTTTGCTAGTGGCGGCGCTGTCCGTCGGGATGTTGGCGGGCATGGATTTGATGTCGCTGCTGCACACCATGAAAGCGGGCTTCGGCAACACGCTGGGGGAACTGGCAATCATTGTTGTGTTCGGTGCGGTCATTGGTAAATTGATGGTCGACTCCGGCGCGGCCCATCAGATAGCGCATACGCTGCTGGCGCGTCTCGGCCTGCGCTATGTCCAGATATCGGTGATTATCATCGGCCTGATTTTTGGTCTGGCGATGTTCTATGAAGTGGCCTTTATCATGTTAGCGCCGCTGGTTATCGTCATTGCCGCCGAAGCTAAAATTCCGTTCCTGAAACTGGCTATTCCGGCAGTAGCGGCTGCTACCACCGCACATTCACTTTTCCCTCCGCAGCCGGGTCCGGTGGCGCTGGTGAATGCTTATGGTGCAGATATGGGGATGGTTTATATCTATGGTGTACTGGTGACAATCCCAAGCGTAATCTGCGCAGGCCTGATTCTGCCGAAGTTCCTCGGTAATCTTGAGCGCCCAACGCCATCATTCCTCAAAGCGGATCAACCGGTGGATATGAATAATCTCCCCTCTTTCGGCGTTTCGATTCTGGTACCGCTGATCCCGGCGATCATTATGATCTCTACCACTATCGCCAATATCTGGCTGGTCAAAGGCACCCCTGCGTGGGAAGTCGTTAACTTTATAGGTTCATCGCCGATTGCAATGTTTATTGCGATGGTGGTTGCATTCGTACTCTTTGGCACCGCGCGTGGTCATGACATGCAGTGGGTGATGAACGCCTTTGAAAGCGCGGTAAAAAGCATTGCGATGGTGATTCTGATCATTGGCGCGGGCGGCGTGCTGAAGCAGACCATCATCGACACCGGCATTGGTGACACCATCGGCATGTTGATGTCCCACGGCAATATCTCGCCCTACATCATGGCATGGCTGATCACTGTGCTAATTCGTCTGGCGACGGGTCAAGGTGTGGTTTCGGCGATGACTGCCGCCGGGATTATCAGTGCTGCAATCCTTGATCCAGCAACCGGTCAACTGGTTGGCGTGAATCCGGCGCTGCTGGTACTGGCGACGGCTGCGGGTTCCAACACCCTCACCCACATTAACGATGCCTCATTCTGGTTGTTCAAAGGTTACTTTGACCTGTCAGTAAAAGACACGTTGAAAACATGGGGTCTGCTGGAGCTGGTCAACTCCGTGGTTGGGCTGATTATTGTGTTGATTATTAGCATGGTAGCGTAAAAGAACACCAGAGCCTGCCAATGGCAGGCTCTGTTCAGATTCGCCTTGTTTATGCCAGATGCGACGCTGCCGCGTCTTATCTGGCCTACAAAGGGCTAACGTGCAGGTTTTTTAGGTCTGATAGCGTAGCGCCTCAGGTACCAGCATTAGCAAAGCCCTGTGATTTCTTTATTGATAAACAAAAGTCACGCCAATAATCGATTGCACATTCCCTGCAGTCACCTGCCCTCCGGTACGTGCGTAATTTGCCGTTAATCCCAGACTTACCGCCGAAGTCCCTACTGCTCCTAACGATACCGTGTTATTCGCTGGAATAATCGTACCGTTGCGCGTTAACTGTACGCCGACGCCCTGTGCTGGTGTAAACGACGCGGTATTGGTGAAAATCGAGTTGCCCGCATCTGCGGTTGTGCCGGAGAGGTAATACCCCAGGTTTTGGCTTTTCGCACAATAAACGGTAAGAGGAATCGGCACTGAACCAGGGTAGTCTGGCAGAGTAACGGTGACATCACGAGCAGAAACATCGCAGCCGCCAGTAGGCACCACCACATCATTATTGGCGTAAATATTCCACACAAACTGGAAATCATCGCTGTTATAGTTGTTGGTCTGTCGCAAAATAAGCACGGCAATTAATGAGCCAGCTTTAATCGCCACCCCGCCCGCACTGCTCACAGGCGTCAAATAAAGCGCCACCGGCCACGGCTTATCCGTTCTCGAATTATAAACAACGCGCGGCGTTTCGCTGGTGGTAGGAAATGGATAGCTACTGCCACTATATTTTACGGTCCCGGAAAAATTAGATAACACGCCGCCATAAGCCGAACCTCGTTGCAGTGTGACATAGTCTGTAATGGTTTCCGGGTAATCGTTATGGCAAAAGATTTGCGTCGAAAGATCTACGACCAGGTTTTGCCCCACATTCACGGCGGGCGCAAGGTTTACATAAACATTGGCGCTGCCACCGCCAATAGGGATAGCGGTGCCATTGGCGGTTTTACAGGCGAATGACCAGGCATTTACCGACCAGCCCATCAGCAGTACAGCAAACAGGGTAATAACTCGTTTCATTACAATCATCTCTTCGGCTTCAGCTGTAGGTATAGGTGATGCTAATCACTGCCTGAATGGTTCCCTGAGTGGCTCCGCCATTTACCGTCAATGCTCTGACCTGTAACGGGAAGTGCGCTGATTGTGAGGAATCATCCACCTGAACTGTTTTGGTTGCGCCAGTATTCAATGTGTTGCCACTGTCATCTTGCAGCTCTAACTGGATGTTTTGCGCGGTCCCCTGGTTTTTATAATATCCGGTACTGTCGGCTGCCCCGCTGAAGCTGGCGGTGACCCTCGATGTTCCCACCGGACAATGAGTCAACTCAAGCGCAACATCATGCCAGGCCGATGCCGCACCAGCAGACACGAGACTGAAAGAATAAAGATCGCCGAGATCAACCGTGGCATTAGTGGTGGAAACCGTGCACGGTTTGGCGACGACCTTACCGTTCACCGTGATGGTGACATCGGCGGCCTGTATCGTCGCACTTGCGAGCGCCAACATTGCCGCCAATAAATACCCACGTTTGCGCCATTTCATGAGCATCTCCAGTTACTGATATTCAAGAGTGAAGGTAGCCGTGGCATTGATATGCCCCGCAGTGACAGGCACCTGTGTCGCCATTAGCCGGGCGTAAAAATTCAGCGTATTTGGTTTACCCGGCGTCAGGGTCGTCCACGAAATCGCGGAGGATGGCGCATTAAGGGGGATCTGATTTTGTTGCTCATTCAGAAGCTGTATTCCCAGCCCCGCAGCCGCTGACACCGTATTTTCAAGTGCAAGCAGGTTGGCATTGTGACTATCTGCAACGCCGGTAAACCCAACCTTTACGGCAGAAACGGCATTACCACAGGGTGACAGCAAAATACGAAATGGAACGACAGGAGTCGTCGCGCCAATGTTGTTAAATTGCTTCGCCGCGTTTTCCATCAGATCAACAGTAAAATTGGTTGATTCAGCGGCCACACTACAGCCGTTATCTCTGACATAGCCGCGGATAGTAATCGTGCTATCCGCAGCCAAAGCGTGACTTACCGCCAGCCACAAAAAAGCGCACAGAAGATAAAAAGGTTTGCTTTTCATCACGCCCCCTTAACGACATTCAGCTGATAGCTGGGTTAATAACTGCTGCTGACTCTCTGGTGGCAGTTGATAATTGGCGACACAGTGAGCATTTTCCTCTTCTCCCCATTTCACCTGAACTTTTCCCGCTAAAGGCATCCCGCTGAGATAAACCTGACCATTATCCGCAACAATGCCGCTACTCTGACTACTCTCTGATGTGACCATCGCCCCAAACGGCAGCGGCTTATTATTGTGGGTTAGCGTCATGAGCAGTTTTATCCCAACACGCGCTTTAAACTCTGCTCGCACAATTGCCCCACGGGTGGGAACAACGTTAGCGACCGCGTTATCTAAATCGACGTTATCAGCCAGGGTATTGGTATCCAGCGCCACTCTATTTTCCCGATATTCTGTGGCATAAGGCAGCACGGCATAGCCGCGCCAGTCGGTACGCACCCCCGTCTGGTTTTCAACTTTTGCATCTTTTGCGCCGGGTGCTTTAACAAGCACCACCGTATCGTTTAACGGCTGCCCCAGCGTTACGCCATTGGCATGAGCCAATACCCCACCGCTGATTCCGTAATAGAGCTGCTTAATATCATCGCTATGGCTGTAACCAATGTTGGCATTGCCGTAGCCACCGCGATAATTCAGCGCGGCGTAGCCTGTACTTCCGCTATTACCATCGCCTCCCCCGGCATAGCCGGTTTGCACGCTATAGCTGAGGTTATTGTCTTCCAGCAACGTACCGTATACGCCCGCAAGGTTGGTCATCCGACCGTTGAGATCGTGTGACATGCTGTAGCTGGCACTGGCATGTCGCCACTGAGATTTACTGTCAGAACGCAGCCAGTGGCTGAAAGGAATATTGATGTTAAGAGCCAACATCTGATCCCGTCCTTTTTGCCACGCGTTTTTCGTCAGGCTATAGCTGAGCGTCCAGTTGATATCTTCGAAAGCAGTATTTAATCCAGCCTGGAATTGCTCATCGACATTACTCGTTCCCCAATAAGTTTGATGGCTACCACTCAAATACAGTGTTGATGTGCGTCCGAGTTGCTGAGTAACAGTGAGCTGTAATTTCCCGCGTTTGTTATAAGCGAGATTGTAATAGTCGGTAAATTTCGGCTTAACCTGAATAACACCATCCTGTGTTTCGATGTTGTAGCCACTCATTCGGCTGTATGTTGTATCAGCGAAATTAAAATACCCGCTGGTCGAGTAACGGTAACCCACTAACTGAAAATTCGTACCTGACTCATTGAGCGATTTGTTATAGAGAAAACGCACCGATTGCCCGTCATGCTGACTGTCATCAGGAAGTGTGGAATTAGCCTGCGTCATATCCACGGACAGAGCGCCCAGTGCCCCCATGTTTTTCCCGATACCGAAATTAAAAGCGCGATAACGATCCGCCAGTTGCGTTCCACCATATATTGTCCAGCCAGCCGGAAGGCCGTGGAGTAATGTACTCTGGAAAAAACGGGGTTTATCCTGTTGCGCATTTCCACTACGGTATTCTCCTGCCGTAATGGAATAACGAGTATGCCCTTCACGTTGCAAAAGCGGGACTGACGAATAGGGTACGGTAAAGATCTGCGTGCTACCGTCAGCCTCTTTAATCGTTACCTGCAAGTCACCACTATTACCTGCGGCATAGATATCGTTGATGGTAAAAGGCCCCGGTGGCACCGTACTATTATAAATGTCATACCCATTTTGTTTAATAGTGACCTGTGCAGTGCCACGAGCAATACCGTGGATCACCGGGGCAAATCCTCTTTGGCTATCGGGTAACATATTGTCATCTGAGGCCAATTGTGCGCCGCGGAAGTTAATACCATCAAAAATATCGCCCTGAGTATAACCATCACCCAGCGTCAGCCGGGAACGCAACGGTATTATGTCTCGCTCAAGCCAGGTATTGATATGCTGCCATTTATTTTTGCTACCTGATGAACTGTCGCTACTGTTATAACTCCAGGTGGTATTGTCGCGTAAACGCCATGCACCAATATTTAACCCACTCTGTAGGTTTAAATATGCATAATGGCTGTTACCACCAATCCGATTCTGTACACTATTTCCGCTGAAATTATAATTGAGCAATCCGGCATTAATACCGGGATCCCATAACTCAGGAGGAATATAACCACGCGCGCGATTACTCATAAATGCCTGAGGGATCGTCAGGTTGAGTCGCTGCTGACCAACATCCAGATGCGCAGTAGCGTCATGGATCATTGAGGTTAATGGCACGCAGGCATCATCCGCCAGCAGATTCATACCGGAGACAGAAGCCGTATTCAGCCCCATACTGGCAAGTTGCGCGCGCGTCAGGCAGGGAACAATCCCTTGTTCACTGTCGCCCGTATTAAAGGTGACATCACGCGTTGCCATATAACCATTATTCAAATAGATATCGACGCGATACGTCCCTGGTGGTAATTCTTGACCATTCTCAAAACGCGATAAATCAGCCACAGCCAGGGGATCATCCGCTAAAAAACGCGGGTTAAAATAGAGTTCAGCAGATGACAAAGGTGCCTGTGTGGCAAAAACACAGGCAACAGAGAGCCGAACAAAAAAACCAGCCAGACGAGGCTTACGAATATGCAAGCATTGTGTGTTTCGCTGGTAAAGTCTTAAATTCAGATATGACATTATTCCTCCGGTTTAAAATTACCCGGCAGTCAATTTTTTTTATTCAGGCGAAAAATTCCCCCTGCGTTATTCCATTACGCCCGTCATTTTTGGAGTAAGTGCGCCATAATCATTTATTGTTCGGTAAGTAATGTTGCTTCCTGCATCAGAAGGTAATTTAACTGTGCTTTCGCCCATTGGAGGCACCAATGCATTTTCAAGAACCCGAGTTCCGGCATTCAACTCTGTTACCGTCAGGTAATAGGGTGTCGGGTTAATCAGCGTCAGAGAATTCGCGCTACGACGAAATCTTAACTTTTCTGCGGCCTGATCGGGTGGCAACGCTAATTTAGCCGGGCGATAGTACAATTTAATGCGGCTGATAATTGCGAGCTGTAGCGTATTCTCAGTCAATTTTGATTTATCCATTGACGGAATCGCTTTAACGTTCATCCAGAATAAACTTTCCCGATCCTGTGGCAATTGGTTATTTGTGGCATCAAGAATACGCAAGGTATTCTCTTTTTTCCCCTTCATCGCAAACAGAGGTGGCGTTACGATAAAACGACCATCCTTTACACCATCGGCATTTTCTACCCATGATTGAATTAAATAGGTGCTATTTTCATCATTATTTGTCACGGCAAGTTGTACTTGTTTTTGCCCTGCCGGATAAATAACGCGAGTCGCACCTAAGGCCACTCCTGCTTCCGCGCGTCCGGCAGCCATCATTGCCATGATCATCAGGATACCTGCCAGCAAGCAGAATGTTATTTCCTGCAATTTCCTTACATTGACGTTTTTATTACTCACTGTCCTGTTCCTGTTATCACATTATCTGCTGAACAATTACTGATAGGTTAAAGAGAACCAGGCCTGAGCATTGGCGATGCCGCCAGTAACCCGACGCCCGGTAGCACGATATTTGGCGATGAAATGTAACGACGTAGAGCCTGAGTAAAGCCGTTTCCAGTTTGCTGGAGGACGATTAATCGGTACAAGGTTTCCTTCATCATCAAACAACGCTACGCCAATATTGGTGGCAATCCCTGGCCCCTCTCCCACGGAAAGCACATCCGGATTTTTACCATCCGCGACACCGTGAAACGCCACCCCCACACGTTCACTCACCACCGTGCTACATTCCCGTAAATGAATAACAAAAGGCACCGGTGCGCTATCTTCCCCAACCGCATGAAACCGGTTACTGCTGATTTGCCCCATATTGACCGTCATTTGTTTATCACCAGCTTCAATCCGGCAAGCTTCTGCAATAATGACGCCCTGAAATTGCATATTTCCGCCGGGCAACGTGGTGTTCCATTTATTTCCGGCCAGAGCAAACATTGGCAGCAACGACGCTAATAGAAATAATCTCTTCCTTTTCATCGTTATTTTTATCGCACAAGGGTGGGCATCCCTGCCCGTAATGACGTCCCTGAACCTGGGTAGGTTATTGATACTGAACCTTGAAGGTCGCATCCGCATTAGCAGCACCTGGGGTTGCGGCACCGGTTGCAAAGTAACGCGCCTGGAACGGAATGGTGTTAGTACCGTTATTCAGGGTTGATTCTGCACTAAATGTCGCACCGTCCAGCGCCAGCGCAGCACCGGTTCTGTCCAGAATTTGCACACCAACGTTTGTTGCGCTACCTGCAGCAGAACTCTGCAGAGCCAGTACATCAGTATGCGTAGCATCAATTGCCGTACCTAAGAAGGCAACAGCGGCTTTTGTAGCAACAGTGGTATCGCAATCATTCAGCTGAATGTTAAAACCAACGGCAGCGCTGGTTGCTCCAGTCTGCTTCAGGCTAGCGGTACGAACCTGTCCTAACTGAACGGTTTGATCAACAGAGCCTGCATCAACTGCGCAAGCGGCGTTAACAACTTCCCCTTTGAAGTGAACGGTCCCACCATTTACCGTCGTAGTATCGGCCAGAGCCGCTGCGGAACTGAGGGACAGAGCCGACAGAACAACGATCGCCAAAGTTTTAATTTTCATGCTGCTTTCCTTTAAAAAAACTGTTTCTAAATCGACATGGGCAGTCGTTCTGTACACTTTGTTTTGAAACGAATTGGACTGCCAACACTGCACAGTTCTTCCCCAAAAGATGAAACATTTGGGGCCAAACTGTCCATATCATAAAAAAGTTTTGTATTTGTTCTCAAGCATAAAAATATAAAAAAACGACATAAAGCAACTAACTGTTTGATATGTAAATTGTTTCTCTTATAAATTAATTTCACATCACCTCCGCTATAGGTAAAGCTAACGTTTCTGTGTCTCGAAGCAACTTCCTCATTCATCTCTCCAAAAACTACCGCGTTCAATATAAAAATCTATAAAATAATGTATTAACAGAATATAAATCCAAATAATAAACTAAGAAAGTTCGTGCGTAATGCTTTCCTCTATGAGTCAAAATGGCCCCAATTGTCTTATATTTCTTTATCTTTTCATATTATTATCAATAAGTTACATCAGGCATCTTCTCTTTTTAATTTTTCGTTTATGAGATTATTTCTTTCCCATAATCCGGCAAAACGTGCAGCATTACTGGCGGTATAACGCACAGTATGGCGAATATTTCGATGCCCGAGATAATCCTGAATTAAACGGGTATCTGCACCACGCTCCGCCAGTTCATAACCGCAAGCATGCCTTAACATATGAGGATGAGTCTGCGTCACGGTTCCAGCTTCAATACCGGCATCGCGAATAATGCGATAGGCCTGCTGGCGAGAAAGTCGACTCCCGCGGCGAGAAATAAATATGGCGTCGGTCTGGTCAGCGCCTTTCCAGTTAATACGTTCCTGGGTCCAGCGCTCCACAGCTTCACGCTCATCAAAACGTAACGGGTGAACGGTAGAAAATCCGTTCTTCAGTCGGCGAATATTTATTCGACCTTCGTTAAGGTCAAGATCCTGATAATGCAGATCAAGCAGTTCACTAATACGCATCCCATGCCGATATGCCAACAAAATTAGGCAATAATCTCTGGCTCCCGTTGCCCCGTAACAAACCGCCTGCATCATGTCCTGAACTTCTTTACCGGTAAGATAACGACGTTTACTCACAATAGTAGTACTCCTGACTGAGATATATTTGAATGAATACCTATAGGAAACCTCGATCGGTTAAAATTAGCCCAATAGATAAAAAGATAACCACACAGGAAGTTATGTGGCTATCAGTCAATTACATTAAATATCATACAAAAATAAAATATCACTGATGTGACAACATCTATTTTCATTGATTTGATTCAATATAACAATAGATTGCAGCGGATTAACTTCCAGTTGCTTAAAAAATAAAGAAAAAAGTGCAGAAACAGGAGAACTTGAGTGATGTGTAAATTTATGAATTATTTTGTTTATTTATTTTGAAGAACATAAACCATTGTATTTTGTATGGATATGGTTAACTTAATGTTTATTATGATAATTAAGAATCACACTTACAATAACATCAATTAATAAATGGTTAATCATTTTTGATATATCGTAAGAATAATGTATTTTTTAACACCATCCCTGGTATCTCATCTATCTCTATAAAACAGCGTGATGCTGTCGTCCTCTGGCTCTATCCCAGATGCCGTAAAAACGCCCTGCATTGCTGGCGGTATACCAGACAGTATGACGAATATTGCGATGCCCAAGATAATCCTGGATAAGTCGTGTATCTATTCCCATATTCGCCAAAGCAAAACCACACGAATGGCGTAACATATGCGGATGAATCTCCAGTGATAACCCAGCATTACCACCAGAAGTCGAGATAATATGGTAAAACTGTTGCCGAGAAAGCGGGTTCCCCTTACGTGATAAAAATACCCACTCGCTCTCAGCATGCGGATAAGAAGTACGTATACTCAACCAGTTTTTTAAAGCCTGAACTTCTTTGTTCAATAGCGGGTGCGTTGTTGAAAAGCCTTTTTTTAATCGATGGATATAGATACACTTTGCCTTAAGATCAATATCCGAAATCCTCAATCGGCAAATTTCACTCGCCCGGAAACCATGAATAAAACAAAGCAAAGTCAGACAATAATTACGTGCTGCATGAGGCCCGGTATTTGCTGCTTTAAGGAGTGACTCGATTTCACTATGGGTCAGGAAGTTCCTTTTTTTGTTATCAGCCTTATTCTTCATCGTTTTCCCTTATAATTACAGACGCGCACTAGCTGTGCTGGGTTAGCAATAATCCAACATTTTAATCCTGATTATGTTTATAAAAGCGAACGTTTGCTTAATAATTAACGTAAGTGGACCAGTTCTTCTGAGTGAACTTAAATGGAGTAGCGATAGTTACTTATAATAACTTTGCCATACAAACGCCATGCTCTTGCATGCTATGTACCTTTATATATTTATCAATGTGATACGAATCTAATAATAACCCTCATCATTAATGCAACTAATCTTATCTATATATCATGTGATATGTTCTGTAACAAGTAAAATCAACATAAAAAATTCAGCAAAATTTAATATTCGTTCAACTAGCCGTCTCACATATGACATTATTAGTCAACTGCATTTGCCACAAAATGGCTATTTCATGGAACGCAGTAATTTCTTAGCGTCTATTATCATGCTAATTCTTAGGTCCCTAGCGATTATTCCTGCCTGGTTCGTCAACTCACGCCATGAGATTGTTATATTCCTTTTTATCATGGAGATATGGGGGAAAGCAGGCGACGCTTTTTCATCTACATTCATTGGTAAATATGGCTTTGGTCACTACGACTTAAACCTTCCTCAATCACAGCTATTCGCCGGGCGATACGGCAAACAAACTAAGTGAAGCATCATCCTGAAAACACCATCATCAACAAGCCTCTCCAGATCGACTTCAGAAGTGACCAGTTACAAGCCACAAACCTGGAAACATATTTCATGATGAGAATTATGCTCAGCCTGATGGCGGGTAAACACTTATTTTCACCAAGCTCACTGAGTTAGCTTGCAAAGCTTTCCTTGTTTAGATTCTAAATAAATTATCTATAAAACAGATGGTTAAAAGAAAACCTTTAGTTTTTGAAGACCACCGCAAGTGTTCGTCTGGCTTCACATGGCATCTTCCTCTTAGAAAAAGATCGACATATTTTGTGACGCGAATTGCAAATCTGGTTTTGTTGTATGGATTGCGTGATTTTTGATCTGGTATAACAGGTATAAAGGTGCACCACGATAGTCAATGAGACTGGGCATCTCGTAATCTATGGCAAACATCACTTCAGTTCTTTCACATCGGGTGATGAAAATGCACTTCAGTCTGAAAGGAATATGAAAATGAGATCAACAGACACTCTATTTTATGACTCTGGGTAAAATGGATTGAGTAAGTGATATAGCTTACGAACATTCAAATCAATCAAACATCAGAAGAGATTTTATACTCAGGTATTTAATCTGGATCTCTGTTTATTTAAATAATGTGGAAAGAGATTTTTCACAGGAGACATTATACAAAAAAGATAAAATACAGCTATCGGTTGCCAAAGACACTAGACTGGCCCCCTGAATCTCCAGACAACCAATATCACTTATTTAAGTGATAGTCTTAATACTAGTTTTTAGACTAG